>CP058667.1:1002857-1337142 GCA_020544305.1 Staphylococcus taiwanensis
AAAATAGCGACAATGAAAATAATAATGTAAATAACAGTGATACAAACAACTCAGAATCTAATCCTAATAATTCTAGTAGCAATTCTAATGATTCTAATAATAATAATGATGATAGTGGGTCAAATAATTCCAATAACCAGAATGGTTCAAATAGTAATGAGTCAAATAACCAAAATGGTTCTGACATAGATAATAATTCAAATGGAGATACTAGTTCGGATAATAGTAATAAACCTGATAACAATGATTCAGGAACAGATTCAAATGGTGGCACAGATTCTGGCAAAGATAATAATAGTACTGAAGATGGAAGCTCAGTTGGTAAAGGAGATACTAATAAACCATCAGATAATAATGACGACTCAAATTCAGGCAGTAATGAACAACCACCGAATAAAGGTGATGGCTCAAATTCAGGCAGTAATGAACAACCACCAAATAAAGGTGACAACTCAAACTCAGGCAGTAACGAAAAACCACCGAATAAAGGCGACGACTCAAACTCAGGCAGTAATGAGCAACCACCAAATAAAGGCGGCGACTCAAATTCAGGCAGTAATGAACAACCACCGAATAAAGGTGACGACTCAAACTCAGGTAGTAATGAACAACCACCAAATAAAGACGACGACTCAAATTCAGGCAGTAATGAGCAACCACCAAATAAAGGCGAAGACTCAAATTCAGGCAGTAATGAACAACCACCGAATAAAGGTGATGGCTCAAATTCAGGCAGTAATGAACAACCACCAAATAAGGGTGATGGCTCACATTCTGGAAGTAACGAGCAACCACCTAAAAATAATGGTCATTCAAATCATGGCAATAACACTTCTCATAATGGCAGTCATTCAAACAACGGTTCAATAGGAGATAATCATCCAAATCACAATGGAAATACTTCAAATCAAGGTAGTTATCCAAATAATGGCACGTCAAATCATTCAAATCCTATTCCGAAACGTCCATCAAATCAACCTAAAAATAAACCGTATTATACAGGACAAGCTAGTGACTATGAACACAACGGTTCTTATAGTAACTCATACAATAATGGATATAATAATGATGATAATGTATCTGATTCAATTATCCATCGCATATATCCGCATAAATCCTTCAATCAACAAAATGGTTCTAATTTAAATCAAAATAATACCAGTGATTGGAATCAAGTGAGTGGGGCTAACCGTGGTCAATGGCACTATGGAGACAATTTAAATAATAATAGTAATCGTTCATTATATATGAATAATGATTATGCACCGAAATCAGAAATACCAAATAACAATTATTCGACGTTATTGAGTAGATTTAATAGTCTAGCAACAGGTTCCTACAAATATAATCCATATATTATTAATCAAATTAATAGATTAGGTAATAATGATGAATACGTAACAGATCAAGACTTTTATAGACTTTTCCGTAAGCAATCATTTAATAACCAATATTTAAATTATCTTCAAAAAGGGTCAAATTATTTTAGATTTGAGTACTTTAATCCTTTAAATTCGAAAGATTATTATAAGAACTTAGATGAACAAGTGATGGCATTAATTACTGGTGAAATTGGATCAATGCCAGACTTGAAAAAACCTAGTGATAGGGATAAAAATGATGATGCTGATATTCAAAGCCATGATGGTGATAAAATTATTGATTCAAAAGATGATGAAGCATCAGAAAATAATGATGCGGATAAGTATAAAAATATAAATATCTCATTAATAACCTTAATTGTATTTATATTTGCGGGAGTTACCGGGAAGTATCTTTATTCAAAATTTAAGAATTAGTTTGATATGAAATTTAGCTTTAGTAATTTTAAACATATAAATAGCTATGAGAAATCATTTTTTTGACAGATTTTCTCATAGCTATTTTTTAAAATATTAAATGATTATAGTAAAAAATGAATAATAAAGTTCGTTTGGTCTTGTATGTATTTAACTGTATCTCCGAAGAACAGTTGTAGTAAAACGACGAAACCATTTTGCAACATGTGAATGATAATTGGAACTGCAATTCGCTTTGTCATTACATATGCTAATGAGAATAACATTCCCATTCCAAAATAAATAAATATAAATTTAATGTCATTATGTGCTAATGCAAACAATAATGAACTCACAATGGAAGCGATTAAAAAGGCAACAATACGGTTACCTTTTATTTTATTGTAAATTTCACCGAAAAATACTTTTCTAAACACAAATTCTTCTAGAATAGGTCCTACAATAGAAATTAAAATGATAAACACAGGTAATTGACGTGCTATTGCCATAATTCGTTCTGTATTAGGACTTTGTTGTGGTTTTCCAATAATCCACATAGTAATAAGGCTGACTACCATTTGGTATATCATTACAATTACAAAACCTAATAATGCCCAAGGTAAAATATAACGCTTAGGTTCTTTATGACCCTTTTCAAGCATTGTAGGATCTTTAATCTTTAAATGAAGCCAGATAATTAAGATTGCAGCGATAATGAATAAAGTAACTTGTGTATACACACCAGTTCTAGCTAACGCCATGCCTGACAAATTACTAAACATAGGAATATGTTGGATGAGTAGGGGTAAAAACTGTGCTAATGCATATATAATTAACGTTAAAATTGCCACCCAGATTCTTGCCATTTTAAACCTCCATCAATAATAATCAACTCTAATTAGTTTATCGCAAAACGTGGGTAAGTACAAAATTTAGATAAATCATAATGCTTGAAAAATTGACCAACTTTGATTAATATAAAAATATAAGTTAGCACTCGATTTGACTAAGTGCTAAATAGAACCCGCTAAGGAGGAACAATCATGCTTAAACCATTAGGAAATCGTGTGATTATCGAAAGAAAAGAACAAGAACAAACAACTAAAAGTGGAATCGTATTAACGGATAGCGCTAAAGAAAAATCAAATGAAGGTGTCGTAGTTGCTGTTGGCACAGGACGTCTTTTAGACAATGGTGAGAAGATTGCTCCAGAGGTTAAAGAAGGTGACTCAGTTGTATTCCAAGAATATGCTGGCACTGAAGTTAAACGTGGAGACGAAACATATTTAATATTAAATGTAGAAGATGTACTAGCAGTAATTGATAACTAAAATAGATGAAAAAATTGATAACAAACTTAAAGTTTTACGGAGGTAAAATAGATGGCTAAAGATCTTAAATTTTCAGAAGATGCACGTCAATCAATGTTACGTGGTGTAGACAAATTAGCAAACGCAGTTAAAGTGACTATTGGACCAAAAGGACGTAACGTTGTACTAGATAAAGAATACGTAGCACCTTTAATTACAAACGACGGTGTTACAATTGCTAAAGAAATCGAATTAGAAGACCCTTATGAAAATATGGGAGCTAAATTAGTTCAAGAAGTTGCAAATAAAACAAACGAAATCGCTGGTGACGGTACTACAACTGCAACTGTATTAGCACAAGCCATGATTCAAGAAGGTTTGAAAAACGTAACAAGTGGTGCGAACCCAGTAGGATTACGTGAAGGTATCGATAAAGCAGTTAGAGTAGCTGTGGAAGCTTTACATGATATTTCTCAAAAGGTTGAAAATAAAAATGAAATTGCACAAGTAGGTGCTATTTCTGCAGCTGATGAAGAAATCGGTAAATACATTTCTGAAGCAATGGATAAAGTAGGTAACGACGGTGTCATTACTATTGAAGAATCAAATGGACTTGATACAGAATTAGAAGTGGTTGAAGGTATGCAATTTGATAGAGGTTACCAATCTCCTTATATGGTTACAGATTCAGATAAAATGATTGCTGAGTTAGAAAGACCATATATATTAGTAACAGATAAAAAAATCTCTTCTTTCCAAGACATTTTACCTTTATTAGAACAAGTTGTTCAATCAAGTCGCCCGATCTTAATTGTAGCTGATGAAGTCGAAGGAGATGCGTTAACTAATATCGTATTAAACCGCATGCGTGGTACATTTACTGCAGTTGCAGTGAAAGCACCTGGATTTGGTGATCGTCGTAAAGCGATGTTAGAAGATCTAGCTATCCTTACTGGTGCTACTGTGATAACTGATGATTTAGGTTTAGAATTAAAAGATGCTTCAATTGAAATGTTAGGTAGTGCAAACAAAGTTGAAGTTTTAAAAGATAATACTACAGTTGTCGATGGCGACGGAGACGACAATAGTATTGATGCACGTGTAAGTCAAATTAAAGCACAAATTGAAGAAACAGATTCTGACTTTGATAGAGAAAAATTACAAGAACGTTTAGCAAAATTAGCTGGTGGCGTTGCAGTAATTAAAGTAGGAGCTGCTTCTGAAACAGAATTAAAAGAGCGTAAATTACGTATAGAAGATGCATTAAATTCTACACGTGCAGCAGTGGAAGAAGGTATTGTTGCAGGTGGTGGCACAGCACTAGTTAATATTTACAATAAAGTAGATGAAATTGAAGCTGAAGGTGATGTGGCGACAGGCGTTAATATCGTGCTTAAAGCGTTATCTGCACCTGTACGTCAAATCGCTGAGAATGCTGGCCTTGAAGGTTCAGTGATTGTTGAAAGATTAAAACATGCTGATGCAGGAGTTGGATTCAACGCTGCAACAAATGAATGGGTAAATATGCTTGAAGAAGGTATTGTTGACCCAACTAAAGTTACACGCTCAGCATTACAACATGCCGCAAGTGTTGCTGCGATGTTCTTAACAACAGAAGCGGTTGTGGCAACTATCCCTGAACCAGATAATAACGATAACCCAGGTATGGGTGGCATGCCAGGCATGATGTAATACACGGCATAAGCTAATTTGATTTATTAACATAAGAGCCTGGGACATAATTTCTAGCAAAATAGCCAGTAAATGAGTTTTTATAAATTCATTTACTGGCTTCTTTATTTACAATACTTCGTATTGTTGGCTCGCTTTCTTAGGGGACAGCTTCAGCCTGTAGTCTTCAGCTTGTCCTGTTCCCTCAAGAGTCTCGCCAAAATACTTTGTATATATATGTAATTTTACATCGAAATACTTTAAAAAAATAAGGCCCTTTCGTATAATTTAATAAACATCACTAAACTAAATTAACGAGGTGCCTTATGTATAAAGATTATAACATGACTCAACTCACTCTACCAATGGAAACTTCAGTTCTTATCCCCACAAATGATATTTCACGACATGGTTTTGATAGATAAAAATATTTTAATAATAACTATCCATGAAACTTAGGTTCAAACTATAGTTGATAAATACATATTTTAATTGAATAAAATATTATATAATAAGCATATAAATAATAGGTGGTGATTGGATGCAAACGTATGCAGATAAAGATGCTTTAATAATTGAAATTAGAAAAAGAGCCGATTTATTTATTAACGAATTTAGTGATGTATTAGAAGGAGAAAAGGATATATATAAAACCGGTATTGATAGGACACCTGCGCAAATGATTGCATACCAACTTGGATGGTTAAATTTAATTCAATCTTGGGAAAAGGATAATAAAAATAATAAATCCGTTGTAACACCCAGCCCGAATTATAAGTGGAATAATTTAGGGGGATTATACCAAGAATTTTATCAAACCTACTCAAACTACACATTAGAACAACTTATTGATCAGTTTAATAAAGAAGTAGATAGCATGATTGATTTAATTAATAGTTTAGATAATAAAACATTATTTGAGAGTGATAAAAGGCAATGGGCGTCATCAACGCCTTCAAAATGGCCGGTTTGGAAGTGGATTCACATTAACACAGTTGCACCATTTAAGACATTTAGAACCAAAATCAAAAAGTGGAAGAAAACAGAATTAGATAGATAACTTTTATAGGATGGTAACATTATGAAAAACCATGCTATCTAAAAATAAAAACGAGTCTAGGAATTATAGCCAAGACTCGTTTTTTACGCTAATTAAGAACGATAATAGAAAAATCTATAATAAATCTAGTAACCATGCTCCAAATAGAATGAATAAGATGAGTGATCCTATGAAAAAATATAAATTTTTGGGTACATGTCCGGTTGACGTATATCCGTAAAGATACAAATGATATGACGTTGAGAAAAAAGTAATAATAAGCAATATTGAAAAAATAATTACCATTAAAATCACAGCTTTCGAGTTATTTTTTCGTTCGGAAAGAATGAATTAATCAAATATGAAAAAATTGTTTAACATCATAATTACATTACTTAATTATATCAATCGTTTACTTCAAATCATCTATTGCTTTAGCGATTGAATCAAAAACATGCGGAATATCATCTTTTTCGACACAACTGAATGCAATTCGGATATCAGTATGATTCAATGCAATGATTCCGATTGAATATTTATCGATAAGATGTTTACGTAGTTCTTCAGGATTTACACCATTCACTTTGATTGACATAAAGTAACCTGAGTTAAAGTCATACGCTTGCCAGTAGTCTTTATATTTATCACCGTAAACAACGTCTTTCGTAACTTCATAACGTTCTTGTAATGTGTCAATATTTGCTTGGATTTCTTTATCAAAATCACTGTGATGTTCAAGTACGTATTTGATAGCACTTTGTGATGGCATTGGTCCACTCGAAATGTTACTTCTAATTAGACCTTTCACTTTAGCTTCTAATACTTTTTTGGCAGTATCATTTTTTAAACCAAAAGTAATGAAACCTACACGTAATCCCCATGCAAAGAATTCTTTAGTGGCACCATCTAAACGAATAGGTAAGATGTTTTTAGATTCGAGATTATTAATTGCTGTGAAAATTGATTGCGTATAAACATCTTCATAAAATAAACCATAATATGCATCGTCAACTACAGCGATTACATTTGTACCTCTATTGGCCAAGTCATTAATCGCAGAGACAATTGTTTTTACTTCTTCACTAGTAGGAGTATAGCCAGTTGGATTATTTGGATAATTTAAGAGTAAAAGTACTTTGTCTTGGTTGTAATTTTCTAAAGTAGAAACTAAAGAATCAGTAGTATAATGACCTTCTTTATTAAAAATAGGATATGTTTCAATATTAGCTGAATGACGTGTATTAAAAATTAATTTATAATTTCCCCAATTATGTTCAGGTAATAAAATTGTGTCACCGCTTTCAACAAATAAATCAGCTACTAATGAAAGGCCATGAGTGAGTGCATTTGTGACGATTGGACGGCTAATTGAATCACTAGTTAGGTCAGGATTTTCATTGAGCATTTTGTCTTGCCATAAATCTCTAAGAGGCTCAATGCCTTGAGGTGGTGCGTATGGAAACACTTCGTCAGGAGATAAATGATTATAAACACCATATAAAGTGTCAGCATACATTTTACCTTTATCATTGGTAGCCATACCAATTGTGGCATTATATTTAGTTGATTTAGCTTCGGCTGATTGCGATAAAATGCCTTTTGGATAGTACATTGATTTACCTAAATTTGAAAGCATATTTAATATTTCAGGACTTTCGTCTACAAGTTGGTCGTTTAAGTTTTGTGCTAAAGGGTTCATAATTTTAACCTCACTTTAAATTGTATATTCAATATTATCTTATCTTGATTTTGGTTAAAGATAAAGTATTGATACACGTTTGCCGTAAATATGAAATTAATTATTATTTAATACGAACATTTGTTCGATTTTGTGATAGAATACTATTAGGTCATCTAGAGATATGACACTTTTCTTTGTGGGGGTGCAGTGTAATGTCGTGGTTATTTGAAGGTATGATGACTTTAATTACGGGAAGCATACTTGTCGTTTTTCGAATATGGTTAGAATCGAAATGGAAAGATAAGTAAAAGAAATTATTTAATTAAAAAATATGAAACAGTTCCAATGTTTTAGCACCATCAGAATGAACATTTCTAAAATTATATCTCTTTGATACAATGTAACAAATGAGGTGACAAAACGATGAAATACTTAACAAAGATTTTTGTCGGGTTAGCAATCATTCTATTTATTGTAGGTTATTATTTACAAGCTACTGGACATGAAAATCAAGGAATCAAATTATTATTAGCTGCAATCATGTTTATTATTTGTGCATTTATTAATAGAAGCAATGATAGACGAAAAAATAAAAAATAACAATAAGTGTAGACGCTGCAACTGTCAGTTATATTTGGCTGATTAAGTAGCGTCTTTTTATTAAAATCACTCATTGTATATGGCGTATATATACAATGATGGAAAAAAATGACATTGAAATATGAGGAAATATTGATAAATCCCTTTACAAAGATGTATATATTGTATATATTATGTATATACAGTTATTAAAGGGGGACATCAATGAAAATCATTTTGAGAAACACCAGCGAACAACCCATATATGAACAAATAAAGCAACAAATTAAAGAAAATATTTTAAAAGGCTATGTTGAAACAGGGAGCCATTTACCTTCAATGAGAGAGTTAGCTAAAGATTTACAAGTCAGTTTAATAACAACTAAACGTGCGTATGAAGATCTTGAAAAAGAGGGTTTTGTCACTACCATTCGTGGCAAAGGCACCTTTGTTAAGGAACAAGACAGTGCGATTTTAAAAGAAAAGCAATTTTTTGTTATCGAAAATCTGGCACGCACAATGATTAAAGAAGCTAAAACGATTGGAATGCCTCTAAAAGAGTTAAAAGAAATATTAACTTTAATTTATGAGGAGGAAGAAGAATGAATGCAATTGAAGCAAAAAATGTAACTTATCGCAATAAAGCATTTGCATTAAAAAATATTTCATTCGATATTCCTCAAGGGTTTGTGACAGGTTTTATTGGGGCGAATGGTGCTGGTAAGACTACTGTGATTCGTTTAATTATGGATTTATTAGAAACGCAAAGTGGAGAAATAAAGGTTCTTGATAAAAGCATGGCACAAGAACCGAAATGGATAAAAAATAAAATTGGTTTTGTATATTCAGAAATTTATTTTAATCAACAATGGACGGTTAAGAAACTTGAAAAAATAGTTTCTCCATTTTATAGCGAATGGGATGGGAAGTTATTCCAACAATATTTAGAGAAATTTAAATTACCATACAATGAAAAAATTAAACATTTTTCAACAGGTATGAAAATGAAATTGTCGTTAGCACTTGCTTTAAGTCATCATGCAGAGTTATTTATTTTTGATGAACCAACAGCTGGGTTAGATCCAATTGTTCGCAATGAAGTGCTAGAAATTCTTCAACATGAACTTATCGATGAACGTAAAACACTGTTCATATCGACACATATCATTTCTGACTTAGAGAAAATTGCTGATTATCTCATTTATTTAAAAGATGGAGAAGTAATATTACAAGGATACCGTAATCAAATTCAAGAGCAGTATTTCATTGTTCAAGGCGATAACCAAGCGTTAGATGATGAATTAAATAAATTGTTTATATATAAAGAAGTGAAAACAACAGGATATCTTGGTTTTACAAAACATGCGCAAGTGTTTAAAGAACTATTTGGTAATAAAGTTGATGTAAAACAACCTAGTATCGAAGAATTAATGATTTATCTTGAAAAGGCTGACAACAGAATTAACAACACAGACATTCAGCAAAGTGAGTTGATACAATGAAACAATTATTAATTAGAAATTTTAAATTGCGCAGTTGGACAATTATCTTGTATATTGCATTACTTTTAATTAACCCATTATATGCATTTATATTATCAAAAACGGAAATAGCCTTTGTATTTTATACACCGATAGCTATTTCATTAATGTTGATAAGTATTTTAGATTCAGGTCATTTATTTCGGGTTCATAGAAGACTTGGTGGTAAGACTTCATATTTATTCTATGAAAGCCTGCCTGTGTCTAAAAAGGATATGCTGAATGCAAACTATATCACTTGTATAGTTTTAACCCTTTTAGGAACCGCAATTATAGCGTTGTATAATTTTCAGTCTACCAATATAGAGGTTAATAACTTGAGATATTCAACAGCAATTACTTTTTTAACCGTCAATTTTTTTAGTATTCCAATTGCATTTAGCAAGAATACTGAACAAAAACGGAATGGCGTATCGTATGCAGCCTACATCATTTTAATGATGCTCGTGATTCCATTTGCGATTGCATTAATATTTACATGTATTAATAATTTTATTTTTAAAAATAATTTAGCCAGTGATACTTTTGGAGTTTACTTTGATAATGGGTTGCTCGTCTTAAGCATCATCTGGATGATTAGTAATTATGTTATTCAACTACGACATATTAATAGTCGTATTAAAAAAGGAGGGCTTTGATGAAATTAGAAAATATCACTAAAACATATGGCGATAATAATGTTTTAGATAACATCAATTTTGACTTTGGAGAAAGTCAAATCGTAGGTTTAATAGGTAAAAATGGTGTTGGTAAAACAACTTTGATGAAGGTTATGAATGGCAATATTATTAATTTTAAAGGAAAGGTTCAACTTAATGATAACGAAAATGTAGGTTATTTAATTGAACATCCTAAATTATATGACAATAAAACAGGTTTAAATAACTTAAGATTATTTGCTCAGGTTCTAGGAAAAGGTTTCGACAAAGATTATACAGATAAAATTATAGATGCATTTGGTATGCGCCCATACATTAAGAAAAAAGTAAGAAAATATTCAATGGGGATGAAACAAAAATTAGCGATTGCTGTTTCACTAATGAATAAACCGAAATACTTAATCTTAGATGAACCAACAAATGGTATGGACCCTGATGGTTCAATTGATGTATTAAAAACAATTCAATCACTTGTAAATGATTTAGAAATGAGAATACTTATTTCAAGTCATAAATTAGAAGATATTGAATTGATTTGTGACCGTGCCGTTTTCCTACGTGATGGTAATTTCGTGCAAGATGTCAATATGAAAGACGGTAGTGCACAAGATCATACATCAATTAAAGTAGAAGAAGCAGAATATAACAAAGCGCTTGAACATTTAAAAGAACATTTCGATGTACTTCAAACTAACAAAAATAGTGGAGAAATTTTAATAAAAGCACAAAAAGATTATAAACAATTGCTTAAAGCTTTAGCACAAAAAGAAATATACCCTACTTATATCGAAACACGTAAAAGTTCGCTTCGTGATACGTACTTTAATATTAATCAGAGAGGTGACAAATAAATGAGAAGTTTACAATTAGTAAAATACGATATTCTTAGTTTTTGTAAGAGTTATTTAACATATATTGCGCTAATACTTATTTGGGCTGTTTTAGGTTTAATGGCATTTTTAATGGCACGCAATAACGATAAAGTGACTTATTCAACAATATTATCTATGGCAAATTGGATGTTCTTATTCTTTGGCTTATTAGTTGTTATTAAGACAATTACACGTGACTATTCTCAAGGTACTATCCAGTTATATATGAATAAGGTTAAAAATAGAATTGGATATATTGTTGCTAAAACAATTTCAATTGTATTAATTTCATTTATTTTCACTTTTATCACATACATTACATTAGTGCTAATTCAATCTTTTACTGACGGTAAGAACCTTGATGGAGATAAGTTTTTAACTAATATTTGGTTCTATCTTATCTTCTTATTATTCTTTGGACTGTTATTATTCTTAATTACATTAATCGTCCAAAAACCAGCAGTGATATTCACGTTAGGTATATTCTTAGTATTTATTGTTCCATTTATTCAACCGTTTATTGGTTTAATACCTGATTGGGGCGAAAAGATACAAAAATCATTAAAGTACATTCCATTTAGTTATCTAACTGAAAAATCACAATCAGACAGCATTAAGTTCTCGCATTGGCAATGGTTTATTTCTATTGCATCAATTGTTATCTTCTTTATTGCTAATACTTTATATGCTGCTAAAAGAGATATCTAAACAAAAGTTAATAGGTCGAGACATAAACATATACGTTTAGGATTCGGCAACAGATTCAATAAAATTTAAGCAATACTTTTTATTAATAGTTAAGTTGTGAAAATATCCTAATGTTTTAGTCTTAACCTTTTGATTGATGATAATTATTAAAAATACAAATTGGAGAGGGCGACATAATATAAGTTATACGCTCTCTCCTATTTTTGTGTTTTTATAATAAAAGCTTGTTAATAATTGAATTATAGACTTGTTGCCATAACTCAGTATCATTTTGATATTTAGTAGTGATTTCTTTATGAACTTCTTTTTCTTTGTCTTCATAATCAGAAGCATCTTTATCTGGAAGCATTTCAGCTCTTAAATTGGTTACAAATTCCTGTGCTTCACGCGCTCTTGGACCCCATACAGTAACTTGTTCGTCTTTATCATTTAAGAAGATAAAGATAGGTATTGAGCGTGCTGTTCCATTAGTTAAATATTGGTCAATTAAATCAGTATCTTCATCTCTGTGGAAGACGCGAACCTCTAAGTGAAGCTCCTCACTGATATGTTTTAATATTGGTAGGTTCATCATAGCGTCGCCACACCAATCTTCTGTAATGACCAACACTTTTGAAAATGAAGCATCTTTTAACTTATCGATATTACTATCATTAGAAGGAATACTAAATTCATTGTATATTGCTAACACATTATCTTTGTTTGTTGTCATAGTAGCAATATATTCATCAAGTGGCTGACTTTTGTCAAAATATGTTTTCAAATTAGCCATAAATAAAACCTCCTTAAGTAAATTTACATTATTATAACAATTCTTTTAAAAAATAGATAATTATATTACTTTTGCTAAAAAATTAATCGTCTTTTATTTTTAAGAATTTATTGTACTGCTGAATGAATGTATGAAAGATTTGTTAAATTTTTAAAAGTTACAAATATGTAAGACTAAGAAGGTTGTATTTCGGTGTTTCAGAATCAATGGGTATGATATATTTAATATAATATGAATAGAAGTGGTGGTACGTTTGCGCATTCAAAACAGATGGGTTATATTTGCAATTTTTACAATAATTGCTTTTGTAGTTGTTACTAGTCTTACAATTTATAAGAATGAAAAGACAATTGATCTTACAGATGTTAAAATTAACAATTTGCAAATGAATGAACAGTTTAATAAAGAGGGTTATAAGATTAATAAACATATTAAAGTGGATAGATATAAATTTTATAACCATAAAAAACATCCTAATTTAACAGTTAAAGTTAAAAATAAACGTGAAAAAGTTAAAGGGATTGTACTCGTAAATGATAATAAAGTTTCTACAAACTTCGGTGTTAAAATTGGAGACCGAGTTGAAAATGCCATTAATGATTTAGGTGATAATTATCGTAAAGATCGAGTTGGTAAGGGGTATGATGCATTGATTTATATCGATAAAGCGCACCATATGAAATTATCAATTCTTTATAAAGACAATATTGTAAAACGTATTGAATTTTTTAGCCGATAAAACAAATACTAAAATATTCAATTCGACTACTTTCAAAAAAAGAAAAATCAATTAAGAAAGTATGTGAAATAGAAATGGATAAGATTACTTTTTTAAATGAACTTGAATTAGAACTAGATGAACTACCGCGTGAAGAGAAAGACAAGCTTATGAATGATTATGAAAATCATTTTTATAAACAAGAGTCAAAAGGTAAGTCTGAAAAACAAATTATTTCCGACTTACAAGAGCCACATGACATAGGTAAAGAAGTTAAAGCGAGAGAAGCTATTTCTGATGCGAAAGTAACGCCAAATCCTCATAATATTTTAAGGGCTATCACGGCCTCATTGAGTTTAGGGGTACTTTCATTTTTCTTCATTATTATCCCTATAGTAATATTTTTGGTGATTTTATTCATAGTATTTCTATTTTCCGCTTTTTTAATTTTTCTTCCGTTAGTGATTATATCTACGAGTATTCTAAAGGGGATTGTTGATTCATTTAGCAACTTCTTATTTAGTGTTTCCTATACGGGGATTGGCATTGTCTTATTTGTACTTACTATGAAAATAACTCAAAATATCTATCGACTTGTTTTAAAATATTTAACTTGGTATATCCAAACAGTTAAAGGAAGAATTAAACAATGAAGAAAGCAATGATTACAGGCATAGTTATATTTATAGGTTTTTTCTTGGCCGCAACGTTAGTATGGTTTGTTCACGACAAAGATGAATTTAAAAAACTTAAATATGATAGGGAATACAGCAATCTAAAGATGAATAATTTAAATATTCAAAGTTATAATTCTGAGGTCACAATTAAACACGGTAAACATTGTGGTGTTAAATATTTAGGTGATAATGATATCAAGGTTTACCGTACTAAAGACACATTAAATATAAAAGAACACCGTTCTAATAAAAGAGGTTACAGTATAAATTTGAACCCTTTCAATCAGAGTAAATCCAAAATTAATATTACGATACCAAATAAAAATATTGCTAAATTAGATGTTAATTCAGGATTGGAAAATGTGGTATTAGAAGGTATTAATGTTAAGAGCGGTTCTATAATTCAAGACGCTCAATTTCTTAAAGTTAACAATTCTAAATTAAATAATCTTACTTTTAAGGGTGACTCTAGTGGGGTAAACATTAAAAAACAGTGAGGTTAGTAATAGTGATTTTAAGTCTAAAATTGGTAGTATGAAAGTGAATAATTCCAAGCTTCAAAAATCTCTATTTGTGACTGACATTGGATTTATAAAGTTTACGAAAATGAATAGTGAAACAGATGTTAAAGGTTCTAGTAAACATAAATTTGTATATTTCGATTATAAGGATAAACCAAAGAATACACTCCTTAAGTTACATCCTGGAACTGGTGAAGCTAAAGTTGAAAATAAAAACTTTAAAGATGGAAAAGTTGGTAATAGTAATAATGTAGTTGAATTTTATACAGTGAATAAAGATATTACAATTAAATAATGAACTTATAACATATTATCAATTTACATTCTTATAAATATTGTAACAGGCGACAAATTCCGAGTTAAGGATTGTCGCCTGTTTTTTAATAATTTGCGAATGTTAAATCTGTATCAATTTGCCCTGTAAATTGTGTGGTATCTATATCATTGCCTTCAAGCCATGATTGAAAATCGATTGAAGTAGGAACCTGGTTCTCACCAAGTGTCATCCAAGCTGTTAAGTTCTGAGGCTCATACATCGATGTATGTATTGTACCTGACCAACTTCTAAATAATTTACTATAAATTTCATATTTAGGATTATTAAATAATTCAAATGCTGTATGCTTATCTAAATCTTGAGATGTTTGATTAATTGTACGTTCTAATCGTTCACGAGATTCTTTCGTATAGTTACGATTTTCATGTGTTAACACTTCAAAGTGATTCGTACATACTTTGTCATATCTAACATCGAAAGATCTTGGTGTAACTTCAACAATGGCGTGGTTTAGATGCTTATCCATTAAAATATAGCTAAATGAGCTTCTATGTGGTAGTTCTTTTAAAAAGCGAACAGCTTCATCAACATCTTTACAGTGTTCTAAAACAAGACGACCAATCATATAACATACGAAGCCATTGGCAGGATGTTTACGATGCATGAAATTATAGCCCATTGCTAAACCAGCTTCATTCATGCCATCCATACGGCCTGTAACACGTGACGTAGGACCAATTTGAGCTAAGCCACCATCATTTGGTTGATATAATAAGTATCTGCCATCATATGTAGCAGGGTGGTAGTCATAATTACGTACCATAAAATCCTGGCCTTGAAAAACCGTACATCCACTGTCCTTCAAATCTGAGAAACGATAATGTCCAAAATTTAAAATCATTTGTTTAGTAGGTAAATTAAGTACTTCTTGCATACCCATTAACTCTTCCCATATTTCTGGCGCATAAGTTTGAAAGACGGCATGCGTTTCGTTAACATCTATATCAAATCGAGGCATACGTTTTTTCCATTCACGTTCTCGATTTGCTAATAAAGGGGTTTGTTTAAGCCATTGTGCCGTTTTGATACCTAAATCAAAATGTGACCCTCGAAAAGTCATTATATCTGATTTAACTTGTTGCATAAGAAGGCCTCCTGAATATATTAGTCAAAAATAGAGTATTAATTGAATTCAATTATAAATATTACTATACTGAATATGATAGCAAGATTCACCAAAAACACAAGGAGGGTTACTATGATTAGCGATGCATATAGAGCAGTAGTAGATTCCGTTAAGTCTTGGTGGTTATCTTAATAGTAAAAACTTGAATACTGAATTAGAAGTACTAATTTTTTAGGTTTTTGATATTATACAAAGTTAAAATAGCTATCTATTTAATCAAAACAGTAAGTATGATAATATATAATATTGTAAACATACTAATTTCTATATTTAGAGGTGAAACATACATGTGGGATTTAATTAAAGGTTTATTCAAATTCTTATTTAGCTTTATCCTTATTACTACTGTAGTAGTAGGTGTTGGTGTAGCTGCATTTGCTTACATCTTCAAAAAAGACTTTGAAGACATTGAAAGAAAAACTAAAGAAATCGTATCTGATATCGAAAGTAATAATGCATAATTATTATTTACCAGTAGCTTCTTATTTTGAAGTTGCTGGTTTTTTTATGTTATACATATATGTTCCTTTATCGTTTAACAACTAAGAAAGATACATTGATTGTCATTAACCCCTTACTTTTTATAAAATGAATATAATAATAAATTGGAGGTAATCATATGACTACGACAGGGTATATCGGTTCTTATACTAAAAAAGAAGGTAAAGGTATTTATCGCTTTGAGTTAAATGAAGATTCTGGTCAAGTTGACCAAATAGAAACAGGTTATGAAATTGAAGCCTCGACGTATCTTGCTCAAACAGAAGATTATTTATATGCCATTACTAAAGAAGGCGATAATTGTGGGATTGCAGCATTTAAAAAGGATGAGCAGGGACAACTATCTTTAATCAATAAATGTTTAGCATCAACGCGTGGTACAGGATGCTATATTTCTGTATCAAATGACCGTAATTTCTTATTTGAAGCGGTATATGGAGAAGGCTTAGCGCGTATTTATCAATTAAATAAAGAAACTGGTGAAGTGGTTAAATTGATTCAAGAGTTAGACCATGAGTTTACTACGGGAAGCCATGAGCGCCAAGAGAACCCTCATGTTCATTTTTTAAATGAAACGCCAGATGGTAAATATGTCGTTGCTGCTGACTTGGGAACTGATAGGGTTGTCACTTATGAATTTGGCAGTGAAGGTTTTAAAGAACATGCAGTTTCACAATTTAAAGATCAAGATGGGCCTCGACATATTGCTTTTCATAAAAATGGTAAATATGCTTATGTAGTGCATGAAATATCTAATATTGTAAGTGTTACGCATTATAACGATGGACAATTTGAAGAAATAGAACGTCATGCAACAGTTCCAGAAGATTTTGAAGGAGAGACTAAATTAGCTGCCGTACGTTTATCTCATGACCAGCAAAGTTTATACGTGAGTAATAGAGGACATGATAGTATTGCAGTTTATACAGTAGCAGAAGATGGAGCAGCTTTAAACCCAGTTGAAATCGTAAGTAGTGGTGGAGAATTCCCTAGAGATTTTAATATTACAGAATCTGATGATTATTTAGTTTGTGCGCATCAAGAAAGCAATTATGAAGTAACCGTATTTAGACGTGATACTAATTCTGGAAAATTAACACCAACTGATAATCAATATAAAGCACCTGAAGGTGTATTTGTCGACTTTATAAAATAAATACAGATATTTATGAAGTTGAGACAACAATAATGAGATGAGGCTACATTGCAAATTCGCAGTAACTGACTGATTGAGGAAACACTTATATTAAGCTTTTTCAACTCCAGTCATCCTTGTAGGCGTGCTCCAAACATTGAAAACTTAAAAAGATATTTAACAAATAAAGCAATTTAGGGGTGGGACAATGAATTCAAAAGAATTCTGTCTCGCCCCCTCATCATTTTTATAAGTTTTTAAAGAACGTTCTAATATATTTAAACTTGCCTTTGTATGGTGGGTAAATAATACTTGAATCTAAACGAGTAGATTTAAAAATATAAGATTTTTTGTGGCTAAAGGTATCGAATGTATATTTACCGTGATATTGACCGATGCCTGACATACCAACGCCACCGAATGGGAGTTTAGGATTAGCTAAATGCATTAAGGTATCATTAATTGCACCACCACCAAATGATAATTCATTTAATACACGGTGGGTTGTATTCTCATCTTCACTAAACAAATAGAGACTTAATGGTTTAGACTTACTTTGAATAATATCGATTGCCTCATTAAAATCATCATAAGTGATAATAGGGAGAATCGGTCCAAATATTTCTTCTTGCATGATTTTAGAGTCTAATGTGATGCCATCTAAAATTGTAGGCGCTATATAGCGGTGTTGCTCATTAGTATGACCACCAAAGATAATATTATTTTGATGTACATTTAGTAAATCATTGAGTCGATTAAAATGTTTATCATTCACAATACGTCCGAAATCAGGACTTTTTTCAATGTCATTTCCATAAAATTCATGAATACTATGTTTTAGCGCATCGATCAGTTGATGCTTCACTTTACGATTTACTAAGATATAATCTGGCGCAACACATGTTTGTCCTGCATTTGTAAATTTACCGAAACTGATACGATCACTTGAGACTTTAATGTTTGCTGTGTCATCTACAATAACAGGTGATTTACCGCCAAGCCCTAATGTTACAGGGACTAAATGTTTACTTGCTGCTTCGTAAATGATTTGACCCACTTTTTCACTACCAGTAAAGAACATGTAATCAAAAGGAAGATGAATTAATGTTTGTGTTTCTTCAATACCGCCTTCAATAACACTGATATAATCCGAAATAAATACATCTTCAATAATTTGACGTATCACTTTAGAAACATTAGGAGTTAATTCTGAAGGTTTAATTATCGCAGTATTTCCAGCAGCTATCGCGCCAATTAATGGTTCAAATACTAATTGAACTGGATAATTAAACGGTCCGATAATTAGAATTGTGCCATAGGGTTCAGGCTTTATGTAACTTTTAGCTGGAAACATAAATAAAGGTGTGTCTACTTGTTTGGTTTTAGTCCAATTTTTAAGTTCTTTTCGAGCGGATTTAATACTTTTTAAAGTTATACCGATTTCAGTTGCATAAGCTTCAACCGGACTTTTACCTAAATCTTGTTGAAGTGCCTCTAATAATTCATTTTCATGATGTTTAATACTTTTACTCAATTGTTTTAATTGATGTTTACGAAACTTAATATCTTTCGTTTTATGTGTTTTGAAAAAAGCTTTACTTTCCTCAAATTGTTTTGAAATAGAAGACAATACGTTAACCTCCTTAAAATTTATCAACCATATACATGATTTAAATAATAATGAATATAGTCATTTATCATATCTATACCCCAAATAATTTTCAATTAAAAAGCAATTGGTTGACTTGGTCTGTAATGAATGAAAGAGGCTAAACTATTGAACTCAACAGTTTAGCCTCCGTAAGATTTAACACCACATAGTGTGCTTATATTTATAAAATATATTATTTAGTTAATGCTTCAGTAATTTGAGGTACCACTTGTTTTTTACGAGATACAACGCCTGTTAAGAAAGCCATGCCGTCGTCTAATTGAACTTTGAAAGCTTCTCCAACTTTATCTTTCTCAGCACCTACTACTAAGATTTTTGAGTCGCTGTTAATAATGTCAGTTACGACTAAGACAAATAAATCATATTTTTCATTTGTACTTGTTTCTAACATCACTTTTTCAAGTTCATCTTTACGGTTTAATAATTCATCGATATCAACCGTATTTACTTGAGCGATACGTGTAACGTAGTCACCCATGTTAAATGATTTAGCATCCATATCTAATAATTCTTCAGCAGATTTATCAGTTGTAGACGCACCTGCTTTTAACATTTCTAAACCATATTCTTCTAAATCTATATTTGCAATATCTTTTAAAGCTTGAGCAGCATTCACATCTTCTTCAGTGCAAGTAGGAGATTTAAATAATAAGCTATCTGAAATAATAGCTGAAACCATTAATCCAGCAATTTCAGGTTTAATTTCAAAGCCACGTTCTTTATACATTTTGTAAAGAATTGTAGCAGTACAACCTACAGGTTCTGCACGATACCACAATGGAGCAACAGTTTCAAAATTTGCGATTCTGTGATGGTCAACGACGTGTTTAATTTCAGCATCTGCAATTGATTCTGCACTTTGTTGGAATTCGTTATGATCTACTAAAATAACTTCTTGACCATCTAAATTATCAGTTAATAATTCTGGTGCTTTTACTTCGAAATGATCTAGCGCATATTTAGTTTCAGCATTGATATCACCTAAACGGTATGCTGTTGCTTCACTGTTTCCAGTTAATTGTTCAAAGTCAGCCATAATAATCGCTGAAGAAATTGCATCAGTGTCTGGATTTTGATGTCCAAAAATATAAGTTTTTGCCATTGCTATAATTCACCCTTATCATATAATTTTAATATTATTTTAGCATGTTTTAATTGCTTACTTCTACCTCTGCGCCTAATGAGTTTTTAAAATGTCCTAAAGCCCATTCATGTCCATTTTCATTAAAAGAGGCAACACCATCTTTAGGTATAGTCATCTTATACCCTAAATTATAGGCTGAAATAGCAGTATGTAATATACAAATATCAGTACAGACACCTACAATTTCAACGTCGGAAATATTTCTTTCACGAAGAAGACTATCTAATGGCGTGCCAAAAAAAGAATCATAACGTCGTTTATCTAAGAAATGGATGTTAGGTTCTGTTTTGTAATTATCATAGAAGGTTTTAATTTGACCATACAATTCTCGACCAGGCGTTCCCTCAATATTATGTGGTGGGAAAAGTTGTGTTTCTGGGTGATAGTGATCATTATCATAATGTAAATCCATCATAAAAAAGATGTCTTGATTACTTGAATGGTAGTATTTTAAACGATTTAAAATAAATGATTCTATATCTTGACCAGGTTTACCACAAGTTAAGCGACCATCATTAGCAATAAAATCATACGAATAATCTACAACAATCAATGCTTTCTTAATCATATTTGTTCATCCTCTCTGATAAATGTTTGAGGTAGTTAAAAATTGTATAATAATATAGAAAAGGTTGAGTTAATACCTCATCATCATTTATATAGTTAGTATAGCTAATATGAAACTAAAATTGTATAAAACTTATATAATATAAGATTTTAAAGCACGAGAATAGGGGATTGAATATGCTAATAAATGCACAAGACTATGGCCTCACAGGGCATAACAAACGAAAAGATACAAAAGCAATTCAACAAGCATTAAATAAAGCAAAATATGGAGAACATACTGTATTAATACCTAGTGGTACGTATCATATTGGCAAGGCGCTTATTATCTATGACTCAACCACATTACTTTTAGAAGATGACACAACGTTATTAAGATGTAGTAAAGATGCCTTATTGAAAAATGGGAAACGCTTTGGATTCTACCATGGGTACTCAGGCAATAGTCATATCTATATTAAAGGCGGTACGTTTGATATGAATGGTGCAGAGTATCCATATAATAATACTGCAATGTCAATTGGCCATGCCGAAGATATTCAGCTCATAGGCGTTACTGTATTAAATGTCGTTGGAGGACATGCGTTGGATGCCTGTGGAATCAATGGCTTATATATCAAACATTGTAATTTTAAAGGATTCAATGATTTTGATGGTGACCGTTCATTTTCAGAAGCAATTCAAATAGATATTCAAGTACCAGGTGCCTTTCCAAAATTTGGCACAACAGATGGAACGATTACTAAAAATGTGGTCATAGAAAATTGTTATTTTGGAAACTCAGATAACCCAAAAATGA
Source organism: Staphylococcus taiwanensis (assembly GCA_020544305.1). Lineage (NCBI taxonomy): Bacteria > Bacillati > Bacillota > Bacilli > Caryophanales > Staphylococcaceae > Staphylococcus > Staphylococcus taiwanensis. Next base: position 1,024,665 of record CP058667.1, read on the forward strand.
AAGCATGGAATAGAGCAATTGGTTCACATGCAAGTCGATATAATCAATATTATGATAATGTGCATATTAGAAATAATATCTTTGATGGAATGAATGAGTATGCTCTAACACCACTGAAAACTAAAAATATGATTATTTCTCGCAATGAATTTAGAAATTGCAACGGTGGTATTAGAAATTTAGCAGTTAAAGATGGGAAAAATGCAGCAGATGTTGTAACGGGTCAAGTCATAGGGACACAAGCAGGTGAAAATTTTAGTGTCATTGGTAATACATTCACGGGGCATATGAAACGTGATGCCATTCACATCAGAAGTTATAACAATGTAAAGCATCAACAAGTCTTTATTGCAGGAAATATTTTTGATGATAGCTCGCAAACTATCCATTTGGAAGATATTAAAGACTTAACTCTTAATCAAAGTGAAGATGTAAAAATAGAAAAGATTAATATTGATTAATTAAAAAAGTGCATAGGGTAGTACAACCCCCTTGAATATACCTAATTAAAAAGATGACTAGAATTGAGTAACGTTATATGTGAACGTGCTGTCAATCCTAGTCATTTATGTTTGAAAATACTAGCAAATAAAAAGGCAACATCATTTATCAGCTATGACGATTAAATGCACCAATCACTTTTATTTTAAAATCCAATGTCTCAAGTATGGTAATAACTTTGTTTAATTCAGAAGTTATACCACTATCTGTTTGTACAAAGAAACGATACATCCCTAACTGAGTTTTGAGTGGTCTTGATTCAATCCAAGATAAATTAATGTTAAATAAAGCAAACGTGTTTAATATACTAGCTAAGAGTCCTGCTTTATCATATTTAGGTGTGATTAATAATAATGTATTTAACGCACCTTTGTCATAGTTTGCGTGATTTTTAACTATTAAAAATCGCGTTACATTGTGTGGATAGTCTTGAATATGACTATCAATAGGTGTAAATCCGTATGCTTCACCACTACCGAGTGGCGCAATTGCTGCTTCAGTTTCAGAGATTTTGTTTAATCCTTGAATCGTACTATCTACGTAATCGTATAAAAAATGATGACGCTGAATATAACGACTCGTTTGACTAATAGCTGGTGCAATTGAGTATACTTTTTTAATATTTTGTAATTCAGTTCCTTCATGTGCATATAAGCCAAAATTAATATCTAAGTGGATTTCACCATGAGCAAAAATATCTTGTTGTGCAAGTGCATCGGCGATAATATTTATTGTTCCTTCGATTGAGTTTTCAATTGGAACAATACCAACGGACGCGTCATTACTACTTACCGCTTTAATCACTTCATATAAATTAGATTTAGGTGAGAAAGTCACTTCTTTTTCAGAAATATATTTCTTAGCAGCTAAATACGAGAAGGTTCCTTGTGGGCCTAAATAATATAAATACATTTAAATCATCACCTCATGTCAGTTGAACATTAGTGAAATGGACACTTCATCGTTTGCTTAGCCTTATAATGAAAATTTGGATCTTTCATTTCATTATTATAACCATGATGATAATTTGTGGTTAATGTTGGCGATAAGGGTGGCGCTAGCCATGACCATTTACCTGTTACTTCACGATGATGTGCCTTTTCTTTTTCTTCAAATAATTCGAATTGTTTAGACGCAGTTAAATGATCAACAATAGACACGCCTTGCGCTTTAAACGAATGATAAACAGCATAATTCAGTTCTACCAATGTTCGATCTTTGTTAAATGAATTATTTTTAAGTGTACCAAATTCAAATGCTTGTGCAACACTTTCTAATAAATTATAGCGATACGAATCTGTAAAGTTACGCACTGCAACTTCTGTAACCATATACCATCCATTAAAAGGTGCGGTTGGATAAGTTATACCACCAATCTTTAAATCCATATTAGAAATGATAGGCACCCCGTACCATTTTAAATTTAAATCTTTTAATTTTGGAAAATGGTCATGCTCTATATTCACTTCTTTAACCAACTCTGTTGGTAAATTATACAATTTAATTGAATCATTAGGTAATTGATAAATAAGAGGTAAGACATCAGAGTCAGTACCTTTACCTTGCCAACCTAAATGTTGTGCCAATTGTGTAATGTCACGTTCAGCTGGGTCACCTTTATCTTCATAACCTGCATATCGAATAAGTTGATTGTTATAAATTTGTGGGGCATTTTCAGATGAAAATATTGTAATAAATGGTTTAATTTTGCCACCATTAGTTGCTTCTTTAAGATGATAATTAATTGCCTCAATAAAATCTGTTTCATTATCTATGTTTCTAGCATCTTCAACATGCAAAGCGTCCCAAAATAACCGACCGATACAACGATTAGAGTTTCGCCAAGCTAGTTTAGCACCGTATTGTAATTCTTCAAATGTATGCGTATAAGTACCTTTAGCTTCAATTTCTGCTTCAATTTCAGATAATCTGTTATTAATTTTAATTTCTGAATAATCTAGTTCAGTATACATGGTATTAATGAATTCTCTTGCTTCTTCTATAATCATATGAACACCTCGCTTAATATTATAATCTAGGCAATTCATTAGCACATTCAATTCCCTTTATTGTCACGAATTTGTCAGATAAGTAAAGTTTTTCTTTTTGAAAAGTAAGACACACCATGTCAATACTCACAAAAAAGTAATTATGATAAAATATACTAAAAGATGGATTGGAGAGATTGTGGTGTATCGTTACGAAGACGACAGTTTAATGTTACATAATGACTTATACCAAATTAACATGGCTGAAAGCTATTGGAATGATGGTATACATGAACGTAATGCAGTATTTGATTTGTACTTTAGGAGCATGCCATTTGAAAGTGGCTATGCAGTTTTTAATGGATTAAAACGAGTAATACAATTTATTGAGAATTTCCATTTTAGTGAATCTGATATTGAATATTTGCAATCAATAGGCTATCAAAGTGATTTTCTTGAATACTTAAAACAACTAAAATTTAGCGGCAATATTCGTTCAATGCAAGAAGGTGAATTATGCTTTGGGAATGAACCCTTAATAAGAGTTGAAGCGCCATTAATTCAAGCCCAGTTAATAGAGACTGTTTTATTAAATATTGTTAATTTCCACACTTTAATTGCGACTAAAGCCAGTAGAATTCGTCAAGTGGCGCCAGAAGATATATTGATGGAGTTCGGTACACGACGTGCTCAAGAACTTGATGCAGCATTATGGGGAGCACGTGCTGCTTATATTGGTGGCTTTGACTCTACAAGTAATGTGCGTTCAGGTAAGTTGTTTGGAATTCCAGTATCAGGTACACATGCACACGCACTTGTGCAAACTTATGGTGATGAATATACAGCATTTAAAATATATGCTGAACGTCACAAAGATTGTGTCTTTTTAGTTGATACTTTCCACACACTTAAATCAGGTGTTCCAACTGCGATTAAAGTCGCTAAAGAACTGGGCGACAAAATTAATTTTATTGGAATTCGTCTTGATTCAGGTGACATTGCTTACTTATCTAAAGAGGCAAGACGCATGTTAGATGAAGCTGGATTCAAAGATGCAAAAATTATTGCTTCAAATGATTTAGATGAACAGACGATTATGAGTTTGAAATCACAAGGTGCCAAAGTAGATTCTTGGGGTGTAGGTACAAAGTTAATCACTGGTTATGATCAACCAGCACTTGGTGCAGTATATAAACTAGTAGCGGTAGAAGATGAAAGTGGTCAATATGTTGATCGTATTAAACTGTCTAATAACGCTGAAAAAGTGACTACACCTGGTAAGAAAAATGTATACCGTATTATTAATACAAAGACTGGTAAAGCAGAAGGTGACTATATTACATTAGAACATGAAAATCCTAATGATGAAAAACCTCTAAAAATGTTCCACCCAGTGCACACATATAAAATGAAATATATTAAACACTTTGAAGCTGTTGATCTACATCGCTCTATTTTTGAAAATGGCAAACTTGTTTATCAGTTACCATCTGAAAAAGAAGCACAAGACTACTTGAAACAAGCTCTTTCAGAGTTGTGGGAAGAAAACAAACGTTATTTAAATCCGCAAGAATATCCAGTAGATTTGAGTACAGCATGTTGGGATAATAAACATAAACGTATATTTGAAGTTGCTGAACACGTTAAGGAGATGGAGGAAGACAATGACTAAGTTACAAAATATCGTAGTGAATGAAATGAAAGTGAAGAAACATATCGATAGTGAACAAGAAACACGCGAGATTATTCATTTTATCAAGAGCTACGTTCAATCACATGCCTTTATTAAATCATTGGTTTTAGGCATATCAGGTGGACAAGACTCAACATTGACCGGCAAACTTGCTCAAATGGCTGTTGAAGCATTACGTAACGAAGGTCGTGAATGTCAATTTATAGCTGTTAAATTACCATATGGTGTTCAAAAGGATGCAGCTGAAGTTGAAGATGCACTTAAATTTATAAATCCTGATGAAGTCATAAATGTGAATATTAAGCCTGCAGTTGATCAGAGTGTACAATCTTTAAAAGATGCTGGTATAGAACTTACAGATTTTCAACGTGGTAATGAAAAAGCACGTGAACGTATGAAAGTTCAATTCTCAATAGCATCGAATCGAAGCGGTATCGTAATAGGCACGGACCATTCTGCTGAAAACATAACTGGATTTTATACTAAGTATGGCGATGGTGCAGCAGATATTGCTCCTATTTTCGGACTGAATAAAAGACAAGGAAGACAATTACTTAAATATCTAGATGCGCCTAAACATTTGTATGAAAAAATACCAACGGCAGATTTAGAAGATGATAAACCACAATTACCTGATGAAGAAGCCTTAGGTGTTACGTATGATCAAATCGATGATTATTTAGAAGGCAAAGAGGTTCCTAGTGAAGCACGAGAAACAATTGAAAAGCATTATGTTAAAAATGCGCATAAACGTGAGTTAGCTTATACGCGTTATACTTGGCCTAAAAATTAAGAAAACTTATTTACTAGTGACAAAATAAAATTTCACTGATAAAATTATCTCGATTTTAGATTTCCGAGGGAGAAAAGAGGAATAGTATGTCAGTGATAACTTCAAATCCATGGACAATGGTATTAGCGATATTCGTCATTAACGTTTTTTATGTCACATTTTTAACAATGCGAACGATATTAACGTTAAAAGGTTATCGTTATATGGCAGCAGCAGTAAGTTTCCTTGAGGTATTAGTATATGTAGTTGGTCTAGGTATGGTTATGTCTAGTTTAGACCAAATTCAAAATATCTTTGCCTATGCATTAGGTTTTTCAATAGGGATATTAGTAGGAATGAAAATCGAAGAAAAACTCGCATTAGGTTATACAGTAGTAAACGTTACCTCTTCAGAGTACGAAATTGATTTGCCAAATGAGTTAAGAAATTTAGGATATGGTGTTACACACTATGCAGCTCATGGTCGTGATGGTAGCCGAATGGTTATGCAAATTTTAACGCCACGACGATATGAACGTAAGTTAATGGAAACAGTACGTAACTTAGATGCGAAAGCATTTATCATAGCTTATGAACCAAGAGCGATTCATGGTGGCTTCTGGACTAAAGGCGTTCGTACTCGAAAAGTTAAAGCATATGAAGTTGAAGAAATTGAAAGTGTTGTGGAACATGATGAAATTCAAAGTAAATGATAATGAAACTATTTCAGAATGTTTAGAACGTATGCGTGCTGAAGGGTATATGCCCGTGAAACGCATTGAAAAGCCAATTTATAAAGAAGATAAAAATGGTAACATTGAAGTATTACGACAAGACATTCAATTTGTTGGAAAGAAATTAGAATAAATTTACTTGATTAAAACTATACTAGTGAATCTACATTGCGTGATTGAACTCCACAATGTAGATTTTTTATGTGTAAGAAGTGGAGAGGATGAGTGTTTATTTTATTGAGAATGAATTATAATTATATAGTGAAAAAAGGTTTATACATTTAATAAAGAATCTGTTAAACTTTAATTGAAAGCTTAAACACGAACTATTTATAATTTTTGTTGTTTAATGTACAGTTTTTGTTTGAAAATTAATACATAGAATAGGAGTTTAAAAATGATTGAACGTTATTCAAGAGAAGAAATGTCAAACATCTGGACCGATCAAAATAGATACGAAGCATGGTTAGAAGTTGAAATACTTGCTTGTGAAGCTTGGAGTGAATTAGGTCACATTCCTAAGGAAGATGTCAAAAATATTAGAGATAACGCAAAAGTAGATGTAAAACGTGCTCAAGAAATCGAGCAAGAAACGAGACACGATGTAGTTGCTTTTACAAGACAAGTATCTGAAACTTTAGGTGATGAACGTAAATGGGTTCATTATGGTTTAACTTCAACGGATGTTGTAGATACAGCATTGAGTTATGTCATTAAACAAGCCAATGAGATTTTAGAAAAAGATATTGAAAGATTCATTGATGTATTAGAACAAAAAGCTAAAAATTATAAATATACTTTGATGATGGGACGTACACATGGAGTGCATGCTGAACCAACTACATTTGGTGTTAAAATGGCACTATGGTATGCAGAAATGCAACGTAATTTAAAACGTTTTAAAGAAGTACGTAAAGAAATTGAAGTAGGTAAAATGAGTGGTGCAGTGGGCACATTTGCTAATATTCCACCAGAAATTGAAAGTTATGTTTGTAAACATTTAGGTATTGATGCAGCACCTGTTTCTACACAAACATTACAACGTGATCGACATGCGTATTATATTGCGACACTTGCTTTAGTAGCTACTTCGTTGGAAAAATTTGCTGTTGAAATCCGTAACTTACAAAAAACTGAAACTCGCGAAGTTGAAGAGGCTTTTGCTAAAGGTCAAAAAGGTTCTTCAGCTATGCCACATAAACGTAATCCAATTGGTTCAGAAAATATCACAGGTATTTCAAGAGTGATTCGTGGTTATATCACTACAGCTTATGAAAACGTCCCATTATGGCATGAACGTGATATTTCACATTCTTCAGCAGAACGAATTATGTTGCCGGATGTAACAATAGCGTTGGATTATGCGTTAAATCGTTTTACAAATATAGTTGATAGATTAACTGTTTTTGAAGATAATATGAGAAATAATATCGATAAAACATTTGGTCTAATCTTCTCTCAACGTGTCCTTCTAGCATTAATCAATAAAGGTATGGTTCGTGAAGAAGCGTATGACAAAGTTCAACCTAAAGCTATGGAATCATGGGAAACTAAAACACCTTTCCGTGAGTTAATTGAACAAGATAGTTCAATTACTAATGTATTATCTAAAGAAGAGTTAGATGAATGCTTTAATCCTGAACATCATTTAAATCAAGTTGACACAATTTTTAAACGTGCTGGTTTAGAATAATCCGTTTTTCATTTTCAATGAAATTACTACACTTTAACTATTTAATGCGTTAAAATTAGATTATATTGAAATTGAAATATAGGGGTTGTTTGAGATGCAAATAGAGAAATTGCGAGGACAAGCATTAGATGAATTATTTGATGCAATTCTAACACTTGAAAACAGAGAAGAATGTTATCAATTCTTTGATGATTTATGCACCGTTAATGAAATTCAATCTTTATCTCAAAGACTTCAAGTTGCTAAAATGATAAAACAAGGCTTTACTTATGCAACGATTGAAAAAGAATCAGGTGCTTCAACAGCAACAATTTCCAGAGTGAAACGTTCATTACAATGGGGTAATGATGCATATACAATGATTTTAGATCGTTTAAATATCGAAACTAAAGAATAAGCATGATTTGATATGAGTTTTAATCGAAATTAGAATATTAAAGCCATACGTTCTTAAATGAGTGACCAATATAAGTTAAGTCTGAAATAAATAATATTTTGGCTACATTGCAAATTCACAGTAGCTGACTGAGCTGAGAAATCACTTAAATTAAGCATTTCTCAATTTTAGTCATGCATACGCAGGGCTAGGACGATGAATTCGAAAAGAATTCGGTCCTAGTCCTCTTTTTTTTAGAAAATGGATATTTAAAAATTTAAATACTAATTATTATTTTTCCGAGTATAAATAGTTTAATCTACTTAGAACTAGCTTATTAAAAATGCTATAATTTAGTGTATGTTAAAAAAAGGAGTTATGGGTAAATGTACGACATTAAAGAATGGCAACATGTGTTTAAATTAGATCCTGCTAAAGAAATAAGTGATGATGATTTAGAAGCACTTTGCATGTCAGATACCGACGCGATTATGATTGGTGGTACAGATGGTGTTACTGAAGATAATGTAATTCATTTAATGAGCAGAGTAAGAAGATATCCATTGCCAATGGTACTTGAAATTTCTAATATTGAAAGTGTTATGCCAGGTTTTGATTTTTACTTTGTACCGACAGTATTAAATAGTCGTGACACAACTTATCATAATGGAATGTTACATAGTGCGTTAAAACAATTTGGGCATATGATTAACTTCGAAGAAATGATATTAGAAGGGTATTTAGTACTTAATCCAGAAAGTAAAGTTGCGCAAGTTACAAATTCAACTACTAACTTATCTATTGAGGATGTAGAAGCCTACGCCCAAATGGTAAATGAAATGTATAAGTTACCCATGATGTATGTTGAATATAGTGGCATGTATGGCGACACCGACTACGTCAAAGCAATTTCACAGATGTTGTCGCGTACACAACTATTTTATGGCGGAGGAATAAGCACACTTGAGCAAGCAAAAGAAATGGCGCAATATGCAGATACGATTGTTGTCGGCAATGTCATATATTCAGATATTAAAAAAGCCCTTAAAACAGTAAAAATAAAAAAGGAGTCTAATAAATGAATTCATTAGTCAATAATATGAATAAAGAACAAAGTGAAGCCGTAAGAGCTACTGAAGGTCCATTGCTAATCATGGCTGGTGCTGGTTCAGGTAAAACGAGAGTATTAACACATCGAATCGCCTATTTATTAGATGAAAAAGATGTCTCTCCTTACAATATTTTAGCAATTACATTTACAAATAAAGCGGCAAAAGAAATGAAAGAACGTGTAGAGCAATTAGTGGGGGAAGAAGCACAAGTCATATGGATGTCAACATTCCATTCAATGTGTGTTCGCATTTTAAGACGTGATGCTGACAGAATTGGCATTGAACGAAACTTTACTATTATTGATCCTACCGACCAAAAGTCTGTAATTAAAGATGTTCTTAAAAACGAGAACATTGATAGTAAACGTTTTGAACCAAGAATGTTTATCGGGGCAATTAGTAACCTAAAAAATGAATTAAAAACACCTGAAGATGCTATTAATGAAGCAAATGACTTTCACTCACAAATGGTAGCTACTGTATATAGTGGTTATCAAAGACAATTATCACGTAATGAGGCACTAGACTTCGATGATTTAATTATGAAGACGATTCGTTTATTTGAACGTGTGCCCGATGCGTTAGAATATTATCAAAATAAATTTCAATATATTCATGTTGATGAATATCAAGATACGAATAAGGCTCAATATACATTAGTAAAATTATTGGCTAGCAAATTTAAAAATCTTTGTGTAGTAGGTGATTCTGACCAATCTATTTATGGATGGAGAGGTGCAGATATTCAAAATATATTATCATTTGAAGAAGATTATCCAGACGCTAAAACCATTTTCTTAGAGCAAAATTACCGTTCAACTAAAACGATTCTGACTGCAGCTAATGAGGTCATCAAAAACAATTCTGAACGTAAACCTAAAGGTCTATGGACTGCCAATACTGGTGGCGAAAAAATTAAATATTATGAAGCGATGACGGAACGCGATGAAGCGGAATATGTCGTAAGAGAAATTATGAAACACCGTAAAGCTGGAAAAGACTATAATGATATGGCTATTTTGTATCGTACAAATGCGCAGTCACGTGTACTTGAAGAAACATTTATGAAATCTAATATTCCTTATACAATGGTAGGCGGACAAAAGTTCTATGACCGTAAAGAAATTAAAGATTTACTAAGTTATTTAAGAGTTGTTGCAAATAGCAAGGATGACATTAGCTTACAACGAATTATTAATGTTCCTAAACGTGGTATTGGTCCATCATCTGTTGAGAAGATTCAAAACTACGCAATGGATAATAATATTAGTATGTTTGATGCTTTAGGTGAAGTGGACTTTATTGGTCTATCAAAAAAAGTCACTCAAGAATGTATTCAATTTTACGAAATGATACAAAATTTAATCAAAGAACAAGAATTTTTAGAAATTAGTGAGATTGTAGACGAAATTCTTAATAAGTCTGGCTATAGATCTATGTTAGAAAATGAACAAACCATTGAATCACGTAGTAGACTTGAAAATATAGATGAATTTATGTCAGTACCTAAAGATTATGAAGAAAATACACCTTTAGAAGAACAATCGCTTATTAACTTCTTAACGGATTTATCATTAGTAGCTGATATAGATGAAGCACAAATTGAAAGTGGTGTAACATTAATGACGATGCATTCAGCAAAAGGGCTAGAATTTCCAATCGTATTTTTAATGGGTATGGAAGAATCATTATTCCCACATATTCGTGCTATAAAAAGTGATGATGAACATGAGATGGAAGAAGAGCGACGTATTTGTTATGTAGCAATTACTCGTGCAGAGGAAGTGTTATATATTACACATGCTACATCTCGAATGTTATACGGTCGCTCTCAATCAAATATGCCTTCAAGATTTTTACGAGAAATTCCTGAAGAATTACTAGAAACACCTACTAAACAACAACGACACACCATTCAATCAAAAACAGCTTCTCAACCTAAACGTGGCTTTAGTAAGCGCACGACATCATCGAAAAAACAAGTTTCTGCATCTGACTGGAAAGTTGGAGATAAAGTGACGCATAAATCATGGGGAGAAGGTATGGTGAGTAATGTAAATGAAAAAAATGGTTCAGTAGAATTAGATATTATCTTTAAATCTGAAGGACCTAAGCGCTTACTAGCACAATTTGCCCCTATTGAAAAAAAGGAGGATTAATGAATGGAAAATATCCAAAATCGTGTGAGTGAACTACATGATTTATTAAATCAATATAGCTATGAATACTATGTCAAAGATAATCCTTCTGTTCCCGATAGTGAATACGATAAATTATTACGTGAATTAATCGATATTGAAGAGGCTCATCCTGAATATAAAACAGAAGATTCACCAACAGTGCGTGTAGGTGGTGAAGCACAATCATCGTTTGAGAAAGTTAACCATGATACGCCAATGTTAAGTTTGGGAAATGCTTTTAATGCAGAGGAATTACGTCGATTTGATGAACGTATCCGTCAACAAATAGGTAAAGTTGAATACATGTGCGAACTTAAAATTGATGGTTTAGCAGTTTCTCTTAAGTATGTAAATGGACGTTTTGTCCAAGGTTTGACCCGTGGTGATGGTACAACTGGAGAGGATATTACTGAAAATTTACGCACCATTCATGCTATACCTCTAAAAATCAAAGAACCTTTAAGTTTTGAAGTTCGTGGAGAAGCGTATATGCCACGTAGTTCATTTATGAGATTAAATGAGGAGAAAGAAAAAAACGAAGAACAACCGTTTGCTAATCCAAGAAATGCAGCAGCAGGATCATTGAGACAATTAGACCCTAAATTAGCAGCTAAACGTAAATTAAGTGTCTTTTTATATAGCGTAAATGATTTTACAGATTTTAATGCTACAACACAAAGTGGTGCTTTAGATGAATTAGACCGATTGGGCTTTAAAACGAACCATGAACGTGAAAGAGTTGCAGATATTGAAGGTGTACTTAACTACATTGAAAAATGGACGGAAAACCGTGAACAACTTGCATACGATATAGATGGTATTGTTATTAAAGTAAATGATATTGAACAACAAGACGAAATGGGATACACACAAAAATCTCCTAGATGGGCCATTGCGTATAAATTCCCAGCAGAAGAAGTACTTACGACATTACAAGACATTGAGTTAAGTATTGGGAGAACTGGCGTTGTCACACCTACAGCTATTTTAGATCCAGTTCGAGTTGCAGGAACAACAGTATCAAGAGCATCGCTTCATAATGAAGATTTAATTAGAGAGCGAGATATTCGAATTGGTGATAGTGTTGTTGTTAAAAAAGCAGGGGATATCATACCTGAAGTTGTAAAAAGTGTTATTGATCGTCGTCCAGACGATGCACAACCTTATCATATGCCTACGCATTGTCCTAGTTGTAATCATGAACTAGTACGTATAGAAGGTGAGGTTGCGTTACGCTGTATCAATCCTAAATGTCAGGCTCAACTGGTTGAAGGATTAATTCATTTTGTGTCTAGACAAGCAATGAACATTGATGGTTTAGGAACAAAGATTATTCAACAACTTTATCATCATCAAGTAATCAAAGACGTTGCAGATATCTTTTATTTAACTGAGGATGATTTATTGCCACTAGAACGTATGGGTAGTAAAAAGGTAGAAAATCTTTTAAACGCGATACAAGCAGCTAAAGACAATTCGCTAGAACATTTATTATTTGGATTGGGGATTCGTCATTTAGGTGTGAAAGCGAGTCAAGTTTTAGCTGAAAAATACGAAACAATGGATCGATTACTTGAAGTGACTGAGGAAGAACTGGTAAGCATACATGATATTGGTGATAAACTCGCTCAATCTGTTGTCACTTATTTAGAGAATGAGGATATCAAAGCATTAATTAATAAGCTAAAAGCTAAAGATGTTAATATGATTTATAAAGGTATCAAAACAAGTGATATTGAAGGACATCCTGATTTTAAAGATAAAACAATCGTATTAACAGGTAAACTACAACAAATGACGCGAAAAGAAGCTTCATCTTGGTTGGAAATGCAAGGTGCAAAAGTCACTAGTAGTGTAACTAAAAGTACAGACCTTGTTATTGCTGGTGAAGATGCAGGTTCTAAACTAGCTAAAGCTGAAAAGTTTGGTACTGAAATTTGGACAGAAGATCAATTCGTAGCGAAACAAAATGAAATATTGAATTAGAGGAGAACGGCAATGAAACGGACCCTATTTTTAGTAATGATGTCGTTTGTGCTGTTAGCGGCATGTGGCAATCACAATAGTAATAAAAATGAGCAATCAGTCAATAAACAAGAATCTAAATCAGATTCTAATAATGTAAAATCTATTGCAACGGATAAAGACGTTCAAGGAGATAATTACCGCACGATCTTACCTTTTAAAGAAAGTAAAGCAAGAGGGGTTTTACAAGATAATATGGCCAATAGCTATAATGGTGATGATTTTGAGAGTGGGTTATTAAACTTAAGTAAAGATGTATTTCCAACAGATAAATATCTATACCAAGATGGCCAGTATTTAGACAAAGATACAATTAATGATTACCTGAACCCTAAATACTCTAAAGAAGAACTTGATAAAATGAGTGAAAAAGAAAAAGAATCTAAAAAGGCAAGTGAAAATTTAGGTTTAAATCCTTCTCATAATGGTGTAACTGATCCAGAAAAAATAGCAAATCAATCACCTGCATACTTATCAAATATTTTAGAACAAGATTTCTATGATAATAGTGATAATAAAGGTTCTAATATCAAAGGAATGACAATAGGTCTTGCAATGAATAGTGTTTACTATTATCAAAAAGAAAAAGACGGCGATACGTATAGTAAAAATCTTGATGATAAAGAAATTGAAAAACAAGGTAAGGCTATGGCATCTGAAATCTTATCAAGATTACGAGCAAATGATGATTTAAAAGATATTCCTATTCAATTTGCGATTTATAAACAATCAGATCAAGATTCTATTACACCAGGTAATTTTATTGCAAATACCACTGTAGATGATGATCAAACTAAAATTAATAAGTGGAATAACATAGATGAAGTATCTGCACTATTACCATCATCAACTACTAAGAAATACAATGAAAGTTTAAATAATAACTTTAAGCAGTTTAATGACAATTTACAATCATATTTTACTAACTTTACGCAAGCTGTGGGTAAAGTTAAGTTTGAAAATAAAAAGCCTACGCAATTAACGATTGATTTACCAATAGATTATTATGGCCAAGCGGAAACCATTGGAATTACGCAATACGTAACTGAACAAGCTGAGAAATACTTTAATAACATAGATAGTTATGAAATACGTATTAAAGATGGAAATAATTCACGTGCACTTATAAGCAAAACCAAAGACGATAAAAAACCTCAAGTTCACATCTATAATAATTGATAAAAACACGGATATTCCTAAAAATCGGAGTATCCGTGTTTTAATTTTACAGTAATTAGTTTTTATTTTTCTCGAACAATCGCTTTAACTTTTTCGATATCTTTATCAACAAAATCTCCAGGTTGTTGGGTTAATAAACTCACAACGTAGGTAACGATTACGCTCACTAAGAAACCAGGAATGATTTCATACATTCCAAAAATTTCATTTACACTTGCTAAAGGCTTAATCCAAGCAATCCAGATAATGACTACTAAAGCACCTGAAATCATACCACTAATAGCACCTGCACGTGTAAGTTTCTTCCAATATAATGAGAAGAGTACTAATGGACTGAATGAAGCACCGAAACCTGCCCAAGCATTACCAACTAAGTTTAAAATAGTATCATTAGGCGACCAAGCGATAGCTATAGCTACGATTGCAACAACTAAAACTGAAAGACGACCTACTAATACAAATTCTTTCTGATGTGTTTTGGCACGTTCTTCACCTCGGAATAATTTATAGAAATCTTCCGTTAGTGAACTAGATGTTACTAACAATTGTGATGAAATAGTACTCATAATCGCAGCAAGAATTGCGGCTAATAAGAAACCACCGACTAAAGGATGGAAGAGTATTTGACTCATGATGATAAAGAGTGTTTCAGGATCGTTCATTTTTATATGATTATCAGGAATAAAGGCTATACCAGTTAAACCTACACCAACTGCCCCTAACAAGCCTACAGTCATCCAACTGATACCTAAACGACGTGCTTTAGGTAATAATTTGTGAGATTTTATAGACATGAATCTGACGATAATATGTGGCTGCCCGAAATATCCTAATCCCCATGCAAACAATGAAATTATTCCTAGAAAAGTTGTACCCCGGAATAAATCCATATTGGTTGGTTTCATTTCAGCAACTCGAGAAAACGTGTCCCAGCCATTTAGTTGCATCATTGCAACGATAGGCACCATGACCATTGCGATTAACATTATGACACCTTGAAAGAAATCTGTTATAGATACTGCTAAATACCCACCGAAAAATGTATATGCAATCACGATAACTGCGACTAAAATAAGGCCAAAATGATAATTGAGACCAAAAGCACTTTCAAATAACTTACCACCTGAAACAAATCCAGAATGTGTATATAATGTAAAGAAAACAACAATAATTAATCCAGATATAATTTTAATAATATTTTCTTTATCATTAAGCCTATTTTTAAAGAAGTCAGGTAAAGTAATTGCATCACCAGCTACTTCTGTGTAGACTCTTAATCTTGGAGCTACAACAAGATAGTTAACATACGCGCCAAGTGTTAAACCTATAGTGATCCAAATCGCAGATAAACCCGTGCTATAAACTGATCCAGGAAGTCCCATAATCATCCATCCACTCATATCTGATGCACCAGCTGATAAAGCTGTGATATAAGGACCGATACTTCTCCCACCTAACATATACTCACTTAAGTTTCCTGTAGCTTGTTTATAACCATAGTAACCAATAATAAGTAATATAATGAAATAAATCGCAATCATTATGTATGTTTGCCAATTTGTATTTACTTGGCTAGGTAAACTTGCTCCCAAAATAAACATAAAAACAATCCCCCCTTAGATAATAAGCTATTATAAAACGCAATTTCATAAAATATATCAATTATGTAAGAACTAGATGCAAGTATATTTCAAAAATAATTTAGTTACATGTAATATTATACAATGTAATGAATCATTTAGAAAAGTGAAATTTTTATAATTTTTTAATTAAATGCTTTAATATCATGTTAGTAAGCGTTTACAAATAGTGGCGTAAAAATTTATAAAACAATATATTAAATACATAAATATATAATTATTTTTAAAATACCATCATTTTCACTATGATAATGTTCGATTTTAATAATTTAGTTACATAAATATTTTAGGAAGTTGTTATCTAAAATGCCAATCAAAACTTTACATTACTTAAATGATAATGCTTGTCTCAATAAATATTTAGATTTTTAGTTGAAAATTTGATACAATTTTATGATGAATGAGTAATAAGGAGGCTTTTAAATTAATGACTAAAGTTACACTGGAAGAAGTTGAACATATAGCACATTTAGCAAGACTTCAAATTTCTGAAGAAGAAACAGAAGAAATGGCTAATACGCTTGAAAGTATTTTAGATTTTGCTAAACAAAATGATACAGCTGATACGGATGGTGTAGAACCTACTTATCATGTATTAGATTTACAAAACGTTTTACGTGAAGACAAAGCAATCGAGGGCATTCCTCAAGAACTTGCATTAAAAAATGCTAAAGAAACAGAAAGTGGTCAATTTAAAGTACCAGCTATCATGAATGAGGAGGACGCTTAAGATGAGTATTCGCTATGAATCTGTGGAAAAATTATCAGAAATGATTAAAAACAATGAGATTAAGCCTTCTGAAGTCGTAAAAGATATTTATGATGCTATAGAAGAAACTGATCCAACAGTAAAATCATTCTTAGCTTTAGATAAAGAAAATGCATTAAAAAAAGCTGAAGAATTAGATGACCTGCAAGCGAAAGGCCAAATGGATGGAAAATTATTTGGTATTCCAATGGGAATAAAAGATAACATTATTACTAAAGATGTCGAAACTACTTGTGCTAGTAAAATGTTAGAAGGTTTTGTGCCAATTTATGACTCAACTGTAATGAATAAATTGCATAATGAAAATGCTATTTTAATTGGTAAATTAAACATGGATGAATTCGCAATGGGTGGTTCTACTGAAACATCATACTTCAAAAAAACAGTTAACCCATTTGACCATACAGCAGTACCAGGTGGTTCATCAGGTGGTTCAGCAGCCGCAGTTGCAGCTGGATTAGTACCTTTCAGTTTAGGTTCTGATACTGGTGGTTCTATTAGACAACCAACAGCTTATTGTGGTGTAGTGGGCATGAAACCAACGTATGGACGTGTCTCTCGTTTCGGTTTAGTAGCATTTGCATCATCTTTAGACCAAATTGGACCAATCACACGTAATGTTAAAGATAATGCATTAGTTTTAGAAGCAATTTCTGGTGTAGATGAACATGATTCTACAAGTGCACCAGTCGACGACATCGATTTCACTTCTGAAATTGGTAAAGATATTAAAGGTCTTAAAGTTGCACTACCAAAAGAGTATTTAGGTGAAGGTGTAAGTGAAGATGTTAAAAATGCAGTTAAAAATGCTGTAGAAACGCTTAAAACACTTGGTGCTGAAGTTGAAGAGGTATCATTACCTAATACAAAATATGGCATTCCTTCATACTATGTTATTGCATCTTCTGAAGCATCAGCGAACTTGGCTCGTTTTGATGGTATTCGCTATGGTTACCACTCTAAAGAAGCGCAATCATTAGAAGAATTATATAAAATGTCAAGATCAGAAGGATTTGGAGATGAAGTTAAACGTCGTATTTTCTTAGGAACGTTTGCTTTAAGTTCTGGTTATTATGATGCATACTATAAAAAATCACAAAAAGTTAGAACATTAATTAAAAATGATTTCGACAAAGTATTTGAAAATTATGATGTTGTAGTAGGACCTACAGCACCAACTACTGCTTTCAATATCGGTGAAGAAATTGATGATCCATTGACTATGTATGCAAATGACTTATTGACTACACCTGTAAACTTAGCAGGTCTACCAGGTATTTCTGTTCCTTGTGGACAATCAAATGGAAGACCAATTGGCTTACAATTTATCGGTAAACCTTTTGATGAAAAAACGTTATATCGTGTTGCATACCAATATGAAACACAATTCAACTTACATGACGTATATGAAAATTTATAAGGAGTGGAAATAATGCATTTTGAAACAGTTATCGGACTTGAAGTTCATGTTGAGTTAAAAACAGACTCAAAAATGTTCTCTCCATCACCAGTACATTTTGGAGCTGAACCAAACTCAAATACCAATGTGATTGATTTAGCATATCCTGGTGTTTTACCGGTTGTTAATAGACGTGCTGTAGATTGGGCAATGCGTGCATCAATGGCACTTAATATGGAAATTGCTACTAATTCTAAATTTGACCGTAAAAACTATTTTTATCCAGATAATCCTAAAGCATATCAAATTTCACAATTTGACCAACCAATTGGAGAAAATGGTTATATCGATATAGAAGTTGACGGAGAAACTAAACGTATTGGTATTACCCGTCTCCACATGGAAGAAGATGCTGGTAAATCAACACATAAAGACGGCTATTCATTAGTTGATTTAAACAGACAAGGTACACCTTTAATTGAGATTGTATCTGAACCGGATATTCGTTCACCAAAAGAAGCATATGCATATTTAGAAAAATTACGTTCAATCATTCAATATACTGGCGTATCTGACTGTAAAATGGAAGAAGGATCACTTCGTTGTGATGCCAATATCTCATTACGTCCATACGGCCAAGATGAATTTGGTACAAAAACAGAATTAAAAAACCTTAACTCATTTAACTATGTTAGAAAAGGTTTAGAATATGAAGAAAAACGTCAAGAAGAAGAATTATTAAATGGTGGAACGATTGGACAAGAAACACGTCGTTTCGACGAATCAACAGGTAAAACAATTCTTATGCGTGTAAAAGAAGGCTCTGATGATTATCGTTACTTCCCAGAACCGGATATTGTTCCTTTATATGTTGATGACGAATGGAAAGAACGCGTTCGTCAAACTATTCCAGAACTACCTGATGAACGTAAAGCGAAATACGTTAATGAATTAGGTTTACCTGAGTATGATGCACACGTTTTAACACTTACTAAAGAGATGTCAGATTTCTTCGAAGGCGCAATTGAACAAGGTGCAGACGTTAAATTAACTTCAAACTGGTTAATGGGTGGCGTAAATGAGTATCTGAATAAAAATCAAATCGATTTAGAAGATACGAAATTAACACCAGAAAATCTTGCAGGTATGATTAAACTGATTGAAGACGGTACGATGAGTAGTAAGATTGCTAAAAAAGTCTTCCCTGAGCTAGCTGAAAATGGTGGCGACGCTAAACAAATTATGGAAGATAAAGGTTTAGTTCAAATTTCAGATGAAGCAACATTAACTCAATTTGTTACTGAAGCATTAGATAATAATCCTCAATCAGTTGAAGACTACAAAAATGGTAAAGGAAAAGCGATGGGCTTCTTAGTTGGACAAATAATGAAAGCATCTAAAGGTCAAGCTAATCCTCAAAAAGTAAATCAAATATTGAAACAAGAATTAGACAAAAGATAAATAACTATAATTAAGGCTGGACATGCTAATGATCCAGCTTTTTGTCATTTTTAACTGAATTATTGAATGTAAGTTCAGATTGATAACAACGACGTTTTGAGAAAGATTTGTAGACAATACACAAATTTTTAAAAGTAAAATTAATATAATTGGTTGAAATACTTCCAACTCACTCATAAATCATTTAATATAAGTATATGTATAAAAAGTTGAGGGATAATTTATGAGAAAACGTGCTAGAATCATCTATAATCCGACTTCTGGAAAGGAATTATTCAAGCGAACTTTACCAGATGTGTTAATCAAATTGGAACGCGCCGGTTATGAAACAAGCGCTTATGCTACTGAACGAGAAGGCGATGCTACGCTTGAAGCTGAACGTGCACTAAAACAAAATTATGATATTTTAATCGCAGCTGGTGGAGACGGCACGCTAAATGAAGTTGTTAATGGTATTGCTGAACAACCCAATCGACCTAAGTTAGGCATTATACCTATGGGGACTGTCAACGATTTCGGACGTGCACTACATCTTCCAAGTGATATTATGGGAGCTGTGGACGTTATTATCGATGACCATACAACGAAAGTTGATATTGGTAAGATGAATAATCGTTATTTTATCAATCTAGCTGCTGGTGGCCAGTTGACACAAGTTTCATATGAGACTCCTAGCCGTCTCAAATCAATCGTTGGACCTTTCGCATACTATATAAAGGGATTTGAAATGTTACCCCAAATGAAAGCGGTAGATATCCGCATTGAGTATGACAATAATGTTTTCCAGGGAGAAGCGTTATTATTTTTACTAGGACTTACTAATTCCATGGCGGGGTTTGAGAAATTAGTGCCAGATGCTAAACTTGATGATGGTCATTTCACTTTAATTATTGTAGAAAAAGCTAATCTAGCGGAATTAGGGCATATCATGACACTTGCGTCTCGTGGTGAGCATATTAAGCATCCAAAAGTGATTTATGAAAAAGCAAAATCTATTAATATTTCGTCATTTACTGAGATGCAATTAAATGTAGATGGCGAGTATGGTGGTAAATTACCTGCTAACTTCTTAAATCTAAAACGACATATTGAAGTTTGCACACCAAATGATATTTATAATGAAGAACTTACTGAAGACCAACAAGTAGAAGATGGTATTGTTGAAGAAAAACCAACAAATGAAGAAATTATAAAAAATAATAAAATTAAGGAATAAATTTTTAAAACAGATGAAGAGGTTGAGACACAGTTTGATGCTATAGGATAAGAGTGATAAGCCTATGTTAAGCTACTCAAACCTCTTTTTCATGTGGGGTGAAAAGGTGGAAGTAATTAATAAGAATGATGTCATACAAGGGAACGTCGTTGATTTAACTCATGAAGGGCATGGTGTAGTTAAGTTAGATAGATACCCTATATTTATACCTAATGCATTAATAGACGAGGAAATAGAATTTAAAATTATAAAAGTTAAGAAAAATTTTGCCATTGGAAAATTGCTTAAAGTAAAAAAAACGAGTACTCAACGAGTAGCGCCCCCTTGCAAGTATTATTGGAAATGTGGTGGCTGCCAGTTGCAACATATGACATATGAAGCCCAATTAGCAATGAAAAAAGAACAAGTTGTCAATTTATTTCATAGAAAAGCACAATTTAATAATACGATAATTAACGATACGATTGGTATGACGAATCCATGGTACTATCGAAATAAATCACAATTACCGATTGGTGAAAATCAAAAACACGATATCATCATGGGATATTACAGACAAAGAAGTCATGACATTATCGATATGGACAGTTGCCTTATTCAAGATAGTCAACATCAAGATATTATGAATAAGGTGAAACAGTGGCTCTCTGAATTAAATATTAGTGCTTATAATGAAAAAAATAAAAAAGGGACTATGAGGCATTTAGTCATTCGTACTGGTCACCATACTAATGAATTAATGGTCATTTTTGTAACGAATGGGTCTAAATTGAAGCATGCTAATCAGTTAGTTGAAAAATTAACACAGGCTTTTCCAAACATTACTAGCATTAAACAAAATATTAACAATAGTCATTCAAATGTTATCATGGGGCAACAATCTGTCACTCTATATGGTAAAGATAAAATTGTCGACCAACTTAGCGAGATTACTTTTAAAATTAGTGATCAATCTTTCTATCAAATTAACTCCAGTCAGACGGAAAAATTATATCAAAAAGCCATTGACTATGCCCAATTAGATGGAGAAGAGACTGTATTAGATACGTATTGTGGTATAGGTACTATTGGCTTATACATGGCACCAATAGCGAAACACGTTTATGGTGTGGAAGTTGTTCCATCAGCAATAAAAGATGCACAACAAAATGCGACCTTAAACGGATTTAAAAATACTACTTTTGTATGTGGTAAGGCTGAGGAAGTCATAATAGAATGGAAACAACAAGGAATTAAGCCTGATGTCGTAATGGTCGATCCACCACGTAAAGGGTGTGATGAGACGTTTTTACAAACATTACTGAAGCTATCACCTAAACGCATTGTTTACATTTCATGTAATCCAGCTACACAACAAAGAGATGCGCAACTATTGTCATCGCATTATGAATTAAAAGAAATTACACCAGTTGATATGTTTCCTCAAACAACACATATAGAAACAGTGGCTTTATTTGAGCGTAAAGAATAATTATTAGAATGATAAAATGCGAAACATATTTTCAATTTCCTATTTTCTACAAAGTGTTAATATGTTTTGATTATCATTAACATTGAAATGTTTTAAACAATTTTTTAATAAATAACAACTTTTATTAAAAAATGATTACAGTGCATTTAATTTCCTGAAAAAAGCTTTTTTTCTTTAAATTGACCATGTATACTATGGTTGATTTAAGCGTGATTGGAGGTCATTAATGTGCACAAGATTGATTTAACTCATAATAGAATAAATTTACCTAAATTTTTAGCCACTCAAATAGTTATTATATTATTTGTTATACTATTTACTTATAAATGGGCATTTACTTTTACACAAGTACATGAACAAACATTTATTGCTAATATTTTATATGGCGGGTTAGGTTTTATTGTAATATTAGGATTACATGAATTCATTCATCGAATTACATTTTTTATATTTTCTAAAGGAGAGCAACCTCGTTTTAAATATAAGAAGGGCTTTTTATTAGTCCATATTTCAAAAAAATATTATAATAAATGGCAATTCTGTGCAATAATGTTAGCTCCAATGATGATCATCACAATTGCTTTGATGACGGTATTTAGCTATTATTCTTATTCATCCATCATATTTCTATTAAGTATCCATCTAGGTTATTGCTTGATAGATTTATACTTAGTTGGTATCACTTTAATTAATAAATTTAATTATGTACATCCAACTGATGAAGGTTTAATCATGTATCATCATAAACCATTACATATGAATAATGATTATGAATCATAACGACTAAGTCTCAGTGTAATTATACTGTGCACATCTCATGAGTTTTAAGGAGAGTCACAGTATAATTAAGGTGAGGCTTTTTTATTTTTAAGAAAAGAGGTGAGACTATGGCAGAGAGAAGAATTGTTCATATTGATATGGATTACTTTTTCGCGCAAGTTGAAATGAGAGATAATCCGAAATTAAAAGGTAAACCTGTAATCGTAGGGGGCAAAGCGAGCACAAGAGGCGTGGTTTCGACAGCTTCTTATGAAGCGAGAAAATATGGTGTTCATTCAGCTATGCCAATGTCTCAAGCTCATAAACTATGTCCAGATGGTTATTATGTAAGAGCGAGATTTGAAGCATATAGAGAAGCATCTTCTATAATTATGACTATTTTTAAAAGCTATACGGACATAGTAGAGCCATTATCACTTGATGAAGCGTATTTAGATATAACACATTTAGTAAGACCAGATATGCCTGCATCTAAAATTGCGTCATATATTCGACGAGATATCTTCGAAAAGACCGGATTAACTTCGTCGGCAGGTGTTTCTTATAATAAATATCTTGCCAAATTAGCAAGTGGAATGAATAAACCTAATGGCATGATGGTTATCGATTATAACAATGTACATGATATTTTAATGAATTTAGAAATAGGCGAGTTTCCTGGTGTTGGTAAAGCATCGAAGAAGATTATGCATGAACATGATATATACTGGGAAAGACTTATATAATAAGACTGAATTCGAATTAATACGATGGTTCGGAAAAAGAGGCAGAGGTCTTTATAATAAAGCAAGAGGTATTGATCACAGTGAAGTAAAATCAACAAGAATTCGTAAATCTGTCGGCACAGAACGTACATTCTCGACCGATGTAAATGACGATGATGAAATATTACAAAAAGTATGGGAATTGTCTTCAAAGACGGCTGAAAGATTATCTAAAATTCAAAAATCTGGTAGTACCGTTACTGTAAAAATAAAAACGTATCAATATGAAACATTCTCAAAACAACGAAGTTTAAGAGAAGCAGTAAGTGATGCAACAGATATCTATAATGTGGCATATGACTTATATAATGAATTAAAAGATCCTGATATACCAATTAGATTAATAGGGGTCACTGTAGGAAATTTGGAACAATCTACGTATAAAAATATGACAATATACGATTTTATTTAAAAGATAAAGGTAAAGCAAGAAACTATTTTGTGAATGTTAACCTTTATCTTTTAAATTTTTACCATAAATTTGCAACATGTTTTCTAAGTTATCGTAATGTTTTAAAAGTCTAAACGTTATCATAGCACAAGCTTTAGCATCATTTAGAGCATCATGATGACCATGAAAGTCTAAATGATAATGATTCATTAAGTGTTTGAGTCCGTATCGATAAGCACTAATTGTTCGTTTAGCGAGTTGATAAGAACAGAAATAAGTCATTGAGGGTGTTTCAATATTTAAATTTTTTAAACTTTGATGTAAAACATTCATGTCAAATGCAGCATTATGTGCAACAACAGGTAATTGATCAATAAATTGCATCATATATGGATAGACATAATCAAATGCTGGTGCGTCTTTAACATCATCAGGGGTGATACCATGAACTTCAATATTACCTCTTGAAAAGTAATCAAACGGATTGACTAAAGTATAAAATGATTCAACAATCTCATTGTTAATAACTTTAACCATGCCGACCGAACAAATACTTGTACGTTTACCATTAGCAGTTTCAAAATCAAGTGCTACAAAAGCGTTACGTGTCATAGTAAATTCCTTTCTATAAAAGACTTGATTTTATTATTTTAGCTAAATCATTTTAGTTTTGATAGTAACTTGCTTTAACTAAAAAGAAACCCCGGCTTCTGTAGATAAGCACAGAAGTCGGGGTAATTATTACATATGAACTAAAATGAATTATTCTTCATCAAATGAACGAGAAGCTAATTCTTTTTCATATAGATATAAAGTATTGCAATCATCACCGATACGCGTTAAGTAATCGATATGTGTTTCGAAAGTTGATTCTTCTTCAACTTGTTCGTCTAAGAACCAATTTAAGAATGAAGTTGTCGCATAGTCTTTATCTTTTTGCGCAATTTCAGATAAATTATAGAAACGACGTGTCACATCTTGTTCTTGAGCTAAACCATCTTTGAATGTTTCTAAGATTGAATTGAAATCTGTTTTAGGTGCAGGAATTGCTTTGAATTCAGCACGTTCACCACGGTCATTAATATAATCGTATATTTTTTTACCGTGATAACGTTCTTCTTTAGCTTGTTGAATATAAAAATTTGCAAATCCTTCATATGAAGTGTCATCACAATATGCTGCCATAGCCATATATGCGTGAGCTGCAAAATATTCGTGGTTCATTTGATCATTTAATGCTTCTAATAAGTCTTTACTTAACATTTAAAGGTCACCTCTATATAATATTATTTTCTTTTTTTATAATGTTCTTTTAGAGTATAACAAATCTATTCTCATTAGTAAATAATAATTATTATAATCTAGAATGTAAGTTGTAATATTTAATTGAGAATATTTTTTGTTATACCCGTTACGTGTTATAATTATGCAAGTGAATAAAGCGAGGAGGAAGCACATGAGACAATGGACTGCAATCCACTTAGCTAAGTTGGCACGTAAGGCAAGTATTGCTGCTGGTAAGAAAGGGACTGACTTACCTGGCCAAATTGCACGTAGAGTGGATCAAAATATATTACGTAAATTAGCGACACAAGTCGATGATATTGTTTTTATAAGCGGAACGAATGGTAAAACAACAACATCTAATTTAATTGGACATACGTTAAAAGCAAACCATATTGATATTATCCATAACAACGAAGGTGCTAATATGGCTGCTGGTATTACTTCAGCTTTTATAATGCAAAGCACGAAGCAAATTAAAGTAGCTGTAATTGAGATAGATGAAGGTTCAATACCACGCGTTCTTAAAGAAGTAACACCTACGATGATGGTATTTACAAACTTTTTCCGAGATCAAATGGATCGTTTCGGTGAAATTGATATTATGGTTAATAATATCGCACAATCAATAAGTAACAAAGGTATTAAATTATTACTTAATACAGATGATCCTTTCGTTAGTCGACTTAAAATTGCCAGTGATACCATCGTATATTATGGTATGAAAGCACACGCGCATGAGTTTGAGCAAAGTACGATGAACGAAAGTAAGTACTGCCCAAACTGTGGCAAATTATTGGAATATGATTACATACACTATAATCAAATTGGTCACTATCATTGTACATGTGGATTTAAACGAGAAACTCCTAAATATGAAGTGTCATCATTTACAGTATCTCCATTTTTAACATTAAATTTCGACAATGCAGTATTTAATATGAAAATTGCAGGGGATTTTAACGCTTATAATGCTTTAGCAGCCTATACAGTTTTAAAAGAATTAGGTCTAAATGATGATTCTATTCGCAAAGGATTTGAATCGTATACGTCTGATAACGGTCGTATGCAGTATTTTAAATTGCATAATAAAGAAGCGATGATTAACTTAGCTAAAAATCCAGCAGGCATGAATGCGAGTTTATCTGTAGGTGAACAATTAGAAGGTCAAAAAGTTTATGTTATTAGTTTAAATGATAATGCTGCGGATGGTAGAGATACATCATGGATTTATGACGCTGATTTTGAGAAATTGAGTGAGCAAGATATTGAAGCAATTATTGTAACGGGTACACGTGCAGAAGAATTGCAGTTACGTTTGAAATTGGCTGAAGTGAATGTGCCAGTAGTGCTTGAAAAGGATATTTATAAAGCAACGGCATTAACGATGAATTATGATGGGTTTACAGTTGCAATTCCAAACTACACGTCATTATCACCAATGCTAGAGCAACTTAATCGCTCATTTGCAGGGGGTCAATAAATATGAATGAATTAACGGTTTATCATTTTATGTCAGATAAATTGAATTTATATAGTGACATCGGTAATATTATCGCCCTTAAACAAAGAGCGAAGAAGCGTAATATTATGTTGAATGTTGTCGAAGTCAATGAAACTGAAGGTGTAACATTAGAACAATGTGATATCTTCTTTATTGGCGGGGGTAGCGATAGAGAACAAAGTATTGCTACTAAAGAATTAAGCAAGATTAAATCAGTACTAAAAGATGCAATTGAAGATGGTATGCCAGGCCTAACCATTTGTGGTGGTTACCAATTCCTAGGAACTAAATATATTACACCAGATGGCACAGAACTTGAAGGATTAGGTATATTAGATTTTTATACAGAATCACGTACTGATAGATTAACAGGAGATATTGTTATCGAAAGTGATACATTTGGTACTATAGTCGGTTTTGAAAATCATGGCGGCCGTACACATCATAACTTTGGTACACTAGGACATGTTACCGTTGGTTATGGTAATAATGATGACGATAAACAAGAAGGTATCCATTATAAAAACTTATTAGGTACTTATTTACATGGTCCAATTTTACCTAAAAACCATGAGCTCACAGATTATTTATTAGAAAAAGCCTGTGAACGTAAAGGTATTCCTTTTGAACCGAAACAATTGGACAACACTGAAGAAGAAGCTGCTAAACAAGTTATTATTAATCGATCAGCTAAAAATAAATAAAACATTATAAAAAGACGTGGCACTTGAGTATGACTTAATCAACATCAAGTGTCACGTTTTTATTTATCGTTATAACGATTATCTAGCAATTTATATATTAAAAGAATCTCATAAATAATATGACTTTTAATTTGATTTTGATCAAATTCCTCTAATAATTTGACCGATGATTTCAAAGTAGAAGCGGATGACTTTTGAGGTTCAAAATGATTATGACGTGAGATGGCATTAACACTATTACTTATTTTAATGATTGCCATCTTCTCTTCAGGTGTAAAAATAAGATGTACATTCTTAGGCAAATATATAATATTTGATAGATGTGTTGCTAACAAACGATCAACATAAGAACGACTAGAAATATTCTTAAGTCGTTTCCACTCATCCTCTTTATTTTTATGGTAGCGTAGTTCATCACGTTGATAACCTGTTAGTGTTTCGGTTTTATCAATAAAATTCATCAAATTATTTAATGACTCATTACTTTTATCTGAATCAAATTTACCTAATAACAATTCATTACATCTTATAGCAAACAATTGATACATTTTATATTCAGAATGTTTAACATTATCCTCGATTTGTTGATAATACTTCGGAGGAAGCACGACGAAATTTACTAATCCAGCTGTAATTAATCCAATTAAAGCCGTTAGTAATCTTGAAAAGAAATTAAAATAATAGGCATCGTGTATACCTGGAATCATTGCAACAGAAGTTAAAACAGCAACGGTCGTACCTACTTGTAGATTGAGTTTAGTACATACTAAAATTGTAAATAGGGCACTAAACGTATATGATAGTGGCGATTGATCGCCAAAAATGAATGTAAAAATAACTGCAAATAATGCACCTATAACAGTAGCAGGAAGTCTGCGATATCCTTTTTTTAAAGAAGCTTTAGCGGTAGGTTCGATTGTAACGATTGCAGTAAGAATTGCGAAAATAGGTGTTAAATTTAATAATAAACAAAATAACGATGTTAAAAAAGTTGCTACACCTGTTTTAATTGTTCTTGCACCAATAATATGTTTATACCATTTATTCATGTCATAAATCCTCTCGTTGGACGAAAATAATCTTTTATAACACTTAAACTTGAAAAGAAAATTATTTACGCTTCATTATTAGTCTTGTTTAGTATATCAAAAAATTTTTGGTATAATAAGATGTAATCACATTAAAAAGGAACGGGATAATATGATTGTAAAAACAGATGAAGAATTACAAGCCTTAAAAGAAATAGGTTATATTTGTGCTAAGGTACGTGACACAATGCAAGAAGCTACTAAGCCAGGTGTGACTACTAAAGAGTTAGATAACATCGCGAAAGACTTATTTGAAGAGCATGGTGCCATATCAGCACCAATTCACGATGAGAACTTTCCAGGTCAAACTTGTATTAGTGTTAATGAAGAAGTAGCACATGGTATCCCTGGAAAACGTATCATTCGTGAAGGGGATTTAGTCAACATCGATGTATCAGCTTTAAAAAATGGCTATTATGCAGATACAGGGATTTCTTTCGTTGTTGGTGAAGCGGATAATCCACTTAAGCAAAAAGTGTGCGATGTAGCTTTAATGGCATTTGAAAATGCGATGAGTAAAGTTAAACCAGGTACGAAATTAAGCAATATTGGTAAAGCCGTACATGCGACTGCTCGTCAAAATGATTTAACAGTTATTAAGAATTTGACTGGACATGGTGTTGGTCAATCTTTACATGAAGCACCTAATCATGTAATGAATTATTATGACCCTAAGGATAAGACACTTTTAAAAGAAGGCGTAGTTATCGCAGTAGAACCATTTATATCTTCTAAAGCGACATTTGTGACAGAAGGTAAAAATGAATGGGCATTTGAAACGAAAGATAAAAGTTTCGTAGCCCAAATCGAACACACAGTTATCGTAACTAAAGATGGCCCAGTATTAACTACTAAAATAGACTAATTTCACAGTAGTATATATTAGGATTTAAACTGCAAAAGCCCTTAAGGGAGAATAAAATCTCCATTGAGGGCTTTTAATAATACTGTTTAAATAATTATTTACCTAATAATTTTTGAACTTGCATTTGTAATTTTTTACCATCAGGATCAGTTTCAGTCTTGATTTTAGTAAATGCTTCTGACCAAGGTGACGTGCGTGTTCTAACAGGAGGTTCTTCCATTTCAATGGTGTCAACAATGACTTGAGCTACTTCTGAAGAAGTTTGGGATGCACCAAGACCATAATTCTCTTTAATACCACTCATAAATGAATTAAATAGAGGCGTATACTCATCCTCTTTAATGCCACCTGAGGTTTCAATTTGATTCATCACATTTGCCATAAATTCTGATTGAATACCACCAGGTTCAATTACGGTAAATTTGATGTTAAATTCTGGTTCAATATAACTAGCTAATGATTCTGTATAACCCTCAACACCAAATTTTGCTGCACAATAAATTTCATTAAATGGTTGACCGACTAATCCACCTACTGAAGAAATATTAATTACACGACCTTCACGTTGCTTTCTCATATAAGGTAAAACTGCTTTTGTTGTACGAATAACGCCCATTAAATTTAAATTAATTTGCCACATTATTTCTTCATCAGTTGCTTGTTCTGTAGATTTTGTAAATCCAGCACCAGCATTATTTACTAATACGTCTATTTTGTTTTCAATTGAAACTATCGCATTAACTGCTGTTTGTATACTTTCAACATCTGTAACATCTAACTGTTTAATAACGATATCTAATTCTTTTTTTCTAGCTTCTTCTTGAAGTTTATTCTGTTTATCTAAATTACGCATAGTAGCGTATACTTTATAACCTTTTTCTGCTAATAATAAAGCAGTTTCAAATCCTAAGCCAGAAGAGGCTCCTGTAATTAATGCAATTTTTTATTCATCTCATAAACTCCCTTATTTAAATGTTTCATAAGTATTTAACAATTAAATGTAAAAGTCAATTAAAGTTATTTAAACCTAAAAATCACCTCAGTATCTCAAATTAAATACTGAGGTGATCAATGATTAAGACCATCGATGTTCAAATTTACCTATTTTCCAAATTAATGTTGATATTAACCATGTGACTAAGAATAAAGCAACAAGCACATAGCCTAGATAATCAAATTGTATATCTTGTACGAAAGCCCAAAAAGAGCCATTTAAATGAAGTTTATCAGCCATTATTTGAAGTAGTTCAATACAACCAATGATTAAAGCTGCTACTACCGATATCGTTGTAATTGTAATATTGTAGTATATTTTGCGAATAGGATTAAAAAAAGCCCAGTTATAAGCAGATTTCATTATAATTCCATCAAGGGTATCTAATAAACTCATACCTGCTGCAAAAAGTATAGGTAATGATAGTATACCTAAAAATGAAATAGCTTGTTGAGACGCACCTGATGATAAAGCTAATAGAGATATTTCACTTGCGGTGTCAAAACCTAAGCCAAATAAAAAACCTAAAGGTAAGACATGCCAACTTCGACTAATGAATTTAAAATAAGGACCTACCATTCGTGATATAAAGCCACGTGCTTCAAGCAAATCATTTAATTTTTCTTCTGGCATGTTTTGATATCGAAGTTGTAAAAATAGTTTGATTAGAGATATCAATATAAACAAATTTAGAATTCCGATAAGAACTAAAAAGAAACCTGATACTAATGTACCAATTATGCCACCAATATCTTGGAAATGGGGTAACGCATCTTTAGCCCATTTTACAGAAATTCCTAGAAATACTGACATTAAAAACACGACAGTTGAATGGCCTATTGAAAAGTAAAAACCAACACCGACGGGGTCACGTCTTTGTTGTAAAAGTTTACGTACCGTATTATCAATTGCTGCTATATGATCAGCATCAAATGCGTGACGTAAACCTAAAGTATAAGCTAAGAGTCCCATACCAAATAAAATGTGGTTTGAATCTGCTACCCATAAAAAAGTAAATCCTACGATGTGCAATAGGATGACGATGAGGATATATGGAAGCCAACTTAACTGAGAATACTTTTGAAACATTATTAAAACCTACTTTCACATTTAAATCTATATAATTATAAGCCTAATTAATATAAAGTTAAAATTTATTTGTATTAATCATATTAATTCAAATCTATTAATTAATATTCTCGCGCGACTTACGCTTAAAAGTGAATAGTCCTAAAGTATGAGAGTAAGATGGTTCCTAAGCCTATATAAGCTTCACATGTAATCATTTATAATAAAGACTAATCAAAGATGAGGTGGTTCGATGAATTACATGGACTTATACTTACAACACTTTTTAAAAGTAGTGATCAAAAGAAATATAGAAGATTATCGAGTTAGTTTAGATAATAAATTGAGAAGTATTGAAAACTACATTGCTTATTTAAAAGAGAAGAAAACACAAATGAATAAGTTGATTGACAGTTTAACTACTACATTAGAAAATAAGTATATTGATATAGCTAATATTTATAATATTAAAAATGCTCAAGAAATTAATAATTATGAAATCGAAGGTCTTAAAAGACAAATTGATATGTTTGAAGCATATTGTGCTAAAATTGAAGCTGATATTCATCGTTGTTCTAAAGAAAGAATCACAACACAAGGACAATGTGACATTATTGAACAAATGAGTGTTGTAGCTTAATCAAGAAAGGTAGGAGGCGACATATTGACACGGAAGTATATTTCTACAGAATTATTAATAATTTTTACTGCATTAATGATTATTGCTAACTTTTACTATATCTTTTTTGAGAAAATAGGCTACCTATTTGTATTACTTCTAGGATGTATATTAGTTTATGTTGGATACCTTTACTTTCATAAAGTAAGGGGTCTATTAGCGTTCTGGATTGGGGCGTTACTGATTGCATTTACGTTACTATCTAATAAGTACACGATTATAATCTTATTTATTTTCCTTGTTTTAGTTATTATTAGATATTTAATTTTCAAATTTAAACCGCTAAAAGTCGTTGCTTCTGAAGATGAAGTAACTTCGCCACAATTTATTAAGCAAAAATGGCTTGGTGAACAACGTACGCCTGTATATGTTTACAAGTGGGAAGATGTTCAAATTCAACATGGTGTGGGCGATATTCATATTGATATGACAAAAGCAGCGAATATTAAAGAGAATAATACTATAGTTGTAAGACATATTTTAGGTAAAGTACAGTTAGTTGTGCCATTAAATTATAATATTAATTTGCATATGGCTGCATTTTACGGTAACGCTTATTTAAATGGGCAATCTTATAAAGTAGAGAATAATCACATTCAAGTTGAAGAAAAACCTAAAGAAGAAAATTATAATGTGAATATCTATGTTTCAACATTCATAGGAGATGTTGAGGTGATTTATCGATGAATCACTATTTAAGAGCAATAGGTTCAATGCTAATACTTGTTTATAGCATGTTAACCGCGTTCTTATTTATAGATAAAGTTTTCGTAAATATTATTTATTTTCAAGGGATGTTTTATACACAAATTTTTGGTATACCCGTCTTTTTATTTCTAAATTTAGTCATCATCTTACTTTGTATTATTGTGGGGTCTATATTAGCTTATAAGATTAACCAACAAAATCATTGGATAAAAGCTCAAATTGAACACGCTATTGAAGGTGAAACGGTTGGTATTAATGATCAAAATATTGAATTATATAATGAAACCATTGATATTTATCAAACTTTGGTACCGTTAAATCAAGAATTACATCGTTTAAGAATGAAAACACAGAATTTAACTAATGAAAATTATAATATGAATGATGTAAAAGTAAAAAAAATTATTGAAGACGAGCGTCAACGTCTTGCACGAGAATTACATGATTCAGTAAGTCAACAACTTTTCGCAGCAAGTATGATGCTTTCAGCTATAAAAGAAACTAAATTAGAAGCACCATTAGATCAGCAAATTCCTGTTTTAGAAAAAATGGTACAAGAATCACAGTTAGAAATGCGTGCGTTATTATTGCATTTAAGACCTATTGGGCTTAAAGATAAATCATTAGGTGAAGGAATTAAAGATTTAGTCATCGATTTACAGAAAAAGGTTCCTATGAAAGTAATTCATGATATCCAAGATTTTAAAGTTCCTAAAGGAATAGAGGACCACTTATTTAGAATTACGCAAGAGGCAATATCTAATACATTGAGACACTCTAATGGTACGAAAGTAACAGTCGAGCTTTTTAATCAACAAGATTACTTATTATTAAGAATCCAAGATGACGGTAAAGGCTTTAATGTTGATGAAAAAGTTGAACAAAGTTATGGATTAAAAAATATGAGAGAACGTGCTTTAGAAATTGGAGCAACATTCCATATTGTGTCATTACCAGATTCTGGAACGAGAATTGAAGTTAAAGCACCATTAAATAAGGAGGATGATTCATATGGCGATTAAAGTATTATTCGTTGATGACCATGAAATGGTTAGAATTGGGATTTCAAGCTACTTATCGACGCAAGCTGATATTGAAATCGTTGGAGAAGGGGAGTCAGGCAAAGATGCTATTGCAAAAGCACACGAGTTACATCCAGATTTAATCTTAATGGATTTATTGATGGATGATATGGATGGTGTTGAAGCAACTACTCAAATTAAGAAGGACTTGCCACATATTAAAGTTGTCATGTTAACAAGTTTTATTGAGGATAAAGAAGTTTACAGAGCTTTAGATGCTGGTGTAGATAGTTATATTTTAAAAACCACAAGTGCGAGTGATATTGCTGAAGCGGTACGTAAAACATATCATGGGGAATCTGTGTTTGAACCAGAAGTATTAGTGAAAATGAGAAACAGAATGAAAAAACGTGCTGAACTTTATGAAATGTTAACGGAACGCGAAATGGAAATATTATTATTAATTGCAAAAGGTTATTCAAACCAAGAAATTGCTAGTGCATCGCACATCACTATCAAAACAGTTAAAACACATGTAAGTAATATCTTAAGTAAACTAGAAGTACAAGATCGAACGCAAGCAGTTATTTATGCTTTCCAACATAATTTAATTCAATAAAATAACGAGGCTGAAACACATAGTATAGCTAGTGTTTCAGCCTCAATTTTATTAATCTTCTTACTTATCTTCTTCGTTTTTAGAGAATTTATCTTTAATTTTATCTGTTAAAGATTCTTGTTCATCTTCACGATCATCTGGATTTTTGTCGACTTTATAATCTTCATCTTTTCCAGGAGCGGTTTGTTTATATTGATACGTTGTATCTTCGTTATAATGATTTTGGTTATTATCATCATGATCCAACGCCGCTTCTTCAGGTGTTTGGCCTTTAATAACATGTCTTTGATGAATAATCGCATTAATTTCAGCACCAATAATAATGATGAAACTAGTTAAATAAAGCCAAATTAATAAGATAATAATTCCAGCGATACTACCATAAGTTTTAGAATAATTACCAAAGTTAGAAATATAGAAACCAAATGCAAATGAGCCAAGTAACCAAATAACAGCAGTGAAAATAGCACCAGGTAAAACAGATTTTAATTTTGTTTTTACATTTGGTGCGACTGAATAAAGTATAGTGAATAAAATTAAAATAATGATTAACGGTAAAACTACTCTGATTAAACTAAATATCCATTTCACTTGACTATCTAAACCTAATGGCCCAAATAAGAAGTGAGCAATTACTGAGCCCATTGTTGGTAATGCCATTGCAACTAAAAATACGACACCTAAAACAATAGTAAAAATAACACTCAAAAGTTTTAATAGAATACCGTTACGGTTATCTTCTACGTCATATGCTACATTAAATGAGTTCATAATGGCTGTCATACCATTTGATGCTGACCAAATGGCCAAAATTAAACCAATAGACAGTAAGCCACCACTTGAATTTTTAGTAACATCGTTAATAACACCTTTAATTAAGCTTGATGTATCAGCTGGTGCATTACTTAAAAGACCTGTAATTTGACTTTGGTCTAAATTAAATAATGGTAATAGTGTTAATAAGAAGATAAGCATTGGGAACATAGCTAAAACAAAATGATAAGTCATTTGAGCAGCTAAACCTGATGCATCATCTTTACCAATACGATAAATAAGATAAGAAATAAAATTAGATTTCTTTGTATACTTTGCAGGTTTATTTAATCGAGAAACAAAGAAGACTTGA
Source organism: Staphylococcus taiwanensis (assembly GCA_020544305.1). NCBI lineage: Bacteria > Bacillati > Bacillota > Bacilli > Caryophanales > Staphylococcaceae > Staphylococcus > Staphylococcus taiwanensis. The sequence continues at coordinate 1,060,470 of CP058667.1, forward strand.
TTATCTTTCTTTGGTTCTTTAGATTGAAATTCTTGAGGTTCAACATATGTACGATCAACCTTGATTTTGTCTTGTGATTCTTCTTGTTTTTCTTTTACTGAATTAAGATAATTCGAATTTGATTGGTTTTTCTTTGACATAACAATCTCCTTTGTACAATCAAAACATTATTGAACTTTAAAACTTAAATAAAAAGAGCGGGACTGAAATCTATTCAATAAAGATTTCGTCGTCCCGCTCCGGCAATGCATAGATAGTTAAGAATCAAATTTAAATGTTTAACCTATCATGCTTTAGAAATAAATATAAAGCTGGGATTAGTTGTAATCGATTCAGCTTCTTAATAAATCAATTATTTGCCGATACGATTATTTTTACGATCAACGAAAGTATCTTTAGCATCTTTAATTGATTGCTCTAATTCTGGATTGTTACGACGAATTTCTTCGATAGTATCTTTCCAATATAATACTTCGTCTTTAATAGAACTAATTTTAGAAGGTTTACGAGAACGATTGCCTTCTTTCATATCTTTGACAGATTGTACTAATGCGTTACGAGTAGATTTATCTGCTAATGTAGCAGCTCCACCAACGATAGCACCAATTAAAATACCAGGAATTAATTTGTTTTCCATTTTATTTACCCCTCTTTCAAATTTGCATCTTTTATGATGAAATCAATTAGATTGTCACAAGATGATTGTACCATTTCATACACGCCTTCGAAATTATTCGTGTAGTATGGATCTGGTACATCACTCTCTTCCATTTTACTAAAATCTAATAGTTTGAACAATTTTCCTTTTAGATTAGGATTGATAGATTTGATATTATCAACATTACTTTGATCCATAGCGATAATGTAATCAAAATCATCATCAGGCTCAAACAACTCACTTATCATACCATCAAAAGGTATATTATGGCGATTAAGAATATCTTGTGTACCTTCATGAGGAGGCTCACCAAGATTCCAACGTCCAGTACCTCTCGAATGTACAGATACACCTTCAACGTTTCGATCAATGAGTCGTTGACGCATAATTGCTTCAGCCATAGGAGAGCGACATATATTTCCAAGACAAACAAAAGCTACATCTACCATCTTGTATTCCTCCAAATTATAATATATAAACCATTTTATAGTTATTTTGTAGATTTAGAAAGTCATAATAATTCTGAATTCGCTAAAAGTTTGTTAAATTTCAATACTTTGATAAAATATTGAAATAAAGAGGTGATAGTGTGGCACAAAGTAATGAAGAAATGATTGCAGATATTAGAAAAAAATTAAACATTGTTAATCAAGGGTTACTTAATCCAGATAAATTTAAAGATTCAAATCAAAAAGATATTGAAGAGATTCATAGTTTTGTGATGTCTAAAGACTCATTTTCACCAAGTGAAGTGACAGCAATTGCAGATGAGTTAGGTAATCTACGTCAAGACTAAAGGAGGAAGATTAAATGACACAGTTAAGTTATGAAGAGAAATTACAACAATATGCTGAATTATTAGTAAAAGTAGGCATGAATGTTCAACCTAAACAACCTGTATTTATAAGATCATCAGTGGATGCAGTTGAGTTAACACGCTTAATTGTTGAAGAATCTTATAAAGCTGGTGCGTCTGACGTCAGAGTGGTTTATGGTGATCCTAAATTAAGTCGATTAAAATTTGAATATGAGACAGTAGAAACGTTTGAGAACGCGCCAGTAAAATCATATGATGTCGAAGAACGTATGGATTATGCTAATAGAGGCGCTGCTAATTTAGCTTTACTTAGCGAAGATCCTGACCTTCTAAATGGTATAGATTCAAAAAAATTAAATGCATCACAAATGAAATATGCGCAAGCATTTAAAGGTTACATGGAAGGAAGCCAAAAAAATAAATTCCCATGGGTTGTGGCAGCTTTTCCTTCTAAAGCTTGGGCAAAACGCGTATATCCTGAACTTTCTGAAGACGAAGCTTTTGAAAAATTTGTCGACGAAGTATTTGATATTGTACGAATAGATGGCAATGATCCAGTTGGAAATTGGAAAAAACATGTTGAGAATCTAAGCGTTCATGCAAATAAGTTGCAAGAGAAAAATTTTAAAGCATTGCATTATTTATCTGATGGTACGGATTTAGTAGTAGGTTTACCAGAGGGGCATATTTGGGAAGATGCTACAAGCTATGTTAATGGTGATCAACAGCCTTTCATCGCGAACATTCCTACTGAAGAGGTATTCACTGCACCAGACCGCAATAATGTAAATGGTCATGTCACTAACAAATTACCATTAAGTTATAATGGCAATATTATCGATGGTTTTACTTTAACATTTAAAGACGGTGTTATTGTAGATTTTAAAGCGGATAAAGGTGAAGATGTGTTAAGAGACTTAATTAATACAGATGAGGGTGCTAAACGATTAGGTGAAGTAGCCTTAGTACCTGATGATTCACCAATCTCTAATCGTAATACAATTTTTTATAACACGTTATTTGATGAGAATGCGTCATGTCACTTAGCTATTGGTTCAGCTTATGGATTTAATGTTAAAGGTGGCACTGAAATGACGACTGAAGAGAAGATTGCCAGCGGATTAAATGATTCAAACACACACGTAGACTTCATGATAGGTAGTTCAGATTTAACGATTTACGGCATTCATCATGATGGCAGTAAAGAATTAGTTTTTGAAAATGGGAATTGGGCACAATAACTCATTGAAAAGATAATAAAACATAAAAGGGGAAAATTTAATGTCAAATTCTCAAGAAAATAGCAAATCAATGTCAGAATCAAAAAGTGTTAAAGCTAAGCAAGTCTTTCCACAAGATACAAACCACCATCATACAATGTTTGGCGGTTCTCTAATGGCCAATATTGATGAGATTGCTGCTATTACAGCTATGAAACATGCTAATGCACAAGTAGTCACTGCTTCAACTGATTCTGTTGATTTTCTAAGACCAATAAAAACTGGGGATATTACATCCTATGAGGCAATGGTAAGCTATGCAGGTACTAGCTCTATGGAAGTATGCGTGCAAATTGTAATAGAAGATGTCTTAAACAAAGAAAGACATTTAGCGGCTTTAAGTTTTTTAACATTTGTAGCATTAGATGATGATGGTAAGCCAGTACAAGTACCACATGTCTATCCAGAATCTAAAGTTGAAAAATGGTTCTATGAAAGTGCACCTAAACGTGTGCAGCGTAGAAAAGATAGACGTGAAGAAAGTAAAAGTACGATTGAATTTCTATCAAATGTTCAAAATATAGAAGAAGTATAAAAAGCGTCTGAGACAATAATTGAGTGCACCCCAAAAGTTGGACTTGAAATCTAACTTTTGGGGTGTTCCTCATTCTCAGACGCTTTAAGTATTTTTAAATAATCCAGAAATACTTTCATATAAATTAGATACTAGTTACAAACTAAGTCTTAATTAAACATATTTTCTGTATGCATTTCGAGTTCTTTTTGCTTAAAGTCAGTATTAGGATAATACATATTTTTAACTAATACATTAGGACCTAGACAATGAAAGGCCTCACAATGACAATTTAAAGATTTAGCTAAATCTGAAGTAAGCCATTTATCAAATACATCAGTGAGTTTATCACGTTTAATATTTGAAATCGTTCCATTTTCATCTCCGAAGTCAGTGACTATGACGTCACCACTAAACACATTGACATTTAAACGACTACGTCCATCCGGATCATTACGTGTTGTCACGTTTCTAGCATCTCTAAGTCTTTGTAACAGTGCTTGATCATCTGCATCATTAATACATGGATAGATAGGTAATGTTCCAAATAACATCCATACATCTTCATTTCGGATATCGAGTAAATGATGGATAGCTTGTTTCATTTCTTTCAATGATAGAACATTTAGTTGACTAGCAAAATCAGCTGGATACATTGGATGAACTTCGTGTCTGCTACATTTCATATCATTCACAATTTCATTATGTATTTTATCTAGATAGGGTAAAGTGCTTTGATTTAACATTGTTTCAGCTGATACGAACATGCCTTGTTCTGACAAAGTGCTCGCATTATCCAACATTTGTTCATATAATTTTAATTTAGCTTTTAAAGGTGGTTGTTTCTTCATTGCTCCGAAACCAACATCTGTGAATTCTTGAATTGTTCCCCAGTTATGAGAGATATGCATGACATCTATATATTCAGCTATATCTAAGTATCTATCTTGAGGAAGGGTTAAGTTAGAGTTCATTTGCACGTATATACCACGGTCTTGAGCATATTTTAAAAGTGGCTTCACAACATTTTTTATTGATTTTTTTGAGAACATAGGCTCGCCACCAGTTATAGACATCGTACGCAAATGAGGAATTTCATCTAATCGTCGATAAATAATATCCATTGGAAGTGGATCAGGGTCTTTAGTTTGTAGAGTGTAACCAACAGCACAATGGCTACATCTCATATTACATAAATTTGTAGTTGTAAACTCAATATTACTTAATGTTAATTTGCCAAATTCCTCCATGTCATTATAAGATTCCCAAGGGTCATTGGAAATGGAGATTGGCATTTTTTGATTTGTCATCAACATATATATTACTCCTAAACTTGTAAAATTCCTTTAACCGTTGCTAAAAAGTACATTAAACATTATTAAGATTATATCTCTTTTTGTCAAATTCTGTTAGGATGAAATTAACGTTTTTGTTAAATAAATTTTGAACATTAAAGGAGATTATTTTAAATGGATGAACAACAAACAATTGATCAAATTAAATCACGCTTATCAAAGTTTTTAGAAGACATCGATCATGTAAATCCTGATGAAGTAAGTGTAGAAGATATTGATGAATGGATTGGTTTATTAGACCAATTGGAAGAAAAAGTTAAACAGGTATCAAACTAAGACGTATTAATCGAATATGTTTAATACCTTTTAAAATCGTGTATATACTAAATATAATTCGATGTAGAAAGGTGATACACATATGACTAAAAAAGTAGCAATTATTGTAACAGATGAATTTGAAGATATTGAATTAACAAGTCCTAAAGAAGCTATTGAAGAAGCTGGATTTGAAACAGTAATCATTGGTAATACTGCCAATTCAGAAGTAGTTGGTAAGCATGGCGAAAAAGCTACAGTTGAAGTAGGTATTGCAGATGCGAAACCAGAAGATTATGATGGTTTATTAATCCCAGGTGGCTTTTCTCCTGACCATTTACGTGGCGATGCAGAAGGTCGTTTTGGTGCATTTGCTAAATATTTCACTAAAAATGATGTACCAACATTCGCAATTTGCCATGGACCACAAATTTTAATTGATACAGATGATTTAAATGGTCGTACTTTAACTGCAGTATTAAATGTACGTAAAGACTTATCAAATGCAGGTGCGAATGTAGTTGACGAATCAGTAGTAGTCGATAAAAATATCGTAACTAGCCGTACACCTGATGATTTAGATGATTTCAACAGAGAAATTGTTAAACAACTACAAGATTAATAACATCAATAGAAATGATATTAGATGACAATTTATTGGAATTGCCACTAATGAGTGAAAGACAAAATAATATGATGAGGCTACACTGCAAATTCGCAGTAGCTGACTGAATTGAGAAGGAGGCCTATATTAAGCTCTTCTCAACTCTAGTTACCCTTGCACGGGGGTGGAACAATGAATTTAAATGAATTCTGTTCTACCTCCGTTTTTTTTGTATGTTTCATTAATCATTGTTCTAGTCATAAATGCTATCGAGATAAAGTTGTAAGATATTCTAAAGTTTTTAACTAGTACTTTTATCTAAGGGTCAGCACATCAACTATGCCCATGAGTAAATATTAATCAATCGCAAGTATTAAATGTAGTACACCCCTGGACTGATTTTTAGTGATAAATATAGATAATTATTTAAACTACTGTTAAACTCTCAATTATAGAGTGAGTTTAAGTAAAGGAGCTAGCGCATGAAAAGAAGCCAAAGAATGAACAACTCGCCTGAGGGACATTCGAATTTTCGTAATGAACCTCATTATAATACGTATTATCAACCTGTAGGTAAACCACCTAAAAAGAAAAAAAGCAAACGTATTTTTTTAAGAGTATTTATCATTTTAATCATCATTTTTGCACTTTTTACTGGCTTAATGTATTTTTTATCATCAAGAGCGAATGTTGATGATTTACAGACTATTGAAAATAAAAGCAGCTTTGTTTCTGTTGATAACATGCCTGATTATGTTAAAGGGGCATTTATATCTATGGAAGATGAAAGATTCTATAAACATCATGGATTTGATGTCAAAGGTACCACGCGTGCACTTTTCTCTACAATAGGTGAACATGATGTACAAGGTGGTAGCACAATTACCCAACAAACTGTAAAAAATTATTACTACGATAACGAAAGATCATTTACACGAAAATTAAAAGAATTATTTGTTGCACACAAAGTTGAACAGCAATATAGTAAAAATCAAATTCTAAGTTTTTATTTAAATAATATTTATTATGGTAATGATCAATATACAATTGAAGGTGCGGCTAATAATTATTTTGGAACCACAACAAATAAAAATAACAATAGTATGCCTCAAATAACTGTACTTCAAAGTGCAATACTGGCTAGTAAAGTGAATGCCCCAAGTGTATATGATATTAATAATATGTCGGATAATTATAAAAATAGAATTAAAACTAACTTAGAGAAAATGAAACAACAAGATTATATTACAAGTAGTCAGTATCAAGAAGCGTTATCACAACTCAATAATTATTAAGCTTAAATAAAAAAATAAATAATTTGAGAATTAATATTGTCATTCCTTCAAAGTAAACATTTTTTAATGCCAACTTTGAAGGGATTTTTTTAGTGTGAATTATTTTGTCTTAGTACGACAGTAATATAAAATAATACATATTATAGTGATTATTTTATTTTCGTAAAGGAGGGTGAAAAATGCCGAAAATTACAAAAATTGAGGTTCAAAAGAAAAACAAAGAGCGTTTTAATTTATTCCTTGATGGTGAATTCGAGATGGGGATAGATGTTGATACATTAGTTAAATTTAATTTGAAAAAAGATCGAATTGTAGAAGTATCTGAAATGGAACAAATTCAAAAATATGAACATTATCGATTAGGTGTTAATATAGCGATTCAATATTTATCATATAAAAAAAGAACTGAAAAAGAAGTGCGACAGCATCTTGAAAAAAGTGAAATAAATGAAACAGCTATTCAGCAAGTTATAGATTATTGTTATAAAGAAAAATACATCAATCATGAAGATTATGCAGAGAGCTTAAAGAATACAATGATTAACACAACTGATAAAGGGCCAGAGGTTTATAAGCAAAAATTGTATCAAGTTGGTATCGAACCTCAGATTATTAATAAATATGTTGAATTATATGAAAATGAACAACCAATAGAAGCTGTAATTAATGTTGCAAATAAAATATTGAAAACGAAGAAAGGTCCTGCAGTTAAACTAAAACAAAAAGTACTACAGAGTTTGTTGCAAAAAGGGTATTCAATGGAAGTAGCTCAACAAGCGCTTGATGCTCTCGATTTCTCTCAAGATGATGAAACAATAGACCAATTATTACAAAAAGATTTAGAAAAATTATATACGAAATATCGACGAAAATATGAAGGTCGAACATTAGTTATGAAAACGATAGAGTCACTTATGAGAAAAGGGTATAAATATGATAAAATTAAAACTAAATTAGAAGAAAGTGGTATTTCAGATGAATAATAAAAAATTAAGTGAAATGTCTGAACAAGAACTAAGACATGAGATTCAAACTTATAAGGAAAAAATGCGTAAAGCTGAAATGAATGGCATTATGAATGAATATGATGTTTATCAAAGTAAGGTTATTGTTGCTGAAAGTTATATGGTTGATCGCACTAAAGTAGAACTAGGCAAAATGTATAAATTATTAGATGGTAGCGACCAATATTTTAAAGTTGAACGCTTGAAAGGTGTTTTTGCTTGGGGCTATAGAATCAACAGTTCATCACCTGAAGAAGGTTTGCCACTCGCATTATTAAAAATTTAGAAGGATGTCACACGAATGGGAAGTTCAATAGTTTTAAAGTTACTTAACGTTACTCAATATTATAGAAATAGAAAAAATAGTAAGTGGTATCTACCATTTGGTTATGCTGCTGAAGATATCGAATTAAACAATATTTCTCTACATATATATCAAGGTGAAGCACTTGCGATTATTGGTGAACCTGGCTCTTCTAAAACATTAATTGGAAGAATTATGGCTGGAGATATTAAACCTGATAGAGGAAAAGTAGTAAAATCTGCGTCGACATATTATGGAGATATTAAAGATAAGCATTTAATTAATATTGACGTGAAGAATTATGTGTCAAAAGTACAAGAATTATTTACATATCAAACTTCATCTCATAGTGTAGAACAAATTATTAAATACGCTCATTTAGATGAAAAATCAGAAATTAAAGTGAATAAATTAAGTCATTCTGAGTTCGCTCAATTAATATTAAGTATTGCACGTGTGAGTCGTGCTGAAATAATTATACTTAATCACATAATTGAGCATCTTGATGACGCATTTTTAGAAAAAGCTAAACAGCTTTATAAAGATTATGTAGAAGAAAATCAATCATTAGTATTTATAGATAATGAAATCTCAAAAGTTGAAAAAGTAAGTAACTATGTTGCATGGATATCTCATGGCCAACTTCGAATGGAAGGGTCTTTAAATCAAGTTTTGCCTGTTTTTAGAGAACATGAAAATGATAGATTAAGTATAGACGACAAAGAAAATCAACAAAGTTTTGACTTAGATTGGAAAGAGAGTCGGAGTCATTTACCAGAAATGAGCTATAACTTTAAACGTGTAGAACGTTATAAACATGCAAAAGTACCTGATTTTGTAGTTAAATTTTGGACAATCATGCTTACAAGCATTTTTGCACTCATATTATTAGGTGCTCTATTAGTCTTTAATATAGGTTCGCTAGAAGTCCCAGTGATTGAAGCTCAAAAAAAAGTTCAAAATCAAGACCCTTTTGATAATAAACTAGCTTACGGAATCGTTATGGATAACTCAATTACTCTAAATGGAACATCTAATATCAAAGTGCCGAAATATACATTTTTAACAATTACAGGTGAAAATTCTAAAAAGTACCGTATAACTAGTGATGATAAAGAGTATGAAGTCGGTAAAAGTAAATTACAATATTTTAATCCTGCAGCACTTTATGAATCACATTCATTTAAATCTTTATCACCGTACATGAAATCAAATTATAGTAATTATGTAGATTATTTTAATAGCCAATTACATAAGAAACATAGTCAAGTTAAAAAGAGTCTTGTACCAGATAATGATTCAAGATATGTTGTCTCAATTACACAACAACCTATTGATATGTTATTTAATGATCAAAATAAATTAACAGGATTTGTATTCCCAATTGTAAATAAAGATGAATTAAAAGATAAATATAATATTAAGCAAGATTTATGGATTGTGAAGTCGGGAAATGGCTATTTGATTGCAAATATGAAAAACAGTAAATGGATATATATTGAATTGTAGGTGTAAAAATGATTGATAATATATTGTTATATGTAAAGCTTTTACCATCACTTATCAAATATACTAAACAACGGATTAAAGATACTTGGAAATGGTTTGCCATCTTGTTTGGAGTACAACTTATCATATTAGCACTATCAGTAGGGGTAGTATCATTTTCAGAAATTGAAGATGTTGTTAAAGCAAGATGGTTATATAAGTTAAGTGCATTGGTCACGTTCATTACGATAATTGCCACTATTTATAAATCTTATATAGAATATAGTCAAGATTACTTAGTAACTAAAGCGTTTCAGTCTTCGCCAATCATCACTACAATTGCAAATGCGATTATTGGAAGTATAATCATTACTATTTTAACTATGATTATATCGCTGTTTAAACCTATTAATTTCGAAACATCTATATTAGCAACATTATTTTTCACATTAATGATTATATTATTTATGATATTTATTTCAGTCATGGTTGGCTTATTGAATATTATAAGTTCCAAAGTAACAAAAATTTATTTTATAATTAGTTTTATATGTTTTTTCCTATTACCAATTATTTATATTCCAGCAGCAAAAGATAATATTTTAGGTCAATTGTTGAAGCTCAACCCAGTATATTATATTGTTGATGGATCAGCTAGTTCTACTATATATGGTATGGTAAATTTATATAACATTACTTATCATATTTACTTTATTGTATTTTTAGTAATTATAGGAACAACGAACTTTATGATTATGAGATATGTAGCACATACAAAATATAAGTATTCATCTATTTCTAGTAATGAAAAGCATTAATTAAGTAAATCATAAATAAATAGTTATAAAAGTGCATCCCCAAAGTTATACTCAGCATTTAACTTTTAAGGATGCACTTTTTAATATACACGTTAATTAAAATTATATACTAGGTAAAATCTCTCATAAAAAAAGACAATTTCTATTTTGTTTTCAACAGAAATTGTCTATGCGTACTATAGTTATTTTCAATAATTATGAATATAATTTTTTTTGTAGTTTTTCTTCGCTAAACACCCAACCTATATATGAATAATCGATGTGCTTTTCATTATCGACGTGAGCGATGGCGGTAAAAGTGTAATGCCCTTTATTTAAATAGCGTAAATCAACAAGGCGTACTTCCGTAGTGTCGTCATCTAGCTTCCGTGTTTGCCAACGATAAATTGATGAGAAATTTAAAAATGTTCTTATATCTGGATTACTTTTGATTTGCCAAAGTAATGTATCAGGCGAAAACTTCTGACGTTTCACTTTATCGCTAAACACAACATTACGGCCGTAAGCACGTCCAACGTAATCATGCTCTTCAGTTTGAATAGCTACGCGCCATTCCATAAATTTCATAGTTGGTGCTACAAATACTTTAACTGGATGGTGTTGTTCTTTGATTTGTTTGAGTGCTTGCTTTTTAATGATGGCTTGCATTTGAAAACGAACAATATAATAAATTATTAGTATACCTACAATAGGGAAGAATACTAAGAATGGGTGAACACCTAATAACCATATAACGATACCAATACATAGTAATCCAAATATAATTGGATCAAAAGTATTAATGACACTCAATTGTATCCATTTATTAGTAATTGGACGTAACGCTTGCGTACCGTATGAATTGAATATATCAACAAATACATGTAAGAAAACAGCAAGTTGAGCCCATAACCATATATGCGTAGTATCAACACCAGGGAATATGACATATATAATAAATGAAATCAAAATAGGCCATAAAACTGTAAAAGGTATTGAATGTGTAATACCACGATGATGGGAGATATATGTTGCGTTATTTTTTAATTTTAAAACAGTATCACCATCTGGGATTAAAGAACCAGCGATTAATGTTGTTGCGGTGGCTGCCATCGTATTAGCCATCACAGGATCTTGCGTAGCTAATGCGGTTAGCCCGACTCCCATAGCAATATGTGTGGCTGTATCCATATAAGTTCACTCTTTTCATATTTATTTAATATATATTATAATCTAAAAATTGGATTAACAAAATTAAGACACTTGTTAAATGATAAAATAATTTAGTATACGCTTGTAAATTATTTTAGTTTTTAATTTTAGAAAGGGAATTACAATGTTAACAGTTCATTCTTTTAAAGAAAATTTAGTTACTTGGTTTGAAAAAAATCAAAGAGAAATGCCTTGGCGTGAAACTAGCAATCCTTATTATATATGGCTTAGTGAAGTCATGTTGCAACAAACACAAGTTAAAACCGTAATAGATTATTATCATAGATTTATCAATCGTTTCCCTTCAATTGAAGACTTAAGTAGTGCAGATGAAGATGAAGTTCTCAAATATTGGGAAGGATTAGGATATTATAGTCGTGCACGAAATTTCCATACTGCGATTAAAGAGGTAGATACACAATATGGTGGTATTGTACCTTCGTCTCCAGAGCAATTTGGGAAATTAAAGGGAGTAGGCCCCTATACTCAAGCTGCTGTAATGAGTATTGCCTTTAATTATCCTTTAGCAACTGTTGATGGTAATGTCTTTAGAGTGTGGAGTAGGATTAATAATGATGATAGAGATATAAAATTGCAATCTACTCGAAAAGCTTATGAACAAGAATTACTTCCATATGTTCAAGAAAATGCTGGTACATTTAACCAGTCAATGATGGAACTTGGTGCATTGATTTGCACACCTAAAAACCCACTATGTCTATTTTGCCCAGTTCAGGAGAATTGTGAAGCTTTTAAAGAAGGAACAGTATTAGACCTGCCTGTAAAAACAAAAACGACTAAGAAAAAAACAATTAAACAAAATGTCTTTCTAATTAGAAATAAAGCGGGTCATTATTTAATTGAAAAAAGACAAGAAAGACTCTTAAATGGTATGTGGCAATTTCCTATGTTTGAAGAACCAAATGCCTTTAAACAATTGCAAAATAAATTAGATAAGACATTAAACTGTGTTGAGGAAAGTGTCTTTCATTTAAAACATCAATTCACGCACATGACATGGGATATACAAGTATATAGTATAATTGATGAAATTGATTTAGAAGAGAACGAACTAAAGGAAAATAGTTTGGCATGGTTAGACTTAAACCATCGAGATGACTACACAATGCCTGTTTCAATGGATAAGATTTATAGATTTATAAATGGTTAAACTTGAATGATATTGAAATAAAGTGGGTATAATTTATTTGAATAGAAAACCATTCATCTTTAAAGACTTAGTAAAAATTATGCTATAATTTATGATGTGAAAATATTAAAAGGTGGTGTGGAGTATGGTTAAAGAATCCATACCTAAAGAAGGCGAAAATATAAAAATTCAAAGTTACAAACATGATGGTAACATTCATAGAGTATGGTCGGAAACCACTATATTAAAAGGTACGGATCACGTTATTATTGGTGGCAATGATCATACGTTAGTTACTGAGAGTGATGGACGTACTTGGATTACAAGAGAGCCTGCAATTGTTTATTTCCATTCAGAATATTGGTTCAATGTCATCTGTATGTTTAGAGAAGATGGAATTTATTATTATTGTAATTTATCATCTCCATTTGTTTGTGATGAAGAAGCCCTTAAGTACATTGATTATGATTTAGATATTAAAGTTTATCCTAATGGTAAATATCATTTATTAGATGAGGATGAGTATGAGCAACATATGAATCAAATGAATTATCCACATGATATAGATGTTATTTTACGTCGTAATGTTGATATTTTACAACAATGGATTGAGCAAAAGAAAGGTCCATTTGCGCCTGATTTTATTAAAGTTTGGAAAGAAAGATATAAAAAGATTCGTAATTACTAAGCATAAAAGATGTAATTGCTACATATTTGTTTTATAGTACTTGAGTGATAATAAACAGAGGTTGAAATTACTTTTTTACAAATAAGTCATTTTGTAGAATAAGTATTCAACCTCTATTAATTTTCAGAAAAAGAAAAGCGCATAGGGGGGAAGTAAATGATACGGCGATATTTAGAATTCGTTAAACCATACAAATATCGTATTATTGCAACAATTATCATCGGGATAATAAAATTCGGCATACCCATGTTAATTCCTTTATTAATTAAGTATGCAATAGATGGTGTCATTAATAATGGTGTTTTAAACACTAATGAGAAATTCCAACATCTTACTGTTGCTATAGGTATTGCTTTATTTATCTTTGTAATAGTTAGACCGCCAATTGAGTATTTACGCCAATATTTAGCACAATGGACAAGTAATAAAATATTATATGATATTCGTAAACAGTTATATAATCATTTGCAGGCGTTAAGTGCTAGATTCTATGCAAATAACCAAGTTGGACAGGTTATTTCAAGAGTGATAAACGATGTTGAACAAACAAAAGATTTTATACTAACAGGATTGATGAATATATGGTTAGACTGTATTACAATAGTTATTGCACTAAGTATTATGTTCTTCTTAGATGTTAAATTAACACTTGCAGCTATATTTATCTTTCCATTTTATATATTAACTGTTTATTTCTTCTTTGGTCGTTTAAGACAATTAACCCGTACACGTTCACAAGCTTTGGCTGAAGTACAAGGATTTTTACACGAACGTGTTCAAGGAATGTCAGTTATTAAAAGTTTTGCGATTGAAGATAATGAAGCTAAAAATTTTGATCATAAGAATAAGCATTTCTTAAAAAGAGCATTTCAACATACATCATGGAACGCGTATTCATTTGCAGCAATTAATACTGTTACTGACTTGGGTCCAATCATTGTAATTGGTGTTGGTGCATACCTATCAATTAATGGGTCTATTACTGTTGGGACACTAGCAGCATTTGTTGGATATTTAGAACAATTATTTGGTCCATTAAGAAGATTAGTAGCTTCATTTACAACGTTAACTCAAAGTTTTGCCTCTATGGATAGGGTATTCCAATTAATAGATGAAGACTATGACATTAAAAATGGCGTTGGCGCACAACCAATTGAAATTAAACAAGGGCATATTGAATTGAAAGATGTCAGTTTTAAATATAATTCAAATGAAAACACCATTCTTAAAAATATTAATTTGAATATCAATAAAGGTGATACAGTAGCTTTTGTAGGAATGAGTGGTGGCGGAAAATCAACATTAATTAATTTAATTCCTCGTTTTTATGATGTTACAGAAGGGGAAATCTTAATCGATGGCCATAACATTAAAGACTTCTTGACTGGTAGTTTAAGAAATCAAATTGGTTTAGTACAACAAGACAATATCTTATTTTCTGATACGGTTCGAGAAAATATTTTACTAGGACGTCCAGATGCAAGTGAAGAAGAAATAATTGAAGCGGCTAAAATGGCCAACGCGCATGACTTCATAATGAATTTAAAAGATGGTTATGATACAGAAGTTGGGGAACGTGGTGTTAAATTATCGGGTGGTCAAAAACAACGACTATCAATAGCACGTATTTTCTTAAATAATCCACCTATATTAATCCTAGATGAAGCAACATCTGCACTTGATTTAGAAAGTGAAGCTATTATTCAAGATGCGTTAGATGTTTTAAGTAAAGATAGAACAACGCTTATAGTTGCACATAGACTTTCAACAATTACACATGCAGATAAAATTATTGTGATGCAAAATGGTGAAATTGTTGAATCAGGTACCCATCAAGAGCTTATCGCTAAAAAAGGTGCTTATGAACACCTTTACAGTATTCAAAACCTTTAATAACAATAACAATTTAAATAAGAGTCCGGGACATAAAGTTCTTGGATAAGTGAATAAAAGACAATTTCTATTGAAATAATATAGAAATTGTCTTTTTTATAAATTTTTTGATTATTTTCAGCTCGTTGAGCTACTACTTTTCTTATATTAAGTGCCATTAATACAAAACCAAGTTCTCTTTTGACTTTATTGAGTCCTCGGACAGACATCCGAGTGAAACCCAAAATAGCCTTCATAAATCCAAAAACAGGTTCCACATCAATTTTTCTTTGACTGTAGATATTTTTTGTTTTTGGTTCTGAAAGCTTTTTGTTAATTTGGGATTTAAAATATTCCCAGTTATAATTCTTCATTATTTTTTTGTTTGTTTTTGAATTGAAGTTCATACATTGATTTTTCAGAGGACATTCTGAACAATCGTCACATTCATATAATTTGAAGTCTCGCTTGTAACCATACTTATCATGACGATAGGCATATCTTTTAAAACCTAGCCGTTTATTATTCGGACAAATGAATTCGTCATTAATTTCGTCATAGTCCCAATTTTGAGTATTAAAGATGTCACTTTTATATTTTTTAGTTTTATCTTTTATAAACATTCCATATGTTATGAGTGGCGTTCGATTAAAGTCATCTATAATTGCCATATAATTTGATTCACTACCATAACCTGCATCAGCTACAATATATTCAGGTAAATGACCGTAGGTCTCTTGAATTGAATTTAAAAATGGAATCATCGTTCTAGTATCCGTTGGATTTTGATACACATTATAAGATAAAACAAATTGGGAATTTGTCGCTATTTGTAAATTATACCCTGGCTTAAGTTGTCCATTTTTCATGTGATCTTCTTTCATTCTCATAAATGTCGCATCATGATCTGTCTTAGAATAACTATTTCTATCCTTTAAAATAGATTTTTGAAATTCGTATCGATACTTTCGCTCAGAATAATCATTGATTTGCTTTTTGTATTTTTTGATTTTAGTTCTTTTGAGACGTATTTGTTTTCTTGTTTTAGTACATTTTTCATTGTTGATATGTTGGTTTAAATCTTCGATTTCTTTATCTAAATGACTACCAATCAAATCTATTTCTTCTTTTGTTAATTCATTATCATGATCTTCTTTGATTTCCGGTATGATTTTATTGGTTACCAATTCATGGTAGAGGGCTTTAGAATCCTCATTCATCTTTGATTCATGGTTTTGAATACTCTTTTTCCATACAAATGTATATCGATTGGAATTTGCTTCAATTTTTGTACCATCAATAAAAATAGCTTTATCATCTATAAGATTTTGTTTTATACACTGACTGTAAAATTGAATAAATAAAGATTCTAATAAAGCATCTACTTTTGGATTTACTCTAAATCGATTAATTGTTTTATAAGAAGGTTTTTGATTTTGTGATAGCCACATCATTCGGATGCTATCATTAAGCATTTTTTCTATTTTACGACCTGAGAATACAGATTGTGTGTAGGCATATAGAATCACTTTTAACATCATTTTAGGATGGTACGAAGTTGCACCACGGTGATGTCTGAATTCGTCGAATTCATTGTCAGGAATTGTTTCAACAATATCATTTACATGTCGTGAAATATCATTTGTGGGGATAAGAACTGAAGTTTCCATTGGTAGAGTAAGTTGAGTCATGTTATAATTTTTATACATAAGGCACCTCGTTAATTTAGTTTAGTGATGTTTATTAAATTATACGAAAGTGCTTTATTTTTTTAAAGTATTACAATGTAAAATTACATATAAATACAAAGTATTTTGGCGAGACTCTTGAGGGAACAGGACAAGCTGAAGACTACAGGCTGAAGCTGTCCCCTAAGAAAGCGAGCCAACAATACGGAGTATTGTAAATAAAGAAGCCAGTAAATGAATTTGTTAAAACTCATTTACTGGCTATTTCTCTAGGAATTATGTCCCAGACTCTTGTTTTTATAGGTCAAAATCTTCATCTGCGATATCAATATCTGTATCATTACGATGATATGTGAAGAAACTTAATCTTAGACGATCAAGATGTTCCAAGAAATAACGATATTCTTCTATGGCCGCAATGATTTGCATAATATTAGCGTATGAATATTCAACTTGGTATGGATTTTGAATTAATTGTTGTTGAAAAGCATCCATGAGATCCTTTTTTTGTGGATTTTTAATTTGATTATCAAAATGTTCAACATTATAACGTGCTTTTTTAGATAAGCTTTTAAGAATTTGTTCATGATAAGCAATTAATGAGTCTAATTCCAATTTAATCTGGAAAATTAAATTATGATTCAAGTTATGCAAATCATTTTGATATCTTGCCATACGATTTAGTACCTCATATGCCTGTCTAGTTGTACCTACAACTTCTTTAAACAATATTTTCTTTCTATTTTGTTGAAAAGCAGCTTTGCGTGTTAGTGCTTTTTCTTCATGATAATAATTAAATATTTGTTCCAGTTTTGAAATACGTGATTCAATCTGTTCACCATCTTCTTTAATCTGATGATAGTCAGAAGCGTCATTTAATACAAGTTTGAACCATATAAATATATCAGAAGTGATATTAACTGAATTATAATATATTTTTGTTTCAAATTTGGGAGGTAAGAATATTAAATTTACCACTGAAGCACTTACAACTCCTATCATGACTAATATAAATCTGAAAGCAGCTGCGACATAAAATGAACCAGTGTGTTGTCCCATGATTATAAGTGCAGTAACTCCAGCTAAAGTAGCAACATGAGCTAAATTTAACTTGTATAAAATAGCGATTAATAAAATGACAGTTACACCCATTATTACTATGTTTTTACCAAATATAGTAACCATAATTACAGCAAGAATAGCACCAATGACGTTACCAGACGCTTGTTCAGAAATTGTTTTAATAGAACGGTAAATATTAGGTTGCATAGCAACAATGGCACTAATACCTGCAACTGATTTTAAACCGACATTATCAGGTAAGAAAGAAGCTATGAACAAAGCAAGGATAATAGCAATACCAGTTTTAAGTATACGAGCTCCCAGCCTCAACGATAACGCTCCTTTAAAGTATATTTTTAAGAAATAATATTTTAATTCAGTATACACTTGAAGACGTAATCTATACAAGTTTTTACGATGAAGAAAGAAAAAACCTACTAAATTGTTACTCAGTCATATTGAATAACAATTTAGTAGGATCTAATTATTTAATATTATTTCATTTGACTAAAAGCATAATCAGCAGCTTCAAGTGTTTGATCAATATCTTCTTCTGTGTGTTCAGTAGTTAAGAACCATGCCTCAAATTTTGATGGGGCTAAGTTAATTCCTTGATGTAACATTAATTTGAAGAATTTAGCAAATGCTTCTCCATCAGAATTTTCAACTTGTTCGTAATGCGTAATTTTTTCATTTGTAAAATAAAGGGTAAGTGAACCATACACGCGGTTAATAGTTGCAGTGATATCATGTTTTTCAATAAGTTTAAGTAAGCCATCTTCTAATCTTTTTCCAAGTTTATCTAATTTATCATAGACGCCTTCTTGTTCTAGAACTTCTAAAAGTGCGATACCCGCTCTCATTGAAAGAGGATTACCTGCCATCGTACCAGCTTGATATGCAGGTCCTAATGGGGCAACGTGCTCCATGATATCTTGACGGCCACCGTAACCACCGATTGGAAGACCACCGCCAATTATTTTTCCGAATGCCGTTAAGTCTGGATATACATTTAATAAATCTTGAGCAGCACCATAATGGAAGCGGAATGCAGTGATAACTTCGTCATAAATCACTAATGCACCATAATCATGTGTGATTTTATTTACTTCTTCTAAAAACCCGGGTTGAGGTTCTACCATCCCAAAGTTGCCGACAATTGGTTCTACTAATACTGCGGCTACTTCATCGCCCCAATGTTCCATAGCTTCTTTATATGAATCAATATCATTAAATGGCACGGTAATTACTTCTTTTGCAACACTTTCAGGGACGCCTGCTGAATCTGGAGAACCAAGTTGTGAAGGACCACTACCTGCAGCAACTAATACTAGGTCATAGTGACCATGGTATGATCCAGCAAACTTAATGATTTTATTGCGCTTTGTATAAGCACGTGCAACTCGAATTGTAGTCATTACAGCTTCAGTACCTGAGTTTACAAATCTAATCTTTTCAAGTGAAGGGATAGCTTCACGCAATTTCTTACTAAATTCGATTTCTAATTCAGTAGGAGTACCATATAATACCCCTTTAGCTGCCTGATCTTGTATAGCTTCAGTAATATGTGGATGAGCATGTCCTGTAATAATTGGACCATAAGCTTGTAAATAATCAATAAATTTATTACCGTCTACATCATATAGATAAGCACCGTGACCTTCACGCATAACTACTGGCGCACCACCACCAACTGCTTTGTATGAACGAGAAGGAGAGTTAACTCCACCTAATATATATTCATTCGATAATTCTTGGAGACGTTCACTTTCTGTGAATTTCATTAAGTATCAACCTCTCTTATTTTAATAATGTTCATCACTATCGTATCATATAACTAACAATATTAAGAAATAGGTGAGATTATGTTAAGTAAAGGCGATAAGTTTCCAGAATTTAATTTAGAAAATCAAAACGGTGAAATGGTTACCAATGAAACAATAAAAGGAAATAAAGCGATACTTTATTTTTACCCACGTGATAATACGCCAACATGTACAACAGAAGCTTGTGATTTTAGGGATAATATAGAGTTATTTAATGATTTGAATGTAACGATTTATGGAATAAGCGGTGACTCTAAGAAAAAGCATCAAAATTTTATATCAAAACATGCACTTAACTTCGATTTATTAGTAGATGATGAATTTATGCTTTCTGATAGAGTAGGTGCTTATCAATTAAAAAAATCGTTTGGCAAAGAAAGTATGGGAATTGTACGTACTACGTTTGTAATTGATGAAGAAGGATATATTATTGATGTTATTGAAAAAGTAAAAGTTAAAACTCAAATAGAGAAACTAAAACAAATTTTGGGGTGAATCATGATGAAAGTTGCTAGCTTAAAAAGATTAGGTGATATGGAACGCGAAATGGTTGAGAAATTTCCAGAGGTAGATTTTTCTTTTTTCAAAAGAGCAAGTGACATACCTGAAGAAGTCAAAAAAGAAATAGATGTACTAATAGGATATGATGGTGAATTAAACCAAACATTTATTGAAGCTTGCCCGAATTTAAAATGGATTGCATGGTATGCAACAGGTGTAAATAGTCTACCATTAGATTATATAAAAGAGAGAAATATTATCTTGACTAATAGTAGAGGCGTCCAAGCGAAACAATTATCTGAATTCATTCTTGCATTTATCTTAGATGATTATAAAAAAATGAGAATATCATACCTAAATCAATATAATCATAAATATGATTCTAGATTAACTGGCAAGCGTTTGAATAATGAAAAGGTTCTATTCTTAGGTACAGGTGCACTAGCACAACATACTGTTAAACTATTACAGCCATTTGACACAGAAATTATCGGAATTAGTAAATCTGGAACGCAAAAAGAAGGATTTCATCAAATTTATAAGATTGATGAACTTGAAAAAGTTTTAAATGAAGCAGATATAGTTATTAATACGTTACCTGAAACAGAAGAGACCTTTCATTTGCTAACAGAAGAACATTTCAGAGTGATGAAAGATGATAGCCTATTTATTAATGTAGGAAGAGGCACGATTGTTAAAGAAGAAATTATTTTAAAAGTACTGAAAAATAAAATAATACGCCATGCATATTTAGACGTGTTTGAAAATGAACCATTACAAGCTGATAATCCACTATATAACCTTTCGAATATAACGATTACAGCACATATCACTGGGAACGATAATCATATCAAAAAAGATGCCACTAAAATCTTTACAAGAAATTTAGATAATTTTCTCAATAAGAACAGTGTAAATGAGAATCTAGTTGATTTAGACAAGGGATATTAAAGGAATAATAGCGTACTTATTGACATTCAACTTTCGAAACAGTTATATTAATATAAAGTAATAATAATTATTAACTAGAAAGATGGTGAACACAATGAGTGCGGAATTAGAATCAATAGAACACGAACTTGAAGAATCAATAATTGCATTAAGAAAAGCTGGTGTACGTATTACGCCACAAAGACAAGCAATTATTCGTTTTCTAATCACATCTCATTCACATCCAACAGCGGATGAAATTTATCAAGCACTTTCACCTGATTTTCCAAATATAAGTGTTGCAACCATTTACAATAATTTAAGAGTTTTTAAAAACATAGGAATCGTTAAAGAACTAACATATGGAGATGCTTCAAGTCGATTTGACTTTAATACACATAATCATTACCACGTCATATGTGAAAAGTGTGGTAAGATTGTTGATTTTCATTATCCACAATTAGATGAAGTTGAACAGCTTGCTCAACATATAACAGAGTTCGATGTAACACATCACCGTATGGAAATATATGGTATTTGCAAAGAATGTAAAGATAAAGAACAATAAGATTTTATCCAGCTAAAATAATTAAATACTAATCGATAAGTCAGTAGATTATTTTCCAAAGATCTACTGACTTATTTTAATGGTGTAACGTTTGCTAAAATAAATTATAGCAAGGTTTGCATAAAGTTATCTTTAAGGTGAAATTGATTGATTAAGTTTACAATAATGAGCAATTTACATGTATTTAATTAGTTTTAAAGTGTTAAAAGAAGAAATAATATATAAAAAACACTCCTAAAATCCAATAAGTACAATTGATGTGAAAAATTAAACTTATTTATTTTTATAATTCGTTGACGTGGAAATACAATCTTGCTATTATATAAAAGTCGTCAAAAACGAATAACATTTTCTTTTCAAAGAAGTAAAAAACATTAACTTAATGTTAAGAAAGTGTAATTTTGACTATTGAAATTAAAAGTAAAACATTATAAGATATTATTTGTTGAAATAATCAATTAAGGTTTTAACTTATAAATTTACAAACAATAAAAATTTAAAAAGTTATTGACACAAGATATTGATTATTGATATAATAAATAAATGTAATTGCTTAAAAATGAACATTGAAAACTGAATGACAATATGTCAACGTTAATTCCAAACAGTAACTTAAATGTTACAAACATTATTTAGTATTATGAGCTAATCAAACATCATAAATTTTTATGGAGAGTTTGATCCTGGCTCAGGATGAACGCTGGCGGCGTGCCTAATACATGCAAGTCGAGCGAACAGATAAGGAGCTTGCTCCTTTGACGTTAGCGGCGGACGGGTGAGTAACACGTGGGTAACCTACCTATAAGACTGGGATAACTTCGGGAAACCGGAGCTAATACCGGATAATATTTCGAACCGCATGGTTCGATAGTGAAAGATGGTTTTGCTATCACTTATAGATGGACCCGCGCCGTATTAGCTAGTTGGTAAGGTAACGGCTTACCAAGGCGACGATACGTAGCCGACCTGAGAGGGTGATCGGCCACACTGGAACTGAGACACGGTCCAGACTCCTACGGGAGGCAGCAGTAGGGAATCTTCCGCAATGGGCGAAAGCCTGACGGAGCAACGCCGCGTGAGTGATGAAGGTCTTCGGATCGTAAAACTCTGTTATTAGGGAAGAACATACGTGTAAGTAACTATGCACGTCTTGACGGTACCTAATCAGAAAGCCACGGCTAACTACGTGCCAGCAGCCGCGGTAATACGTAGGTGGCAAGCGTTATCCGGAATTATTGGGCGTAAAGCGCGCGTAGGCGGTTTTTTAAGTCTGATGTGAAAGCCCACGGCTCAACCGTGGAGGGTCATTGGAAACTGGAAAACTTGAGTGCAGAAGAGGAAAGTGGAATTCCATGTGTAGCGGTGAAATGCGCAGAGATATGGAGGAACACCAGTGGCGAAGGCGACTTTCTGGTCTGTAACTGACGCTGATGTGCGAAAGCGTGGGGATCAAACAGGATTAGATACCCTGGTAGTCCACGCCGTAAACGATGAGTGCTAAGTGTTAGGGGGTTTCCGCCCCTTAGTGCTGCAGCTAACGCATTAAGCACTCCGCCTGGGGAGTACGACCGCAAGGTTGAAACTCAAAGGAATTGACGGGGACCCGCACAAGCGGTGGAGCATGTGGTTTAATTCGAAGCAACGCGAAGAACCTTACCAAATCTTGACATCCTTTGACAACTCTAGAGATAGAGCTTTCCCCTTCGGGGGACAAAGTGACAGGTGGTGCATGGTTGTCGTCAGCTCGTGTCGTGAGATGTTGGGTTAAGTCCCGCAACGAGCGCAACCCTTAAGCTTAGTTGCCATCATTAAGTTGGGCACTCTAAGTTGACTGCCGGTGACAAACCGGAGGAAGGTGGGGATGACGTCAAATCATCATGCCCCTTATGATTTGGGCTACACACGTGCTACAATGGACAATACAAAGGGCAGCGAAACCGCGAGGTCAAGCAAATCCCATAAAGTTGTTCTCAGTTCGGATTGTAGTCTGCAACTCGACTACATGAAGCTGGAATCGCTAGTAATCGTAGATCAGCATGCTACGGTGAATACGTTCCCGGGTCTTGTACACACCGCCCGTCACACCACGAGAGTTTGTAACACCCGAAGCCGGTGGAGTAACCATTTGGAGCTAGCCGTCGAAGGTGGGACAAATGATTGGGGTGAAGTCGTAACAAGGTAGCCGTATCGGAAGGTGCGGCTGGATCACCTCCTTTCTAAGGATATATTCGGAACATCTCGTAGAGATGAGGAATAACGTGACATATTGTATTCAGTTTTGAATGTTTATTTTAAACATTTTGTGATTTAATGGGCCTGTAGCTCAGCTGGTTAGAGCGCACGCCTGATAAGCGTGAGGTCGGTGGTTCGAGTCCACTCAGGCCCACCATTAAACACTTTTAAATAAATATGGGGGCTTAGCTCAGCTGGGAGAGCGCCTGCTTTGCACGCAGGAGGTCAGCGGTTCGATCCCGCTAGTCTCCACCATATCATTTTGTACATTGAAAACTAGATAAGTAAGTAAATTAGATTTTACCAAGCAAAACCGAGTGAATTAGAGTTTTAAAAAAGCTTGAATTCATAAAATATAATCGCTAGTGTTCGAAAGAACACTCACAAGATTAATAACAGGTTTCTTAACATTAGAACTACGTTCTAATATGGTGGAAACATAGATTAAGTTATTAAGGGCGCACGGTGGATGCCTTGGCACTAGAAGCCGACGAAGGACGTTACTAACGACGATATGCTTTGGGTAGCTGTAAGTAAGCGTTGATCCAGAGATTTCCGAATGGGGGAACCCAGCACGAGTTATGTCGTGTTATCGACAAGTGAATTCATAGCTTGTCAGAAGGCAGACCCGGAGAACTGAAACATCTTAGTACCCGGAGGAAGAGAAAGAAAAATCGATTCCCTGAGTAGCGGCGAGCGAAACGGGAAGAGCCCAAACCAATAAGCTTGCTTATTGGGGTTGTAGGACACTCTATACGGAGTTACAAAAGAATATATTAGACGAATCATCTGGAAAGTTGAATCAAAGAAGGTAATAATCCTGTAGTTGAAAATATATTCTCTCTTGAGTGGATCCTGAGTACGACGGAGCACGTGAAATTCCGTCGGAATCTGGGAGGACCATCTCCTAAGGCTAAATACTCTCTAGTGACCGATAGTGAACCAGTACCGTGAGGGAAAGGTGAAAAGTACCCCGGAAGGGGAGTGAAAGAGAACTTGAAACCGTGTGCTTACAAGTAGTCAGAGCCCGTTAATGGGTGATGGCGTGCCTTTTGTAGAATGAACCGGCGAGTTACGATCTGATGCAAGGTTAAGCAGTAAATGTGGAGCCGTAGCGAAAGCGAGTCTGAATAGGGCGTTGAGTATTTGGTCGTAGACCCGAAACCAGGTGATCTACCCATGGTCAGGTTGAAGTTCAGGTAACACTGAATGGAGGACCGAACCGACTTACGTTGAAAAGTGAGCGGATGAACTGTGGGTAGCGGAGAAATTCCAATCGAACCTGGAGATAGCTGGTTCTCTCCGAAATAGCTTTAGGGCTAGCCTCAAGTGATGATTATTGGAGGTAGAGCACTGTTTGGACGAGGGGCCCTTCTCGGGTTACCGAATTCAGACAAACTCCGAATGCCAATTAATTTAACTTGGGAGTCAGAACATGGGTGATAAGGTCCGTGTTCGAAAGGGAAACAGCCCAGACCACCAGCTAAGGTCCCAAAATATATGTTAAGTGGAAAAGGATGTGGCGTTGCCCAGACAACTAGGATGTTGGCTTAGAAGCAGCCATCATTTAAAGAGTGCGTAATAGCTCACTAGTCGAGTGACACTGCGCCGAAAATGTACCGGGGCTAAACATATTACCGAAGCTGTGGATTGTCCGTAGGACAATGGTAGGAGAGCGTTCTAAGGGCGTTGAAGCATGATCGCAAGGACATGTGGAGCGCTTAGAAGTGAGAATGCCGGTGTGAGTAGCGAAAGACGGGTGAGAATCCCGTCCACCGATTGACTAAGGTTTCCAGAGGAAGGCTCGTCCGCTCTGGGTTAGTCGGGTCCTAAGCTGAGGCCGACAGGCGTAGGCGATGGATAACAGGTTGATATTCCTGTACCACCTAGCATCGTTTTAATCGATGGGGGGACGCAGTAGGATAGGCAAAGCGTGCTGTTGGAGTGCACGTCTAAGCAGTGAGATTGAGTGTTAGGCAAATCCGGCACTCTTAAGATTGAGCTGTGATAGGGAGAGGAAATTGTTTCCTCGAGTCGTTGATTTCACACTGCCAAGAAAAGCCTCTAGATAGATAATAGGTGCCCGTACCGCAAACCGACACAGGTAGTCAAGATGAGAATTCTAAGGTGAGCGAGCGAACTCTCGTTAAGGAACTCGGCAAAATGACCCCGTAACTTCGGGAGAAGGGGTGCTCTTTAGGGTGCAAGCCCAGAAGAGCCGCAGTGAATAGGCCCAAGCGACTGTTTATCAAAAACACAGGTCTCTGCTAAACCGTAAGGTGATGTATAGGGGCTGACGCCTGCCCGGTGCTGGAAGGTTAAGAGGAGTGGTTAGCTTCTGCGAAGCTACGAATCGAAGCCCCAGTAAACGGCGGCCGTAACTATAACGGTCCTAAGGTAGCGAAATTCCTTGTCGGGTAAGTTCCGACCCGCACGAAAGGCGTAACGATTTGGGCACTGTCTCAACGAGAGACTCGGTGAAATCATAGTACCTGTGAAGATGCAGGTTACCCGCGACAGGACGGAAAGACCCCGTGGAGCTTTACTGTAGCCTGATATTGAAATTCGGCACAGCTTGTACAGGATAGGTAGGAGCCTTTGAAACGTGAGCGCTAGCTTACGTGGAGGCGCTGGTGGGATACTACCCTAGCTGTGTTGGCTTTCTAACCCGCACCACTTATCGTGGTGGGAGACAGTGTCAGGCGGGCAGTTTGACTGGGGCGGTCGCCTCCTAAAAGGTAACGGAGGCGCTCAAAGGTTCCCTCAGAATGGTTGGAAATCATTCATAGAGTGTAAAGGCATAAGGGAGCTTGACTGCGAGACCTACAAGTCGAGCAGGGTCGAAAGACGGACTTAGTGATCCGGTGGTTCCGCATGGAAGGGCCATCGCTCAACGGATAAAAGCTACCCCGGGGATAACAGGCTTATCTCCCCAAGAGTTTCCCCCCGGGGGGGTTTTGGGCCCCCCCCCGAGGGGCGGTATCGTCCGGGGGGTTGGTCCCCCGGGGTTTGCCCCCAAACGTAGCGCGGGGGAAAAATCTGGGCGGGTTTTCCCCGGGCTAAAAAGAAAAGGAATTCCTTTAAAAAAGGCCCGGGAGGCATAATGGTTTCAGTTGCGGAAGGCCTGGGGCTATGAAAAACAAAGGTAAAATCCAAAAAACCCCCCTCCAGGTTTAAATTGGTTTTGACCCCCAAAGGGGGGGTTAATATTCGAGGGGAACTTTTTGGGGGCAAAATCATAAATTAAACAATTTTTTTAAAATTTTGCGAAAAACAATTTCTTTTTTAAAAAACACCTTTTTTTGGGGACATGGGAGGGCCCCCCCTTTTCCCCCCCCGGGAAAAAAAAAAAATTACCCCTTAAAAATTGGAAACTTCCCAGGTGGACTTTCCAAAAAAAATTGGGGGGAAAACTCACTTAAAACCCCTTTCAAGCAAAGGGGCCGGGGTTCGAACCCGTTTTTTAACCCCTTTAAAATTTTTGGGGCCAGTCATTTGGGAGAAATGACTTTAAAAGGGTTTTTTTGGGTTTAATTTTCCCTGGGGGCCCCCAAGGCCCTTTGCCGGGGTTTGGGGATTTTGACAAACAGATTAATTTTAACCCTTTTGGCCCCGGGGGGGGGGGAAAAAATTGGGTTTTTCCCCCCGGGGGGGGGTTTGTCCCTTTCCCGCTTGCAATATTATTAAAACCCCCTTGCCAAAGGGGGGGATTCACATAATCATTGGTATAAGTGGTTACAACATAACCTAGAATTAGAAGGTTATGATGTGCAATTATTTCACTTAGATGAACGCAAGAATAAATCGATTGATACATGGGTTGCAGAATTAAATCATCAAATCAATATCATATCTTCAGATACCTATTTCATAACTCACGGATATGGTTCAATAGCTACTTTAAAATATATTGAGGGGTTAAATGTAATTCAGCCAATTGCTGGTTTCTTTAGTATTGCTGGTTTTAAAGAAGATGCAGTAGACATCGATCAATCGATTAAAGTAGAACATATACAAATCGATTATAGTGATATTAAAAGTAAGGTGAAGCACTTTTATGGATTAGCGTCTAAAGATGATTCATACGTGTCATATAAAGAAACACTTAAATTAATGGATGAATTAAATGGTAAAACTAAGATAGTAGAAGAGGGTGGACACTTTTTGGAAGAAGAAGGCTTTGTTTCATTTTCAGAGTTACAAGATAAAATGCAAAAGTATATGACTATGTAGTTTATCTACTTTTATATTTTTATATTGCAAAAGCAATAAAAGGATTTAGGAACTAGAATTTTAGTATACAATGAGGAGAGAGTGTTATTGCTAAAGTAATTGTTTAGAAGCTTTTTTAAAATTAAAGTTATACCCAATTCGTATCTTTAATTAGAATTTTTTAAATGTAGCGTTTTTTTACACAAATTACTTTAGAATGGTTATTGACTATATAAGGGTTACTATATATACTAATAAAGTATTCGAAAGGCGACAGTTATTTATTCATTATCGCATTCAAATATAAAGTTTTAATGAATCTAATGTAAAACTTATTTTAAAAAAGTGTTGACATCACTTATTGCAAAGTGATATACTTATCAAGTACTGATTTTTGAGACGTAAAATAATATTAGCGCGGGATGGAGCAGTTCGGTAGCTCGTCGGGCTCATAACCCGAAGGTCGGTGGTTCAAATCCGCCTCCCGCAATACATAGTTTTTAATAGGTCTCGTAGTGTAGCGGTTAACACGCCTGCCTGTCACGCAGGAGATCGCGGGTTCGATTCCCGTCGAGACCGCCATTACTTATTAAGGTTCAGTAGCTCAGTTGGTAGAGCAATGGATTGAAGCTCCATGTGTCGGCAGTTCGACTCTGTCCTGAACCATTCAATCATTTTGGCGGTTGTGGCGAAGTGGTTAACGCATCGGATTGTGGTTCCGACATTCGAGGGTTCGATTCCCTTCAACCGCCCCATAATCGTTTACTACGCGGGTGTAGTTTAATGGCAAAACCTCAGCCTTCCAAGCTGATGTTGTGGGTTCGATTCCCATCACCCGCTCCATCATATTATTCCGCAGTAGCTCAGTGGTAGAGCTATCGGCTGTTAACCGATCGGTCGTAGGTTCGAATCCTACCTGCGGAGCCATGGCTCCTTGGTCAAGCGGTTAAGACACCGCCCTTTCACGGCGGTAACACGGGTTCGAGTCCCGTAGGAGTCATACAAACAGAAGTGAAATATCGCTTCTGTTTTTTTATGTATTATATAACTAATATTGAGGAGAGCTGTCCGAGTCTGGCCGAAGGAGCACGCCTGGAAAGTGTGTAAGCGCCATAAGCGTTTCAAGGGTTCGAATCCCTTGCTCTCCATACGATAAGCCTATTGTATTAGGCTTTCAAGCTAGCAAGTGTCAAAAATGTGTCAAGAAAATAATTCTCTGACACGTTGACCTTGCTTTTTTTATTATTTGTAAGTGGTAATGTATAGACTTAAATCAATTAGAATTTAAGTAAGGAGATAAGAGGATGATATTTATTTTAAAATTAACATTGATTTAATTATATAAAAATATTATAATATATTTAGGTCGACGACAATGCGTGGAACTTATAAAACTAAATACATTGAACACAGTGGCCAGCCCGCTATGAGGCTAGGCAATAATTGAATATCATAGCTAATTAGAGTTTGAAGTGGTAATCATCACTTTAAACTCTTTTTTTATTATTTAATAGTTGAAATGCTTCTTAAAATTTCTATAGTTATACGTTGATGTTATTTAGATATCCTGCTTCTTAAACACAACCAATGCTAACGAACTAAATTATCGTTATAATTATAATGTGTCTAAATGGAGGAATGAACAGTGGATTTTTGGTTAAAAGAACAAAGTATTAAAAATAAAGATAAGGTAGCAGTTACAGATGGAAATCATTCAATTACGTTTAAAGAATTATATGATAAAGCATTTTCAATATCAGAACATCTGCTTTCTTTGAATCTGAATAGAGTAGGTTTATATATTAAGAATGATATGGAGTCTATCGTTCTTATTAACGCTTGTTGGTTAGCTAATGTTGAAATAGCAATGCTAAACACGCGTTTAACAGAAACTGAAATGATAAATCAAATGAATTCTATTAATATAAATACAATATTAACAACACAAACATTTCATTTATCACATTTCAATGTGATACATATATCTGAATTAGAACAATGTCCTAAATGTACCAATGACAAAACATTTGATATTAATCGTATTGCATCAATTATGTTTACATCTGGTACGACAGGTCCTCAAAAAGCAGTTCCACAAACGTTTAAAAATCATTATGCAAGTGCTATGGGGTGTAAAGAAAGTCTCGGGTATGATCAACAGACGAAATGGTTGGCTGTTTTACCGATTTATCATATTTCAGGACTGAGTGTTTTATTACGTTCTATAATCGAGGGCTTTACGGTACGTATACTCGAAAAATATAATACACAAGCGATGTTAACGATTATTAAAGAAGAAGTACCTACACACGTATCTTTAGTACCACAAACGCTTAAATGGCTTATGGATGCTGGATTGAACAGACCATTTTCAATAGAAAAAATATTGCTAGGTGGTGCAAAACTATCATCTACTTTAATCGATGAGGCATTGCAATATAGCTTACCAATATATAATTCATTTGGTATGACTGAAACATGTTCACAGTTCTTAACTGCTAGCCCTGATATGTTAGCACAACGCTATGATACAGTGGGTAAACCTAGCGATAATGTACATGTTCGTATTAAAAATCCTAATAGCGATGGTCATGGAGAACTCCTTATCAAGGGGGACAACGTGATGAATGGTTATCTTTATCCCAAAGGCTTAAAAAATACATTTGAGGATGGTTACTTTAAAACGGGTGATATAGCAGAAATTGATGAGGAAGGATTTGTAATGGTCTATGATCGTCGCAAAGATTTGATCATTAGTGGTGGAGAAAATATTTATCCTTATGAGATAGAGACTATCGCCAAAAAATATCAAGGTATCGATGATGCAGTTTGTGTAGCTCAAGAAGATGAAACATGGGGACAAGTTCCGGTTCTTTATTACGTTTCTGAAAATGAAATATCTGAAAAAGATTTAACAAGCTTTTTACAAATGCACTTAGCCAAATATAAAGTACCAAAAGCTTTGTATAGCGTTGGGCATTTACCATATACATCTACCGGTAAATTACAACGTAATAAAATGATTGATAGAGGATAATAGTATGTTGATAAAAGCAGTCAATTTTTACAAGTACAATGGTAAATTTAAGTCACCCATCTTAACGCCTAAAACTAATATGACTCATAGAAAAGTCCTTATTGTAGCGTTTGTAACTGACGATAACCAATCTTTTTATGGGGAATGCAATGCTTTTGATACCAATTGGTATGATAAAGAAACCATTTCTTCGGTTAAGGCCACGCTAGAGAAATGGGCAAAGCAAATCTTAAATAAGAGATTTAATACGTTTGAAGAGTGGCAACCATATTTAGATTTACTTAATAAACAACCTTCAGCGAGATCAACAGTTGTTATGGCCGTTTATCAAATGTATCATGATTTACCTAGTTTTGAAGTTAATTACGGTGCGACGATTAGTGGATTAACTTCACAGCAACTTGATAATTTAAAAAATACAAAGCCGCAACGTATTAAACTAAAATGGTCGGATCATCTTATTAATGATATTTCGCTTCTGAATAGGCAACTAAAACATGATTATAAATTAGCATTAGACGCGAATGAATCCTTGGATATGATTGATTTTGAAAACATAAAAGAGATAGACAAGCAAGCGATACTTTATATAGAGGAACCGTTTAAAGAATTAGCAAACATAGATAAACTTGAGATTCATACTTATCCAGCAATTGCAATTGATGAAAAGGCAACTGATGAAGCGTCAATATTATCTATTATTGAACGATTTCCAATTAAAGTGGTGGTTATAAAGCCTTTTAGAATTGGTGGCATTGATAATGCACGTTCGCTTATTAAAAAGTTAAAGGCTCAAAATATTAAAATCGTTATTGGTGGCATGTATGAATATGGATTAAGTCGTTATTTCACTGCCTTATTAGCAAAATTAGGGGATTATCCAGGAGATATAACGCCTGAGGGCTACTATTTTGAAGAAGATTTTACGCAAGGTATAGGACAATTAAAAGAGGGCATGATTTCATTCAGCCCTCCTAAAATTGATAAATCTAAATTATTTGATTTCGACTAGTGATGATGATGTTTATCCTTGTCTTCTTTTAAAGGTACAGGATCAAAGCCACCTTTATGAAGTGGATGGCATTTTAAGATACGTCGGAAGCCCATATATCCGCCTTTAAAAGGGCCGTACACTTCTATAGCTTCTCTTGTATATTCTGAACACGTAGGATAAAAACGGCATGTAGGTGGGGTCATTGGTGAAATATAACGCTGATAAATGTGTATAATGCCGAGAAATAATTTTTTAAACATTTTAATCCTCCAACAAGAAGTTTAATTATTAAATAGTTTAACACAAAGAAAGGGGTAGTGAGGAACATGGAGTTTATAGATAAAGATAATAGACGTGTAACAATGCATTATAAAACGGATAAGGATTATCCAAATGGCAACCATGTTTTAGCTATTCCAATTTTTCAGAATCAATTATTATTTACACAACATAAAATTCGAGGTATTGAGTTTCCAGGCGGTAAGGTTGAACACGGAGAATTAAGTAAAGATGCAATTGAAAGAGAATTATATGAAGAAACTGGTGTTATAGCTGCGCATGTGCATTATATAGCACAATATCAAGTACATACGAATGATGCCTCTATTTTCAAAAAAGACGTATATGTAATTAAAGTAAAATCACTAGAAACGAAAAATGATTATTTAGAAACGAGAGGGCCATTGTTGTTTAATGAAATTATGGATATTCCTTTAGAACAACAAAGCTATTTAATTCAAGATGACGCTATTCTAAAATGTTTAGAGAGGGTGGTTGAACTTGGATTCTATCACAACTAAAAAAATGCCAATCGAATCCTATACACATCAGTTTGAAGAAATTACATACACAGTTGATGGATTAAAAGTTAAAGGCTTGCAAATGCGCCCAATACATCGCCATGTTCATAGAATAGTTGTATATTTGCGAGGCGGTAAGGGTCAAGTCGGTCGTGTCCGTGCAGCAAGGTTAATGCAGTTTGCTGATGATCAAACTTTAGTGGTTGGTCCTTATTATAGAGGAAGCAATGGTAGTGAAGGTCGAGATGAATTTGCTAATTCTGATTTAAAAGATGTAACCTACCTTATTAAGCTATTAAAATTGCAGTATCCTAATGCATATGTACATATGATTGGATTCTCAAGAGGAGGAATCCAAGGCCTGTTATCTTTCCAAGATTATCCTGTTGATAGTTATATCATTTGGGGTGGTGTGTCTGATATTCATTTAATGTATGAAGAACGAGTAGATTTAAGAGGGATGCTTCGACGTATGATTGGCCATCCCAAAAAAGATAAAAATGCCTATCAACAACGCGATGCTATTAAAAAAATTAATGAGAACAGTCCACCAATTTTAATTGTACACGGTGGCAAAGATCAACAAGTAGGTATTCATCAAGCATACTTTTTAGAAGAACATTTAAGAGAAAAAGGTGTGGTCTATGATACATTTTATCAACTTGATGAAGGACATGTACCTAGACCAAAGGCTATGACAAAAGCATTAAATTATGTAATGGATTGGATGAATAAAATTGAAGCAAATGAAATAGAAAAAACTTCAAATTCATTTGCACACTCTAAATAGATGTGTTGCTAAAAATTGTTTGAGCATTCGTGGTTAGTACCCAGTGCATAATAGTCGATAAAAGATACCGAGTAGGGGTAAGAGATTTCTTAATTAACTCAATAATTGCAAACTTATTATATAAAAATATTAGGCTTAATAAATGATTAAAATAAAAAACATCATAAAAGCACTCACTAGTGATGAGCTATATACGTCGAGTGAGTGCTTTCTATATTATTAATTAATATTATTTGTTGAATCCGCCTGTATTGGCAATTTCTTCAACTTCTGAACCAAATTTTTTGAAGTTTTCTTCAAAACGTTGGATTAAATCATCTGCTTGAGCACGATATTTATCTTGATCGCTCCAAGCGTTAATAGGGTTTAGGATTGTTTTAGGTACGTCTTCCATTTCTACCGGAATACTCAAGCCAAATTTTTCATCTTTAGTAAATTCAGCATTTTTCAATTTACCGTTAATAGCCTGGTCTACCATATATCGAGTATAGTGTAAGCTAATACGTCTACCTACACCGTATTTACCGCCAGTCCATCCAGTGTTAACTAAATATACATCAACGTCATGTTTATCGATAAGTTCTCCTAATAAATCTGCATATTTAATTGGATTAAGTGGTAGGAATGGTGCGCCAAAGCATGTTGAAAATGATGGTTCTGGTTCAGTTACACCACGTTCTGTACCAGCCAATTTAGAAGTAAAACCACTTAAGAAGTGATACATCGCTTGCGCTTTAGATAATTTTGAAATTGGTGGCAGTACACCAAATGCATCAGCTGTTAAGAAAATAATAGTATTTGGATGTGCAGCTTTAGATGGTAGTACAATATTATCGATATGATGAATTGGATATGCCGCACGCGTATTTTCAGTATGTGTATTATCATCAAAGTCAACTTCGCCACGTTCATCTACTACAGTATTTTCTAAAATAGTACCATATTGAATCGCATTGTAAATTTGTGGTTCTTTCTCTTTAGATAAGTTAATCGCTTTTGCATAACAACCACCTTCAATATTGAAAATACCATTTTTATTCCAGCCATGTTCATCATCACCAATTAATTTACGATCAGGTGATGCAGATAAAGTTGTTTTACCAGTACCAGATAAACCGAAGAATAAGGCAACATCGCCTTTGTCACCAACGTTTGCTGAGCAGTGCATGCTCATAATATCTTGCATAGGTAATAAGTAGTTCATTACTGAGAAGATACCTTTTTTCATTTCACCGGCATATTCAGTACCGCCAATTAAGATGGTTTTATGTTTAAATGAAATAATGACAAATGTTTCAGATTTAGTGCCATCGACTTCTGGATTAGCTTTAAAATGAGGCGCTGATACAATAGTAAAGTTTGCTTTAATTTTAGCAGCTTCTTCTTTTGAACCAGGACGAATAAACATATTTTGTGCAAAAAGGTTATGCCAAGCTAGCTCATTAATAACAGTTAGTTTTAATTGTGAGTCTTTATCACTTCCCGCATAGCCATTAAATACGTACAATTCATCTTTTTTATCGAGGTAATCTAAAACTTTAGTGTAAAGATTTAAGAAAGTTTCTTCATCGATTGGTTGGTTGATCTCACCCCAATGAATATTATCTTTGTAAGAAGGTTCAGTGACGATGAATTTATCTTTAGGTGAACGACCAGTATATTTACCTGTACTTGCATTAATAGCACCTAGTTCAGTTAATTCACCTTCGTTGTTAGCCATTATCTTGTAGTAAAGTTGTGTTGTTGAAAGTTGAAATAATGAGCTCTCTTTTTCTAATAAGTGTTTAAGTTTTGGTGTTTCGCTGTATGTATCTACTGACATACCCAATCCCTCCAGCGTATAATATATAATTATTTAATTGTAAGCCTTTACATTGAAATAGTATAACATACTGGGTTAATTAATCCACCTGGAAAAGACAAAAAAACATTTGAAAACAAAATTGACATTGATAAGTGAATTAGGTAGTATAGTTCTTAACGGATTCTCTTATCCTGAGTGGTGGAGGGACATGGACCCAATGAAACCCAGCAACCTCTTTTTTAATAAAGAAAGGTGCCAAACCGTTTGCAGACAAATATGGTCTGAACGATAAGAGCGAATGGACGTTTAAGAGCCTTCACTCAATCATGTATAGTGTGAAGGCTCTTTTATTTTTGAGCTCACAATTTTAAAGAGAATTTTCGTAAATATAGGTATAAAAAGGAGCAAAACATGACTTATAATAAACGTTTATTTACTTCAGAATCAGTGACAGAAGGGCATCCTGACAAAATCGCTGACCAAGTATCAGATGCCATTTTGGATGAAATATTAAAAGATGATCCAAATGCACGTGTCGCATGTGAAACTACTGTAACTACTGGTATGGCTTTAATTTCTGGTGAAATTTCAACATCTACATATGTAGATATCCCTAAGGTTGTGAGAGAAACAATCAAAGGTATTGGTTATACTCGTGCTAAATTCGGCTATGATTACCAAACGATGGCTGTTTTAACTGCTATTGACGAACAGTCACCTGATATTGCACAAGGCGTAGATAAAGCACTTGAATATAGAAATGATATTTCGGAAGAAGAGATTGAAGCTACTGGTGCTGGAGATCAAGGATTAATGTTTGGTTATGCTACAAATGAAACAGAAACATTTATGCCATTACCAATCTTCTTATCACACCAACTTGCCAAACGTTTATCTGATGTTCGAAAAGATGGCATTTTAGATTATTTACGTCCAGATGGAAAGGTACAAGTTACAGTTGAATACGATGAAGACGATAAACCAAAGCGTATTGATACAATCGTCGTATCTTCTCAACATGCTGATGATGTTGAATTAGAGCAAATTCAAAGTGATATTAAAGAACATGTTATTTACCCAACTGTCCCTCAAGGATTAATTGATGATGATACTAAATTCTTTATTAACCCAACAGGGCGTTTTGTAATTGGTGGACCTCAAGGCGATGCTGGATTAACAGGACGTAAAATTATTGTCGATACTTATGGTGGTTATGCACGTCATGGAGGTGGATGTTTCAGCGGTAAAGATCCAACTAAAGTTGACCGTTCAGCAGCATATGCAGCACGTTACGTAGCTAAAAATATCGTAGCTGCAGGATTAGCTGATCAATGTGAAGTACAATTAGCATATGCAATTGGTGTCGCTGAACCAGTTTCTATTTCTATTGATACATTTAATACTGGTAAAGTATCAGAAGCACAATTAGTTGAAGCAGTAAGAGCGCACTTCGACTTACGTCCAGCCGGTATCATTAAGATGTTAGATTTAAAACACCCAATCTATAAACAAACAGCTGCTTATGGTCATTTTGGTAGAACAGATGTATTATTACCTTGGGAAAAATTAGATAAAGTAAATGTGTTAAAAGATGCTGTCCAAGCTTAATAAACGCTTAAAATAATTTGATGTAATTTATGTCGAAATAATCATCAATTTTTATTATAATTAGAGTTATTGAAAGTATAAAAGGAGCGTTGATTTAATGGATTCATTTGGACCAACCGAAATAGGTTTAGTAGTAGCAATTGTTATTGCTATTATCTGCTTAGCATTATTTTTATTAGCATTAAAAAGTAAAAATAATATTAAACAGAAAACTAAAGAAGAATACGAGCTTAAAGAAAAAGAAATGAGAACCTCTCATGAAGAAGCACTTGAAAAAGAGCGTATTGAAAATAAAAAGCAAGTTACAAAGCAAAAAGAAACATACGAGGCAACTGTAAGTGGTAAAGATCGTGAAATCGATGCCTTAAAGCTTTTCTCTAAAAATAAAAGTGAATATGTTACAGATATGCGCTTAATTGGTATACGTAATCGTTTAGTTAATGAAAAACGTATTAGACCAGAAGATATGCATATCATGGCTAATATCTTCCTCCCAAGTAATGAATTCAATGATATACAACGTATAAGCCATCTTGTTTTAACAAGAACAGGACTATACATCATCGATTCTCAATTACTAAAAGGCCATGTATATAATGGTATTAGTGGTAATCAATTCCAAGAATTACCAATGATGGAACAAGTTTTTAATACATTAGACTTAGATGAGAAATCACCTCAAACGCTTGTACTTGATCAGAATGAGGATAAAACATCATTATCATTTGTTAATTATTCAAATCAGCTTGCTGCAATTGAAAAATTAGCATCAGATTTACAAACTGAGTTAGGTGCTAAATACACACCAACAGCAATATTATACTTCAACCCTAAACATGAGGGCGACGTTACTATTTCAAATTATGCTCAAAGTTCAAGTGTAAAGGTATTAGTAGGACCTGAACAATTGGACGAATTCTTTAACAAATTTGTATTCCATGGACGTATTCAATATAACGTTGATGAATTACAAGAAGTAATGAATAAAATTGAATCATTTAATTAATATTTAATCCGGGACATCATCATGTCTCGGATTTTTAGTATAAATTTATTTTCATGAAAAAATCACATTAAAATTGAATTAACGTTTTTAAGAGGACTATATTTGGGAATAGAGAAATAAATATTAATTTATAAGAAATGAGGTACCTTGTATGGAAACAATTGAATTTTACAACGGTCACACAATGCCAAAGGTAGGACTTGGAACCTTTAAAGTTGAGAATAATGAAGAATGTAAAGAAGCAGTTAAACATGCTATCGTATCTGGTTATCGTAGCATAGATACGGCTAAAGTATATGGTAACGAAGAACAAGTTGGACAAGGTATTAAAGAAGGTTTAGAAGCAACTGGGTTACAACGTAAAGATATATTCGTTACCTCAAAATTATATTTTGAAGATTTTGGACGTGCAAATGTTGCTCAAGCATATCATATGAGTATAAAAAAATTAGGATTAGACTATTTGGATTTATACTTAGTACATTGGCCTGGGGTTAATGAGGCTGTGATGATTGATACGTGGAAAGGTATGGAAGATCTATACAGAGATAATAAAGTGAAAAATATTGGTGTAAGTAATTTCGAGCCAGAGCATTTAGAAGCTTTATTAGCTCAAGTATCGATTAAACCAGTAATAAATCAAGTCGAATTTCATCCGTACTTTACGCAAAGTAAATTACGTAAATATTTAGAGGCACAAAACATTTATATGGAATCTTGGTCACCCTTTATGAATGCTCAAATTTTAGACGATGAGACGCTCAATGCGATAGGAAAAGAAGTAAACAAATCTGCTGCACAAGTCATTATTCGTTGGAATATTCAACATGGTGTCATTGTTATTCCTAAATCGGTAACATCAAGTCGAATTGAAGAAAATATTAATGTATTTGATTTCGAGCTTTCAAATGAACAAATGCAACGAATTGATAACTTAAATAAAGACAAAAGAATCGGTCCTGATCCAAATACATTTGAAGGTCATTAATGAAAGAAAAATAAAACTACACTTCATCGGTTACAATGTATGGTAACCGATGAAGTGTAGTTTTTTAATCAATTAAATAATAAAACCTAAGTAACACGCTAGAAAACCTATTATAAATTGTAAACATGAATATGCTATAAATTGAACAGGTTTAAAATTGGGAGATAAGAAATTTACCAACTCATAGGACATAGTTGAAAACGTAGTTAATCCTCCAAGAAAACCAGTTACAAAAAACAAACTAAACCATTGCAAATGTAAGGAGAGACCTAAAACTAATCCTATAAGAAAACTACCAATGATATTAACAACTAAAGTTGCTATGGGTAGCGTAGTTGTCCATCGTTCTTTAGCGTAATCCGTTAACCAAGCTCTTACTACTGCACCTAATCCGCCACCAAACATGACTAATAAAACGTTAATCATGATGACTGACCTCCTACCTTAACGCCTAACCAGCATAGCAATATGCCACCTATATAACTTAATAAGCCATACATAAAAACTAAACCAAGCATGTGATGGTGAACCATTTTTACAAGTTCAAGTTGGAAAGTTGAAAAAGTAGTTAAAGCACCAAGTAAGCCAGTAGTTAATCCTTTTTTTATCATTGGGTTATCTTTAAACAATTTAATAGTAATCGTCGATAGTAATCCCATAAAAAATGCACCAATTAAATTTGCAATCAGTGTTCCGATAGGTAAAGCGGAACCGTTATTAATAAATGTGAGTGAATATCTTAATAATGCTCCAACCATACCACCAATTAAAACAAATATATATTGCATTACTTTCACCTATTCTTTATAAAATACATTTTTAATAAGTATTAAGTTTGCTATTTTTAAAAACTATTAGTAAATTAACCTAAATATTGAGATAAAATGCCAAATGTTTTTACTGAAGCATATATATGGAATAAAATAACGATTAAAATAATTATTGGCAATAATTTGCTAGCAACTCTGATCCAACCTCGACGATCCCCTAAGTGTTTAATCGATTTGTCTGAAAAGATAATTGAAGCAATTAGAATAATAACATTTACAATACTACAAGCAATAAGTAGGTATTTAACGGAAGTTATTTGTTGACTAAGTAATGGATTAAATGTATTAAAATATAAACTTATAATTAGTAATATTATTGAAATATAGAAGTATTTTTTTGATTTTGACATAATGTTCCTCCTGCATAATATCATCTAATCATATTACCATATTTCAACACTGTTGTAACAGTGCCGTGTTGAAGTTATATTTATTTTTCTAATAAAAGCAAAACATTAGCTAAGGTTGAATAAGAATGATATAAATAATTTATAATTATTTAATATAGCGAAGTAGTTCATACATCATATTAGGCAATAACAGATACATAAAATGCTAAGATTCCATAGTGATGGAACTTTACTATATTCGTAATATTTTTATCAGGAGGAAATTAATTATGACTAAACTTAATGTAGAAGTATTTGCAGATGGTGCGGATATTGAACAAATGAAAGCAGCATATAAAAATAAAGAGGTTGATGGATTTACAACTAATCCTAGTTTAATGGCAAAAGCTGGTGTAACAGACTATAAAGCTTTTGCAGAGGAAGCAGTACGCGAAATCCCAGATGCTTCTATTTCATTTGAGGTCTTTTCTGATGATTTAGAAACAATGGAGAAAGAAGCTGAAATTCTTAAACAATATGGTGATAATGTATTCGTAAAAATTCCAGTTGTTAACTCAAAAGGTGAATCTACAATTTCACTTATTAAAAAATTATCTGCTGATAATGTAAGACTAAATGTAACTGCAGTTTATACTATTGAACAAGTCAAAGAAATTACTGAAGCAGTAACAGCAGGCGTACCAACTTACATTTCAGTATTCGCTGGACGAATTGCTGATACAGGTGTCGATCCACTTCCATTAGTAAAAGAATCAGTTGAAGTTGCGCATAGCAAAGATGGTGTTAAATTATTATGGGCAAGCTGTCGTGAAACATTTAATGTTATTCAAGCTGATCAACTTGGTGTGGATATTATTACATGTCCAGCTGATGTCGTTAAGAAAGTTAATACAAATCTAGGTAGAGATATTAATGAATTATCAATAGATACTGTTCAAGGTTTTGCGAAAGATATAAAAAGTTCAGGTTTATCAATTTTATAAAATTTAATTTAAATTGAGGTATCAAGCTCTGTACAATCAAGGTTATGCTAACTAAATTGTCTAATTATAAGATAATTAGATAACAATCATTATCATAAATCTGATTTGTGCAGGGCGATTTTTATACATTTTTATAATAATTAACTTGTTTCTAATCTTAAATTTCGCTAAGCTTTATGAGAATTTGAAAAAAAGGAGCGCGACAACTAGAAATGAAACAAGTAGTCTTCGAACAAAAAGTAAAAAAACAGTTGTGGTTTTTAAATAAAAAAGAAAAGAATTTATTAGAAGAAAAGTTAAAAGAATATAGTCAAATTCAATCTGGAGAAAATGAAGCAAAGAAATATAATAAACCGGTTAAATTTGCCAATCATTTTTTGAAACAACATATATACAAAGAAAAAGAAGTATCTAGTTTAACTTTGCTTCTTCTGTTAATTGGTATGGTGTTACTATATGCGTTATTATTGGGGCTATTCTTAGCAGGCTTTATTACTAGTCTTACTGCGGTAAACTTCTTTATCAATCCTCAAGTTTCAATGCCAGTCATCAATGTTATCTTGATATTAATTGGGGCTATATTACTAGCATTAGTGAGTCTTTACTTAATAAAATCTGTCACAGCTTATTTTACTAAGAAATTATTAGAATATAAGTTTAACAAGTAACTTCGGATGTATATTTTTCTAAGAAATATATGTCGATTTATGCATTAAATGTAACAATAATGTACTTTCTTGCCATTTTTTATAAAGTAAAGTATAAGATTCATCGACTTTAAGTTGTACATTATTTTCAAACGTAACGATAGTTCCTTCAAGGTCAGAACATAAACCAATGATAGCAACAGCATTTATATAAAGTTGAAGTGGTGCCCGTTGTTGCTTGATAGGAAATAAAATAACATTATTAGAAATATATATAGGTACTAATTTATTAATAGCCAACAAACGCTTGCCAACTTTTAACTGTTGTGAATATGATTTGTTATGTTGCTCAAGATAATAAGTTAGTACCTTTTTTATTGGAAAAGGCAGAACCATTTCATACGACTTAAAACGACACTTTGTTTTGAGCGAACTACCAGTCAATGTTTGAATATATAATAATTGGTACGTATTATGTGGTAACAATTTAAACACCTTCGTGAACATAAGCGTGGAACTTTTTAATAGTAGAGGATTTATACTTTTTAATAGTTGAAATAGACATGTTCATTAATTTTGCAATTTCATATTGTTTATAACCTTGCATAAAATAATGGAACCACGTTAATTCATTATGATTGAGTAGTTGAGAGATATCTTTGCGGTAATGGATTAAGTTTTCGAAAGTAAAGCAATCATATGGGGAAATTTGAACTTCATCAGTACTTGTCGTTTCTGGGCTCAGGCTTTCTTTTCTAAAAATATCTATAAGATAAAATTTTAAACGTGTATAAAGAAAAGAAGATAGGCAAATGTTTGATGTACAATCATAACATTGAGATAATTCCCAGAATTTTATTAACAATAATTGATAAAATTCATCATAATTATACGTTATGTGATATTGTTTTAATAGATAATGAATAATTCTATGGTGTTTGATATATATTTCATCAAAATTCAATATAAATCATTGACGCTCCTTGTTTATGCGCATAAATGAATTTCCGGATAATTAAAATATAATCTTAAAAAGATGAATTATCATTTGCGTAATTTCATAAATAGGTGTTAAATA
The DNA here is from genome assembly GCA_020544305.1 of Staphylococcus taiwanensis. Classification (NCBI taxonomy): domain Bacteria; kingdom Bacillati; phylum Bacillota; class Bacilli; order Caryophanales; family Staphylococcaceae; genus Staphylococcus; species Staphylococcus taiwanensis. The sequence goes on from CP058667.1 coordinate 1,103,697, forward strand.
GTAAACATAGAATGACTAAACTAGCTAAAACATGTCTAAATTCTTGTCAAAGTAAAGAATATGACATTTATATAAGATGATACCTAACATTCGAAAATAAATAAGGCTTATAGCCAATCCAATACATGGGAGGTATAAATTTGGACTATGCACATTTAAATCTTGAGCATTTTTTTGCGAGAAACGATGATTTAGATATTATTAGAGATCGCTCAGAATTTGTAATGATTAATAATTTCACTAATGAAATGATGTATCGTGATGGTGAAATTGAAGGCACAATTGATTTAAATCAATATTACTATAAGAATAGATCACAGGCAGCGAGTTTCATTATGATGGACTATCGTAATGCAAATAAGTAAAACGTTCACTAACAAATGACTATTTAAGTAATGAAATTCTATTTATTTCATTACTTTTTATTTTGCAAAGTTTCATTTTGATTACTTTTATTTTATGAATATGTAACATTGCAATTATAAAATTGTTTAACGGTATTAATAATGTTAAACTTTATTATCATGAAAGACTTTTAATAAGATTACAACAATGACCTAAGAGGTGTGAATATGACGAAGCACAAAAAAGGCTCAATAATAGGCCTAGTGGGGCTACTGATTGTTTTAGTAGCAGCGGGTTTTGTCTTCTTTTCAATGATTTCTGACCAAATATTTTTTAAGAAAGTCAATGAAGAAGAAAGTGTAGAACATTTAAATGTCACACTTGATAAGGCTGCAGAAAAACAAATTGATAACTACACAAGTCAACAAGTTTCAAATAAAAATAATACAGCTTGGCGAGATGCTTCATCGAGCGAAATTAAAGCTGCAATGGATAGTAGCAAATTTATCGATAATGACAAGCAAAAATATCAATTCTTAGATTTATCTAAATATCAAGGTATTGATGAAAATCGTATTAAACGTATGTTGTTTGATAGACCTACACTATTAAAGCATACCGACGCATTTATCAGTGCAGCTAAAGAAAAACATGTAAACGAAGTATACTTAATTTCACATGCATTATTAGAAACTGGTTCAGTAAAAAGTGATTTAGCTAATGGTGTTGAAATAGATGGAAAAAAATATTATAACTTCTATGGTGTAGGTGCACTAGATAGCGACCCAATTAAAACGGGTGCTGAATATGCTAAAAAACATGGATGGGATACGCCTGATAAAGCTATTAAAGGTGGGGCTGACTTTATCCATCGTCATTTCCTATCACATAATGATCAAAACACATTATATAGCATGAGATGGAATCCTAAAAATCCTGGTGAACATCAATACGCTACAGACATTAAGTGGGCAGAAAGTAATGCTGAAATTATTTCAGATTTCTATAAAGAAATGAAAACAGAAGGTAAATACTTTAAACTTTATGTTTACAAGGACGATAATAAACATCAGAAATAATTAAAAAAACCCAATCTCCATAAATATGAGTGGAGATTGGGTTTTCTGTGTCTTATACTATTATTCCGCTTTATTTTTTCTGCTTAACCAAGTAAAAGCTATAACAAAAACGAGAGCGACTTTCAGTAAAAATTTCATTGACTTCACCTCAATACAAAGATTTTAACATATAATTTCATGGTTAAAAGTAATAAGGGGTGGCAATAGTGTCAATGAGTATAAATCATTTTAACGATATGAACTTATTGATATAATACTATAATAATCTATAAAAATTTGAGAAGATTTGAAGGATGATGTTAAACATGCGAGTTGCAATAATTGGAATGGGGACGGCTGGTGTAAGTGTTTTAAGACAACTAGTAAAACATGATAATTTTAAAAACTTAAAAGTTGATGTTTATGATAATGAAAAGAATATGGGGCAAGGTGTACCTTTTCAAAATGATAGTAGTCAGTTATTAATTAATTTACCTACTAAAAATATGAGTTTGAATTTAGATGATGATGAAGAATTTTGGAAATGGTACCAGGCACAAGCTACATTTAAATTTGAAAACCCAACTTATTTACCTCGATTTGTTTTCGGTCACTACATGAAGTCCTATTTATCAACGTATGAAATGAAGTACGATAATTTATCCGTGATAAATAAGCCAGTACATGAAATTTTTACAAATTCAGAAATAGATGAAACAACTATCAAATACTTTGTGTGTACATCAGAAGATATGAAAGAATGGAAGGCATATGATTATATTTTTCTTACTGTTGGCACCTTTGCATACCATGATCCATATCATTTAAAAGGTAAGAAAGGATACATACAAAATCCTTATCCTACATATAATACGCTAGATGACGTGTCTCAAGATGATGATATTGCTATTATAGGAACAGGGTTAGCTAGCTTGGATGTTGTGCGCTATGTGGCTACTCATCATCCTAAATTACCAATTACAATGACGAGTCGCTCAGCAAATTTACCTAGTGTTAGAGGGAATATGAAAGCGACAAACTTTAAACATTTAACAAAATCAAAATTTAATGAAGTAAAGACACAACATTATGGCAATATGCCTTTACAAGTTGCTTTTGATTTGTTTAAAGCTGAATGTAAGGATTATCAAATTGATCTTGAAAAGATGGTTTATCGACGTACAGGTGATACAATTCGTGACTTACAATATGATTTAGAGCATCCAGATGAGTTAGGTGTATTTCAAAGTCTTATTGAAAATGTTAAAGAGAACTTAAATTGGATATGGAATAGTTTAAGTCGTGAAGATCAAAAAGAATTTGATAGACGTTTCACAAAAATCATTCAACTGAACTCTAATCCAATGCCACCACGTACGGCTAAACTTGTCATTGAGCTTATTAAAAATAAATCTTTAATCGTTAAAGCGGGATTAGAAGATATTAAATATAAAGATAATTGTTTCAATTTAAAATTTAAAGATGATAGTACAATTTATCCGCACCATGTCATTATTAATTCAACAGGCTCTAAAACGCATTTATCAGATTTAGATGAAGATGATCAACTTATTCTTAACTTAGAAAACCGACAAATCGTCCAATCTCATCCAATGGGAGGGATTCAAATTATTCCCGAAACTAACCAAGTTATTAGCCCACGATATGGAACATTAAATAACATGATTGCTATAGGTCAGGTTACAAATGGGGTTAATAAGCTTCGGAATGGCGTTAAAATGATAGTTGATCAAGCAGTCAATGCAGTTGAATATATGTATGAAGTACAAAGCCAATTCGATCACATCGATGGCGATGAATAGATGTTTTTACCCATATTTTAATAAAATGCACATTTAGTGTCTTAGTTTATTTATCTGTGTTTTACTTGATTGTAATTTTCAAAAATTAAGCGTATGATAATTCTTGTAGTAGCTAAACTACATTAACTCAGTAGTATTCACAATTTCATAATAATTCTTTCGGGGCAGGGTGAAATTCCCAACCGGCAGTATATTAAGCCTGCGACCTGCCAAAGATTATTTTAAATCTTTGGTGGCTGATCTAGTTAGATTCTAGAGCCGACAGTTAAAGTCTGGATGGGAGAAAGAATGAAGACGTCTTATTTTTAAATCGGCGTTTATTAAGCATATGCATTTAGTGAAATAGATATGCTTATTTGAATATATGTAATCTCCCTATGCCCTAGTTACAATAACTAAGGTGTAGGGATTTTTTATATAATGAGGTGATGAATTGAGTTATTTTATGAAATATGCCATACAACTTGCACAAATGGTAGAAGGCCAAACAGGAATTAACCCACCAGTTGGTGCAGTTGTAGTTAAAAATGGTCGGATAGTTGGACTTGGTGCTCACTTAAGACAAGGTGACAAGCATGCTGAGGTTCAAGCATTAGATATGGCTAAAGATTTAGCACAAGGCGGTACAATTTATATTTCGCTCGAACCATGCACGCATTATGGGTCAACACCACCATGCGTTAATAAAATTATCGAATGTGGACTTAGTAAAGTAATCTATGCTGTGAAAGATTCCACGTTACCGTCAGAAGGTGACGCGATTTTACAAAAAGCAGGAATCGATGTTGAGTATCAACACTCTGATGAAGCATACCAATTATATAAAGACTTTTTCAGAGCAAAAAATCAACATATACCTGAAATTACGATGAAGGTATCTGTATCACTTGATGGTAAGCAAGCCACAGACTATGGCCAAAGTCAGTGGATAACGAATAAAGAAGTTAAACAGGATGTATATCATCTTAGACATACGCATGATGCTGTATTGACGGGTAGAGGTACTTTAGATGCGGATAACCCACAATATACGACACGTATGATTGATGGTAAAAATCCGGCACGCATTATTTTATCCAAAAGTGGTCATATTGATTTTACTAAACAACTGTTTCAAGATAATTTAAGTGAAATTATCATTTACACACAAGATGCTACTCTTAAAAGTCCACACGACAACGTTAAAATTGTATTTTTTGAACATTGTTCACTAGACAATATATTAAATGATATATATAAGAGAGGCTTCGGCAAACTATTAATTGAAGCGGGCCCTCAAATTACATCAGAATTTCTCCAATCTAATTATGTAACCCATCTTATTATTTATTACGCCCCGAAATTAATAGGTGGTTCAGGTAAAAATCAATTCTATCAAACGAATGATGTTATAGACTTGAATGACACTACGCAATTTGAAATTATTTCTACCGAGTTAATTAATCAAAATTTAAAAATGACTTTGCGAAAGAAGTGAATACACATGTTTACAGGTATCGTCGAAGAAATAGGTACTGTAAAAAATATTCGCACTCAACAATCTGTTAGAACATTAGATATTGCTTGTCATAACATTTTAGAAGATATACATATCGGTGATTCTATCAGTGTGAACGGTGCGTGTTTAACGGTCATCGATTTTCAAAGTAGTTACTTTACAGTACAAGTAATTAAAGGTACTGAAGATAAGACCTATCTATCTCATATTAAACAAAATGATGAAGTGAACTTAGAGCGAGCAATGCTAGGGAAAGGGCGATTTGGCGGACATTTCGTATTAGGACATGTTGATGATAAAGGAGTTATCACACAAGTAAATGAAACAGCTAACTCAAGGATTATAACCATAAAAGCATCGCAAAATATTCTTAAGCAGATGGTGAAACAAGGTTCAATTACTGTTGATGGTGTGAGCTTAACCGTATTTGATTTACGCAATGACAGTTTTGATATTCATTTAATTCCCGAGACGAGACGTTCAACTATACTTTCCTCTAAAAAAATTGGCGATAATGTTCATTTAGAAACAGACGTATTGTTCAAATATGTAGAAAATATTGTAGGTAGAAATAATTCAGAGTTAACCATGGATAAACTAAAAGCATTTGGTTTCTAGGAGGCGTATTTAAATGAAATTTGACGCAATTGAAGATGCAATAGAAGCATTAAAAAGTGGTAGTAGCATTATAGTTGTAGATGATGAAAATCGTGAAAATGAGGGTGATTTAGTTGCCATCACTCAATGGATGAATGATAATACGATAAACTTTATGGCTCAAGAGGGCAGAGGACTTATTTGTTCACCAATTAGTAGTAAAATTGCGAAACGATTAGATTTAATGCCTATGGTAGACCATAATACAGATGGTTATGGAACAAATTTTACTGTAAGTATCGATCACGTAACGACAACAACAGGAATTAGTGCCTTTGACCGTATGGCTACTGCACGAGCACTGATCAATTCTCAATCAACGCATGATAGCTTTCATAGACCAGGTCACATGTTTCCGTTAATTGCTAAAGATAAAGGTGTACTTGAACGTAAAGGTCATACTGAAGCAGCCGTAGATTTGGCAAGACTAACTGGTGCAGAACCAGCAGGTGTTATATGTGAAATTATGAATGATGATGGCACTATGGCGAAAGGTGACGCATTACAACAATTTAAAGATAAACATGGTTTGAAGATGATTACAATTGAAAGTTTAGTTAATTATCGTAAGCGTAATATTTCAGAAGTTGAATTAAAAGCTCATGTTAAAATGCCTACTGATTATGGTGCATTTGAAATGTATGGATTTGAATCAGAGTATACGGATGAAGAGATTGTTGTTCTTGCTAAAGGTAAACCTCGTGCAACTGAAAACGTAAGAATACATTCAGCATGTTTAACAGGTGATATTTTTCATAGTCAACGATGTGATTGTGGCGCTCAACTCGAAGCAGCTATGCAGTACATTAATAATCGGGGTGGCTTAATTATATATCTTCCACAAGAAGGAAGAGGTATTGGTTTAATTAATAAATTAAGAGCTTATGAATTAATAGAACAAGGTCATGATACTGTCACTGCTAATTTAGCATTAGGTTTTGATGAAGATTTAAGAGATTATCATATTGCAGCTCAAATTTTAAAATATTTTAACGTACAACAAGTTAACTTATTAAGTAACAATCCGAAGAAATTTGAAGGATTATCAGAGTATGGTATCAAAGTGGCAGACCGTACAGAAATTATTGTACCGGAAACGCCACATAATCATGATTATATGACAACGAAAAAAGAAAAAATGGGACATTTAATATAGGAGGTTTTCATTATGAATTTTGAAGGTAAATTAGTAGGTACGGATTTAAAAATAGCAGTTGTAGTTAGTAGATTTAATGATTTTATTACGAACAGATTATTAGATGGTGCTAAAGATACATTAATTAGACATGGTGTTGACGAAAATAATATAGATGTTGCCTATGTACCAGGTGCATTTGAAATTCCACTCGTTGCTAAAAAATTAGCTCAAAAAGATGATTATGATGCTGTTATCACATTAGGCTGTGTTATTAGAGGTGCAACTACGCATTATGATTATGTATGTAACGAGGTTGCAAAAGGGGTATCTAAAGCTAACGATGCGACAGACACACCTGTTATTTTTGGTGTAGTAACTACAGAAAGTATCGAGCAAGCAGTTGAAAGAGCAGGTACAAAAGCAGGAAATAAAGGTGCCGATGCAGCTGTTAGTGCAATTGAAATGGCCAATTTACTAAATCAATTTTAAAATATATGATTAAGCCTTGGACATTTATTTACTAACGTGTCCATGGCTTCTTATGTTTAATTAAAATTTATAGCAATCATTCAATTTGATTCGGCAATCATTTGGTAAAATGATGGATCGGTAGATTTATTATCTATTTTTTAATTTTCTAATTCCAGAAATGAAGCTAATGGCACCAATACCAAGTGCACTAAAGATACCTACTTTTTTAAGTGTTTCAGTTGAAACAAATTCTTGATACGCAAGCGCTAAGTTTTGAGGACGTTCAGCTAATCTACGCATAAAGTAACCAAACCAATCGTTACCATATGGTACGTATATAGTGAAATGATAACCTTGACGTGCGATATCGACTGCTAAATCACTTCGGAAACCATATAGCATTTGAAACTCGAAGTCGTCTTTACTTATATTATTATCTTTAACAAACTGTTTAACGTGATTTATAATTTTATCATCATGTGTTGCAATTGATGTGAAATTTTTGGCGTTTAACAAACGTTTTTCAATAATTTTTATGTAATTTGCATCGATTTCTTCTTTTGTTTGATAGGCAATCGTTTCATCTTCTTTATAAGCACCTTTAACTAGACGTAATCTCAAATTAGGGTATTCTTCAATTAAATCTACGGCATCATAAAGATAAGCTTGGATAACTGTACCTACATTTCTAAATTCACCTTTTAATCGACCCAGCACTTCTCTGATTTGTTGTAAACTGTCATATTTTTCAGTATCTATATTAATATGCATATTATTAAATTCATTTGCTTTTAATAATATTTCTCTTAAATTTTCATAAGCTAACTCAGTATCGAACACGCCACCTAAAGAACTTAATTTTACTGACATGTGAGCATCTACATTATAATCTTTTATCGCTTGCATAACCTCTAAGATTTCATTCTTAGCTTGAGTTGCTTCCGCTTCAGTACCTACAAATTCACCTAAATTATCTACTGTAACAGCAATATTATAATCGTTTAGACGTTCTATTGTATCTACTAATTGCTCAATCGTATTTCCTGCAACAACTTTATTTGCACCTAGTTTTGGCCCAACTTTTTTAGCAGTTTCATTTAAATATGAGCTATTAGATAATGCTATAAAAAAATTTTTGAAAAGTGACATATACGATTCCTCCATATTACATAAAACTAAGTATTTATTAGTATTTTAGCATGAATAATTATTCGTAGAAAGCGCTTTCATATTCATTACGATGATTTCTAAAGTATAATTACAATATTAGGTACTTTATGGTACTAAATTTTCAAAAAAATCAGTAAAAAGAACGTAGCACATTAACACCAACATAAGCTTATTATCTGATATAATACTTGTGATGAAATATAAGTAAGAAGGGATTAATACATATGTGGAAGTGGGAAACGGAACAGGATGCTAAAGGTGTCGTAGTTATTGCGCACAATATCTTAGAACATACGGGACGATATGCGTATGTGATAACAATGCTCAGACGCAACGGCTATCATGTCATAATGGGAGATTTACCTGGACAAGGTCAAACATCTCGTGCGAATAAAGGTCAACTTGAGAATTTCGAAGTATATCATGAGACGTTAATCGAATGGGTAAGGCTAGCGAATGAGTATAAATTACCGACTTTTGTTATGGGGGTAGGTCTAGGCGGTTTAATATTATTAAATGTGCTTGAAAAAAATGAGCTACCTATCGAAGGTATGTTATTACTCTCACCAATGCTTGAATTGAAAAGAAATAATAAAACTCGTAAAAATATGTTTATCTCTAATATTGGCAAAAGTTCTAAAGAAACACGATTTAAACTTGGTGTAGAATATAGTGATTTGACTCGCAATGATGAGGTTATTGAAGAAACAAATAATGATGGGTTAATGTTAAAAAAAGTAACTTACAAATGGTATAACATTGTGTTAGAAACGATGAAAGAAACTTTAGATCACATAAAAGATATTCATCCGATACCTACATTACTTATGTATGGAACAGAAGATCGCTTATTAGATATACAATCATTTTCAGAATTAAAAACGCAACTTCCCACGACTGAATTTTATTTCAAAGCATGGCAAGGGCTTTATCATGAAATTCAAAATGAGCCTGAACGAGATCAAGTTATGCGATATGTATTAACATTTTTAAATAATAGTGTGAATACAATGGGCTTTATCGTTAAAGAAGAGGAAATTGAAGATATATAAAATAAAATTATTTTAGATAATCCACATAAATGTGCGCATCTATTCGCTTATTTGAGTAGTGTATTTAAAGCAGCACATTAATTGTATGTGGATTATCTTTTTTTATTTTTTAAAAGTTTTAATTATTAATTATTTCGAATTTAAGTTGATTAACCAATTTTAAATTGGTATATTTTAATGGGATAAACATATAAAATTAAATTGTAATTGTATATTAATAAAATTAAAAATTGTTATACTGAGAGGAGATTGAATTAAATTATTAAATTAACTTATTAAATTTTGGGTGATAGGTTAATGGTGCCAAGATATTATAAATAATTTAATTACTTTCAATGCAATTGGGTAAATATATATTAATGATGATTTAAATTTATATATTAAGGGAATATATCATGGAGGAGGCACAACATGAGTAATCAAGCTAGTGAGAATGTCGAAATGATTTTGCTATTAGAGGAAGTATGTAAGGAGATTAATTCCGTTTTTAAAGTCATTTATGAAACCTATGATTTGACGAAAGAGGAAGTTTTAATTCTTTTAACTCTATGGGACAAAGGTTCTATGACTTTAAAAGAAATGGATAGTTACGTCTATATCAAGTCTTATAAACGTACTCGTACATATAATAAATTAGTTCAATCTGAATGGATATATAAAGAAAGACCATTAGATGATGAACGCACAGTAATTATCCATTTTAATGAAGAGAAAACGGAACTTAAAAATGAATTATTAGACTTTATTACTAATACCATTAAAAAAAGATATCAAATTCTTGAAAATAGTTTAAATTCGTTAATGCGCGTTTAAATATTTCAGACAAAAGATTATTAAAAACCACTCAATGATTAACTATACATTGAGTGGTTTTCTTATAGATAAAGAAGTTAACGTTTTTCTATCGCACATATAAAGGGTGCATGATTAATTTGATTAATAAATTCATATTTCAGAATATGTGCTTTACTTTGATCAAATTGTTCTAAATAATCTAAGATTACATCACGCTCAATTTGTCCTGCTGTATGACCATGATATATCACTAAGACTATGATACCTTCAACGTTGAGATAATCAAAGATGTTTTCAATCGCTTTAATTGTAGTTTTGGGTTTTGTAACAATACTTTTATCGCCTTTTGGAAGATAACCTAGATTAAATATTGCTGCATCAACATTTTTCACACCCAATAATTTTAAATGATTCGCAATAGTTTCATGACCATCATGAATAAGTGTTACATTTTGATAATCTTTCACTTTTTGAGTCGTGTTTTCAATTGCAGTTTTTTGAATATCGAATCCATAAACGTGACCATTTGGCACATTTTGAGCTAAGAATAACGTATCATTACCATTACCACAAGTAGCATCTATAACATTACTTTCTGAATTAATATGACTCGTAATTAATGTTTTTGAAAAGGGGAGAATACGTTCTAATTTCATGACTTAACCTTAGATTCAGTAGTATAGTGTTTACCTTGGTATGATTCACGACGTGCTAATTCATTATCAATTTCATTTAAAACTTCCCATTTGTTAACACTCCACATTGGACCTACCATTAAATCGATAGGACCATCGCCCGTAATTCGATGAATAATCATTTCTGGTGGCAAAATTTCTAATTGATCACAGACTAAATTGGTATAATCTTCTTGAGACATGAATTCGAGCATACCTTTTTCATATTGTTTAACCATAGGTGTTCCTTTTAATAAATGAAGTAGATGAATCTTAATACCTTGAACTTCCATTTGTGAAACTTCTCTTGCTGTTTCCATCATCATATTGTAGTCTTCACCAGGCAAACCATTAATAATATGTGTACATACATTAATATTATGCTTTCTTAATTTAGCAACACCTTCATAATATGTTTGCATATCATGTGCACGATTGATTAAATCCGAGGTTTCTTGATGTACAGTTTGTAAGCCCAGTTCAACCCATAGATATGTCCGTTCATTTAATTCGGCTAAATAGTCTACAACATCATCCGGTAAACAATCTGGACGCGTAGCTATTGATAAACCAACAACGCCTTCTTCTTTTAATACAGGTTCGTACTTTTCTTTTAGTACTTCAACTGGAGCGTGAGTGTTGGTAAAAGCTTGAAAATAAGCGATATATTTGCCTTCGCTCCATTTTTCATGCATTCTATTTTTTATTTGTTGAAATTGTACTTCTATTGGATCAGCTCTGTTTCCTGCGAAATCACCACTGCCTGCAGCTGAACAGAATGTACAACCACCGTGAGCAACAGTACCGTCACGATTAGGGCAGTCAAAACCTCCATCTAAAGCAACTTTAAAAATTTTTTGACCAAATCTATTTTTTAAATGGTAATTCCATGTATGGTATCGTTTATTTTCAAAGGCATACGGGAAATAGTTACCCATAACACATTTTCCTTTCTAATTATCTTAGTTCTAAATAAAGATTTTAACATATTTTAATGTTATAGTGTTTATTGTGACTCGACAAAAATATAAAGAGGGGACTTAAAATATGAATATACCTAGATCAGTATGGTGGCTAGTTATTGGTATGGCATTAAACATAACTGGCTCTAGCTTTTTATGGCCTTTAAACACAATTTATATGAAAGAAGAGCTTGGTAAGAGTCTGACTGTTGCTGCTATTGTTCTTATGGTTAATTCATTCGGAATGGTAGTTGGTAACTTACTAGGTGGAACATTGTTCGATAAATTAGGTGGTTATCGGACAATAATGATAGGTACCGTTACATGCTTAATTAGTACAACTTTACTAAACTTCTTCCACGGTTGGCCATGGTATGCTGTTTGGTTAGTATTATTAGGATTTGGTGGCGGAATGATAGTTCCCGCAATTTATGCAATGGCTGGTGCTGTGTGGCCAAATGGTGGTAGAACTACGTTTAATGCCATTTATTTAGCACAGAACATTGGCGTTGCAACTGGTGCAGCTCTAGGGGGCTTCGTTGCAGAATTAAACTTCAATTATATATTCTTAGCAAATCTTATCATGTACGTATTATTTGGAATTGTTGCATTTACGCAATTTAATCTTGAATATCATGCTAAGATGAAAGCACCTGATAGTATTGATATTCATAGTAAAGAAAATAAAAAGAGATTTATTGCACTACTATTATTATGCGCAATGTTCAGTATTTGTTGGATAGCATATATACAGTGGGAAACAACAATAGCTTCATTCACGCAAGAGCTTAATATCTCAATGTCTCAATATAGTGTGTTATGGACAGTTAATGGAATTATGATTTTAGTAGCACAACCATTAATTAGACCAGTTATTACATTATTAAAAGGTAACTTAAAATATCAAATGCTAGTTGGTATTTTAATTTTTATGCTCTCATTCTTTATAACAAGTTTCGCCAATCAATTTACCGTCTTCCTTATTGGTATGATTATATTAACGTTTGGAGAAATGTTTGTATGGCCTGCAGTACCAACAATCGCAAATTATTTAGCCCCTGAAGGGAAACAAGGTCAATATCAAGGTGTAGTTAACTCTGCATCTACTGTTGGTAAAGCCTTTGGCCCACTTATCGGCGGTGTTTTAGTTGATACTTTTAATATGAGTGCAATGTTTATAGGGATTATGCTTCTATTAATTGTAGGTATCGTATTCTTATCAATTTTTGATAGAGGTTTACCTAAAGGTAAGCAACCAAGAAATTCTAGATAATGATATATAAATTAAGTTCATTTAATAAAATTTGCTCAACCACTTGCAATTAAAGCGTGAATTTCATAATATTAAAATGTATTGGAGTAGTAACTTAAATACTTTTCATCAGAGAGCTAGTGGTGGTGTGAACTAGTGTTAAGAATTAAGTGAACTTACCGTTAAATAATTAAATTCAAGACATCTCTTACTATTATTATAAAGTGCACATGATTAATGTGAATTAGGGTGGTACCGCGGCGATTGTCGTCCCTATTAAATAATAGTTTGAGATGTTTTTTGTTTTAGGAGGAAAATGCTTTGGGTTACAATCACAAGGAAATTGAGAAAAAATGGCAAAATTATTGGGCTGATAACAAAACATTTAAAACAAGCGATAATTTAGGTCAAAAGAAATTTTACGCATTAGACATGTTCCCATATCCATCTGGTGCAGGTTTACATGTAGGACATCCAGAAGGCTATACAGCCACTGATATAGTGTCTAGATATAAACGTATGCAAGGTTATAATGTTCTTCATCCAATGGGATGGGATGCTTTTGGATTACCTGCCGAACAATATGCATTAGATACTGGTAATGATCCTAGAGAATTTACTAAACAAAATGTACAAACATTTAAACGACAAATTCAAGAATTAGGATTCAGTTACGATTGGGATAGAGAAGTTAATACAACTGATCCAGAATATTATAAATGGACACAGTGGATTTTTATTCAACTTTATAACAAAGGGTTAGCATATGTAGATGAAGTTGCTGTAAACTGGTGTCCAGCATTAGGAACAGTATTATCAAACGAAGAAGTCGTTGATGGTGTTTCTGAACGTGGGGGACATCCTGTATATCGTCGCCCAATGAAACAATGGGTATTAAAAATAACTGAATATGCTGATCGTTTATTAGAAGATTTAGATGAACTTGATTGGCCTGAATCAATTAAAGATATGCAGCGTAATTGGATTGGACGCTCTGAAGGCGCGCGTGTTTCATTTGAAGTTGAAAATAAAGATGATCGTATCGATGTGTTTACAACAAGACCAGATACAATTTACGGCACAACTTTCTTAGTATTAAGTCCAGAACATTCATTAGTTAATGATATTACTTCGGAAGATAAAATAGAAGAAGTTAATAAATATCAAGAAGACGCATCAAAAAAATCTGACCTTGAGCGTACAGATTTAGCTAAAGATAAATCAGGTGTGTTCACTGGTGCTTATGCTATTAACCCATTATCTGGTGAAAAATTACCAATTTGGATTGCAGACTATGTACTATCTAGTTATGGCACAGGTGCAGTTATGGCAGTACCAGCGCATGATGAACGAGATCACGAATTTGCAACTAAATTTGATTTACCTATTATAGAAGTCATTGAAGGTGGCGATGTTCAAAAAGAGGCCTATACTGGCGCAGGCGAACATGTTAATTCAGGCGAATTAAATGGTTTGGATAATGAAGCGGCTATTGCTAAAGCAATTGAATTACTTGAAGCAAAAGGTGCTGGAGAGAAAAAAGTTAATTACAAATTAAGAGATTGGTTGTTTAGTAGACAACGATATTGGGGAGAACCAATTCCAGTTATACATTGGGAAGATGGTACAATGACAACTGTTCCAGAAGAAGAGCTACCATTATTACTTCCAGAAACTAATGAAATCAAGCCATCCGGTACTGGTGAATCTCCATTAGCAAACATTGATGAATTTGTTAATGTAGTAGATGAAAAAACTGGTATGAAAGGTCGTCGTGAAACAAATACAATGCCTCAATGGGCAGGTAGTTGTTGGTATTATTTAAGATATATTGATCCTCATAATGATAAAATGTTAGCTGATCCAGAAAAATTAAAACATTGGCTTCCAGTAGATTTATACATTGGTGGAGTAGAGCATGCCGTACTTCACTTACTATATGCAAGATTCTGGCATAAAGTGCTTTATGATTTAGGTGTAGTGCCTACTAAGGAACCTTTCCAAAAATTATTTAACCAAGGTATGATACTTGGTGAAGGTAATGAAAAAATGAGTAAGTCTAAAGGTAATGTAGTTAACCCTGATGATATCGTTGATTCTCACGGTGCTGATACATTACGTTTATATGAAATGTTTATGGGACCATTAGATGCTGCGATTGCATGGAGTGAAAATGGACTTGATGGTTCTAGACGTTTCTTAGACCGTGTTTGGAGACTTTTCATTAATGAAGATGGTACTTTATCAGATAAAATTGTTGAAAATAATGATAACGGTTTAGATAAAGTATATAACCAAACGGCTAAAAAAGTTACTGAGGACTTTAATACATTAAACTTTAATACAGCTATAAGTCAATTGATGGTATTTATCAATGATTGTTATAAAGCAGATAAAATTTATAAACCATATGCTGAAGGTTTTGTAAAAATGTTAGCACCAATTGCGCCTCATATTGGTGAAGAATTATGGAGCCGCCTAGGTAACGAAGACACAATTACTTATCAACCATGGCCAACTTATGATGAATCATTGCTTGTTGATTCGGAAGTTGAAATTGTAGTACAAGTAAATGGTAAAGTTAGAGCGAAATTAAATATACCTAAAGATACTTCTAAAGATGAAATGGAAGCATTAGCGTTGCAAGATGAAAATGTTAAACTATCAATTGAGGGTAAAGACATCAAAAAAGTAATCGCAGTCCCTCAAAAACTTGTTAACATCGTTGCGAAATAATAATAGAAGGAGTTTTATAAATGGAATCTATTACAGTAGATCAATTAAAAGAAAAAGTATTAGAGTCTAATCCAGTGAATATTGTAGATGTTCGTACAGATGAAGAAACTGCAATGGGGATTATTCCTGGAGCTAAAACAATTCCTATGGATCAAATTCCTGATAATTTAAATCAATTTAATAAAAATGAAACGTATTATATTATTTGTGCTGCAGGAATGCGTAGTGCAAAAGTAGTGAAATATTTAGAAGATCAAGGTATTCATGCTATTAATGTTGAAGGTGGTATGAATGAATGGGGTACTGAAGGTACTGTTATAGATAGTATTTAACTAACATTAAGAGGCTGACTAATATGTCAGTCTCTTTTTTTACCATTATATTTTATAATAATTTTAAAAAAATAATTAAATATACACTAGTGCACAATAATTAATGGTGATAGAATGATTTAGTAAATGGTCAATTAGGATTTAGACTAATTTTTGACTAATTCATTAAATCAAAGACATCAAGATCAGACTACAAGGAGGAAATTTAATGAATCTATTTAAAAAACAAAAATTCAGTATACGTAAATTTACAGTTGGTACGTTCTCAACGGTGATTGCTACATTAGCATTTATCACACATACAGGGCATGCAGCTGAATTGGATGAGCAAAGTCAATCTGCTCAACAAAAGGTTACTGAAACAAATGGTACAGATGATACTAATCAAAAATCAACTGCTCTTGATAATGAATCTTCACAAGTAGAATCTAAAGGCGACACAAGCAACCCATCTTCTAAAGTTGGGGCGAAAGCAGATAATAATTCTGCAACAAAACAAATATCAGATAATGAAGCAAGTAGTACAACTAACAAAATAACATCGTCTAGTATCGCTAACCCATCAAATAAAAAATCAGATGTTTTAAAATCTGAGGATGATAATGTAGAAGCACATCAACTAAAAGTAAAAGAAAAAGCGACATCAAGTGAAAAGAATAATGCATCTAATCATAAACGAGTGAAGCGTGATGTCAATGATGCGTCATCAAATGTTCAAACACAACCAGATCCTATGGCTATAAATGAAACAAATTCTGGACAAATCGTTAACGGTAATTTTGCTGATACATCAAGCGGAGCAGAAATTCCAACTGCAACTTCAGAATCTGCCATGGATGCTGCAAGTACCATACCAGGATGGAAAGTAGAAAACAGTCAACAAAATCAAATTCCATTGGTTTGGGGACCTAAAGTTTTACCATCATATTCATATCTTACATTTGATAAAACTAACAATAAAATCGGTGCTGTATTATCGAAATATGATGAAATATTAGATTACGGAAGACCGGATCCTACAGTGGGACCGATATACCAAGATATAGATGTAACGCCTGGTTCAGAAATACAATTTCATTTTATAGGTTCTTCAATTGGAAATAATGCGGGATTTAATAGTGCTCGTATGTATGTTTATGATGCTCACAATCCTTCAACTTTGTTATATAAAGGAACGCCTAAAACAAGTAGTCAACCATTTGGTGTATTTATTGGAGTATTTAATGTTCCAAATGACATTACAAAGTTAAGAATCAAATTCGAAGCTTCAGATACAAAGAGTCATGATACGTTTAATGGACACAGAATGCTTAAAGGCAGTAACAACTATGGTGGAGGGGTAGTTGCTGATGTTTCTGTTAATACTGGAGCGTACTTAAAAGTAAGAGCAAATCAAACAGAATATCAAGCATTTTCTACATCGGAAAATGCATCTAATGTAACCGCTGAATTAAATGTTTCAGTTGAGAACAAGGGACATTCGAAATCGAATAAGACACAATATAAAGTTGTATTACCTGAAGGAGTAACTTTTGTTACTGCTACAAATGCGACTGGAACGTTCGATGAAGACTCTAGAGAGTTAACCCTTGATATTGATCCAATAGATGCGGGCACTACAAGAGATTTTTCTTATACTTTATCATTACCAACTTCAGTACCAATTAAAAAAGATTTCAATGCAACTTTAATCTATCAAACTGAAGGAATTAATATGAATCGTAAAAATGGTTCAAGAGACCTTGCCACTCAAGTACCGGGAGATACAAACTACTTAAAATATGGTGGCCTAAATGAATTTGTATTAAATGAGAGTGATCAAAAAAGAGGTAGTGCAACGGCGCCAGTTCAGTCAGTAACTGTATATATGTACAAAGATGCAATTAATAATAGAATAAGTGAAATTGAAACAGAACTTGCTCAAGTTAATCAAAATGACTACTCTTCAGAAGCATGGAACAATTTACAAACAGCATTATCAAATGCTAAAGTTGTTAAAAATGAGACGGAGTCAACACCATTAGTTGATCGAAAAAGTCAAGCAGAAATCAATAATCTATTGCTTTCGTTAGAAAAATCTAAAGCAAAATTTGACATCGACAAATTTGTTAAAGCTAGAGAAAACGTAATTAATAGCAACTCAGAAGCTACTACTGAAGAAAAGCAAGTAGCATTAAGAAAGTTACATTCAAAAGCTACCGAGAAAAATGGTGAAATTGATCGATTAACTAACAAGAGCGATATAGCATCAGTCGAACAAAGTAGTATAGTTCAAATCAATAATTTTAATGTAAAAGCTACAAAAAAAGCTGCTGCTAAGCTCGCAATTGATGCAGCATTGACTGACCGCAAAGTTTACTTTGATAGCCATTATGATGCTACCCACGAAGAAAAAGAAGTAGCCATGGCAAGAGCAACAGAAGAAGCAAATAGAGCAAAAGCATTGATTCATCAAGCTTTATCTAATGATGATGTGGATCAAGCTCAAACGAATGGGACTAATACGATTAATTCTATTGAGGCTGAAGTAGTTAAAAAAGCAAATGCTAAAAAAGCAATAGCTCAAGTAGCTGAGGCTAGGAAGACTTACATAAATCAAATCAGTGAAGCTACTCAAGAAGAAAAAGATAAGGCAATAGAGAGAGTTGAGGATGAAGTTAGAAAAGCCGATAGATTAATAGATCAAGCTACGAACAATGATGGTGTTGACGAAATTCAAAGTCAGAGTACAAGTGTAATAAATACAATTCAACCTGAAATTGTAAAAAAACCAAATGCTAAACAATCAATTGATTTAGCAGTTTTAAATCAAAAAACATTAGTTAATCAAAACAATGAGGCCACTCAAGAAGAGAAAGATGTCGCTTTAGCTAAAATCGATGAAGCAGCAAAACAAGCAAAAGCAGCAATTGATGCTGCAACTACGAATAGTGCGGTAGATGAAGCAACAAACAGCAATACTACTATTATTTCTGGAATTGTTCCTGATACAGTGAAGAAAGCAAGAGCCAGAAAAGCGATTGACGATGCTGCAACTGCTAAAAAAGAAGCTATTAATAATACACCTGATGCAACACAAGAAGAAAAAGACGCAGCAATTGCTAAAGTCGATGCAGCAGTTTCAGCAGCAAAACAAGCAATAGCACAAGCAACTACAAATGATAGTGTGGATCAAGCACAAAATAATGGTAGTTCAACTATTGCTAGTATCCAACCAGAAGTTACTTATAAAGCTGCTGCAAGAAAAGCAATCGACGATGAAGTTGTAGCTAGGAAAGCAGCAATTGATACAAATAACGAAGCCACAGTAGAAGAAAAACAAGCTGCAAAAGATAAGATTGATGCTGAAGCGGCAAAAGCAAAAGCAGCGATTGATCAAGCTAATACAAATAATGAAGTAGAACAGGCTAAATCATCTGGAGTAACAACTATTGAAGGTATACAACCAGATACAATTAAAAAATCATCAGCAAAACAAGCAATCGATGATAGTGCAACTGCTAAGAAAGCAGCAATTGATAATAATAGTGATGCAACACAAGAAGAGAAAGATGCAGCAAAAGCCAAAGTAGATGCCGAAGTAACAAAAGCAAAAGCAGCAATTGATCAAGCAACAACTAATGATGGTGTAGATCAAGCGAAAGACTCAGGCAATAATTCAATTTCAATTATTCAACCTGATATTGTTAAAAAAGCTGCCGCTAGAAAAGCAATCGATGATGCAGCGATAGCTAAGAAAAATGAAATTGATCAACATCCTACAGCTACACAAGAAGAAAAAGATGCAGCAAAAGCCAAAGTAGATGCTGAAGTTCAAAAAGCTAAAGATGCAATTACTCAAGCAAATACAAATAATGATGTAGATCAAGTTCAGAATTCTAAAACTACTACAATTGCTGGTATTCAAGTAGATGCAGTTAAAAAATCTACAGCAAAACAAGCAATCGATGATGCTGCAACAGCTAAGAAAAATGAAATTGATCAACATCCAACTGCTACACGAGAAGAAAAAGATGCAGCAAAAGCAAAAGTGGATGAAGAAGTCACTAAAGCAAAAGCAGCGATTGATCAAGCAACAACTAATGATGGTGTGGATCAAGCGAAAGATTCAGGTGTTAACACGATTCATAATATTCAACCAGAGTCAATTGAAAAAATAAAAGCAAAACAAGTAATAGATGAAACTGTAACAGCTAAAAAGAATGCAATTGATCAAGATAGCACTACTACACAAGAAGAAAGAGACGCAGCAAAAGCAAAAGTAGATGAAGAGGCAACTAAAGCAAAACAACAAATTGATCAAGCAAGCACTAATGATGTTGTACATGAAACTAGAGATAATGAAATAACTGCTATTAACAAAATACAACCTGAAGCAATTAAAAAAGCTGACGCGAAACAAGCAATAGATGACGCTGCTACAGCTAAAAAAGCTAAAATTGACCAAGTTTCTAATGCTACACAAGAAGAAAAAGACGCAGCAAAAGCAAAAGTTGACGAAGAAGTATCAAAAGCTAAATCAGCTATAGATACAGCCGTTACAAATAATGATGTTGACCAAGCAAAAACGAATGGATCTACAATCATTTCACCAATAGAGCCAGAGACTTTTAAAAAAGCAGCAGGCAAACAGGCAATCGATGAAGTTGCGTCAGCTAAGAAACAAGAAATTGATAATATTGAAAATGCTACACAAGAAGAAAAAGATGCTGCAAAAGCCAAAGTAGATGAAGAAGCAGCTAAAGCAAAAACAGTGATAGATCAATCTTCTACTAATAATGATGTAGATGTAGCTAAAACATCAGGTGAAACATCAATTTCATCTATCCAACCAGAAGTTGTTAAAAAAGCAGAAGCAAAAAAAGCAATCGATGATGCAGTGACTGCTAAAAAAGCCGAAATTGATCAAAATCAAGAAGCTACTAAAGAAGAGAAAGACGCAGCGAAAGCAAAAGTCGATGAAGAAGCAACAAAAGCAAAAAATAGCATCGACCAAGCATTAACAAATAATGATGTAGATCAAGCTAAAACAGATGGCGCTTCAGCTATTGCAAAAATTCTTCCAGAAGCTGTAAAAAAAGCAGAAGCAAAACGTGCAATTGATGATGAAGTAACAAACAAAAAACAAGAAATTGATAATAATAGTGAAGCTACACAAGAAGAGAAAGATGCGGCAAAAGCAAAAGTCGATGAAGAAGCAACAAAAGCAAAACAATCTATCGACAATGCGACGACGAATGAAACTGTGGATCAAGCTAAAACTCAAGGCGTTACTACTATTACAAATATTCAACCTGAAACAATTAAGAAGGCAGAAGCAAAACGCGCAATTGACGAAGCCGCTAAAGCTAAGAAACAAGAAATTGATAATAACACAAATGCAACTAAAGAAGAAAAAGATGTAGCAAAATCAAAAGTAGATGAAGAAGTTACTAAAGCTCAAAGTGCTATTGATCAAGCAACTACTAATGACCAAGTTGACCAAGGTAATAATATTGGTCATACAGCTATTGCTCCTATTCAACCAGAAACAATTAAAAAACCAGAAGCTAAAAATGCTATTGATGAAGTAGCAAAAGCTAAAAAAGACTTAATTGATCAAACACCAAATGCAACAAAAGAAGAGAAAGATGCAGCAAAAGCTAAGGTGGATGAAGAAGTCACTAAAGCTAAGAAAACAATAGAACAAGCATCTACAAATAGTGATGTTGATCATGTCAAAGATAAAGGAACAAATAGTATTAATAGTGTTGTAGTTGAAGTAGTGAAAAAAGACACAGCTAAAAAAGCAATTGACGAGTTAGCGAAAGCTAAAAAATCAGCGATTGATAATAACACAAATGCGACTAAAGAAGAAAAAGACGCAGCAAAAGCTAAGGTGGATGAAGAAGCTAAAAAAGCTAAAGATAATATAGATCAAGGAATTACTAATAACGAAGTAGATCAAGCTACAAATAATAGTAGTGATATTATTAAAAAAATCCAACCAGATACTACTAAGAAAACTGTTGCGAAACAAGCGCTTTTAAATCAAGCAAAAACTAAGAAAGCAGAAATCGATAAAAATAACAATGCAACTAAAGAAGAAAAAGACGCAGCAAAATCAGAAGTTGATAAAATAATCGATAAGGCAAATCAAGTGATAGATCAAGTAAACACTAACGATGATGTTGATAAAGTTCAAGTTAATTTCGCATCTAAAATAAATGAAGTTAAAATTAAAATTGTTAAAAAGCTTCAGGCTAAAAAGAATATTTTAGAAGAAGCGAGAAAACAAAAAAATAAAATTGATAATTTAAATGGCTTGACAGACGAACAAAGAAATAAAGCGAAAAATATGATTGATGAAATTGTTAAAAATGCTTTAGTAAAATTGAATAAAGATATTAATAACAACGATGTTGATTCAATTACAAATAAAGCAATTGAAGATATAGAGAAGGTTAACCCAGAAGTTTCAAAAGTTAAAAATGACCTATTAAGTCGTAATGATAGTGGTAAGGTAAGAAGCTTTACTAAAAATTCTGGAGAGCAAACTGATACTCAATCTAGCACTAACAAAAAGACTAAGACATTACCAAATACTGGTATAGATAGTCAACATCAATCACCGTTAGCTGGTATAGCACTAATTAGTGGATTATTCTTATTCTTTAAAAATCGTAAGAGAAATGAAGATAATAAATAAACACTAAATATCAAGTGTAAGCAGACCTCATATATTTATGGGGTCTGTTTTTTTGAAATGGGTAATTGTAAATAACATGTAATGATTTAATATATAATTTTAAAAAGCTTTACACTCCATAAAAATCTTATTCAAATAAAAAATTATTGTGGTTATTTTAGATAATTGATGATATTATAAAAAAGTATGATAACAATTGCATAAAATCATATAAAACAATTTAATAGCAACACTCATTACTATTCATTATTACTATTACAACAAGACAAGAACATCAAGGAGGACAATAATGAATCTTTTTAAAAAACAGAAATTTAGTATTCGTAAATTTAGTGTAGGAATATTTTCCACTGTCATAGCTACACTGACTTTCTTATCACACCCGGGTCATGCAGCAACTCAAGAGGAAGAAAGTAATTCTTCGCAAACTACCTCGCAAAATGTTAATTCTCAAAACATTGATAAAACTATAAACAATAATGATAAATACATAGATTATGAAAATAATAGTAATGTATCTGTTAACAATTTAGTAACTACTCAAAAGGATAACAGTGAAATTAAATCTAAAGTAGAAAATATAAATGAACCTATAAATATAGATGATAACCAAGAAACAAATAAATTATCTATTGATAATTATCAAAGTAAGGTTTCTAATGAAGCAAATCCAGCTACTAAAAATCTTTCAACAAATGAAGGTAACCATATTAATCCAAATGAAAATCAATCAGTACATAAAAGAACTAAACGTTCTACTGACACAAATGTTCCAAATAATAATCAAGATCAGATGAGTTTAAATGAAACAAATTCTGGTCAAATTGTTAACGGTGCTTTTACGGATACGTCTAATGGAGCAGTTATTCCTACTAATCAAACTGTGTCTGAAATGAATCAAGCAAGCAAGATAACAGGATGGCATGTAAAAGATAATGATCAAATTGAAATTCCACTTATGTGGGGACCAAAAGCATTGCCACCTTATAACCCATATGTTTTTGACAAAACAAACAATAAAATTGCTGCAGTGTTATCAAAATATCCAAGTAATGTTAACGGAGTTGCAGCAGATAAAACTGTTGGGCCAATATATCAAGATATTGATGTTACGCCAGGATCAGAAATTCAGTTATATTTTATAGGAACTTCAATGGGTAACACACACGGTATCAACGGTGTCAAAGTTTCGATTTATAATGGGAATAATCCAACTGATTTACTTTATGCAGGTAGACCGAACACAGCAAACAAATCTTTTGGTGTTTTTACTGGTGTATTTAATGTTCCTAATAATATATCAAAATTGAGATTTATGTTTGAAACATTTGAAAAAGTAAGTTATGAAAGTGCTAATAGCAGTAGAATTTTAAAAGGAACAAATAATTTTGGTGGAAGTGGATTAGCCGATGTGAAAGTTAATAGTGGTGCATATTTAAAAGCAACTACTACACAGACACAGTATAAAGTTTCATCCCTTTCAGATAGTGTATCAATTGTAAATGCTACACTAAATGTAGCACTTGAGAACAAAGGACATTCTCGTTCTAATAAAACGCAATATAAAGTAACTATTCCAGAGGGAGTACAGTTTATTTCTGCTAAAAATGCTAGTGCAAATTATAATCCTTCCAATAGATTATTAACATTAAGTGTAGACAGAATTGAGCCAGGAACTATTAAAGACATTGCTTATACTGTTTCTTTACCAACTTCAGAACCTATTAAAAAAGATTTTGATGCAACATTAGTTTATGCTACCGATGGTATAAATATGAATAGAAGAAATGGCAGTCGTGATTTTGGTTTAAATGCAGACGATAACTATTTCAGATATGGTGGTAATAATGAATTTATTAAAACTGAATCTGATCAAAGAAAAGGTAATGTTATTGTCGCAACACAATCTGTTACTGTCGAAATGTATAAAACGGCTTTACAAGAAAAATTCAATGAAATATCTGCGCAAATAGAGCATTTAAACCAAAACGATTATTCAAAAGAAGCTTGGTCAGCTATGCAAAATGTTTTAAATGCATCACGTCAAATTTTAAATGAAAATGATGATACGCCCGTAAGTGAAAGAAAAAATCAAGCTACTATTAATGATTTAACTTTAAAATTAGATAAAGAGAGAGCAAAATTAGACGTAGATCAAGTTGCAGAGACACGTAAAGCGGCAATTAATAATAACAATGATGCGACTAGAGAAGAAAAAGATACTGCTTTAACACTTGTAAGAGCAACTTTGGATGAGAAAATTAGAGAAATAGAAAGCGCATCAAATACTAATGAAATTTCAGAAAGAAAAAATCAAGCGGTTGTTGATATTAATCCTATAGATGTTATTCCAGCTATCAAGCAACAAGCGATACAAGCGTTGCAAGAAAAAGCCAATGAAAAACTAGTTGAAATTGAGAATGATACAAATGCAACATTTGAAGAAAGAGAAACAGCTAAAACAAGTGTCAATGAAGCCCTCATTAATGCGACAAATGAAGTGAGAAATGCTACAACTAACCAGTTAGTTGAAACAGCACAAATTTCAAATAGTAATCATATCAGTCAATTTACATCTAATGCGATTGTTAGAGATAATATGAGACATGAATTAGATATGGCTATTGCTTCTAAAAAGTTAGAAATTGAAAATAATCATAATGCAACTACAGAAGAAAAAAATGAAGCAAAAGAAAAGATTGGCGAAATTTTAAATCAAGCAAGAATATATATAGAACGTGGTGTTCATAACAATGATGTTACGACTGCTAAAGATTATGCTGTTAATAAAATAAATGATGTGGAAGTAAAAGTTATTAAAAAAAACTTAGCGAAACAAACGATTGACGAAGTAGCACAAGCTAAAAAAGATAAAATTGATCAAACACCAAATGCCACAGATGAAGAAAAAGCAATGGCAAAAGCAAAAGTTGATGAAGCAGTAAATAGCGCGAAAACTGCTATAGATCAAGCAACAAATAACGCTGGTGTAGATATAGCGAAAACAAATGGTGTAGATGCAATCAACCACGTCCAACCAACGGTTGTTAAGAAAGACGAGGCAAAGAACGCAATAGATGAAGCAGCTCGTGCTAAGAAAGCAGAGATAGATCAAACACCAAACGCGACAGACGAAGAGAAAATAGCAGCGAAGATTAAAGTGGATCAAGTTGTTAAAATTGCAAAAGAAATTATAGAAAAATCTTTAACTAACTCTGAAGTTGATGCATCTTTAAATAAAGGTAAATTAGATATAAATAATATTCAAACTGAAGAAATTGTAAAAAATAAAGCTCTTAAACATCTTAAAGATATTGCAGAAAATCAAAAAGCTGTTATAGATTTAAATAAATTTGCTACGGATGAAGAAAAAATGCGTGCAAAACTTAAAATTGATGAACTAATTAATCATGCTATATCAGAAATTAGTAAAGCAAATAGTAATAGTAAAGTAACAGCAATTGATGCTAAATATACTAAATTAATTACACAAATCAATGCTATTACCAAAGCTAAACAAAATGCTAAAAAATTAATTTTAGACAAGGCTACAGAAATAAAAGAAAGAATAGAGAATTCACAGAGTTTTTCTAATGAAGAAAAGCATAAAATTAAATCGCTTATAGATGAAATAGTTAAAAATTCATTTTTACAAATTGATAAAGTTAGCAAGGAGTCTCATTTAAATCAAATTGTTGAAGAGACAAAACTAAAACTTAGCAATGTCCGTTTGAGTGAAAAAGCAAATAATAAACAAGTCAAAAAATATGTGAAAGAAGACTTTAGAAATCATAAAAAATTATTAAATTCTAAATTTAAAGTAATAGAATTTAATGAAAGAACGCAACTACCTAATACAGGTAAAATAGAGGCAAATGACTCATTTAATTTTGCTCAAATAACTTTGATTAGTGGATTGATTTTACTACTATTATCAAAACGAAGAAAGGATGCTAAGTAACGTAACATTAGATCAAAACAATTTTATTTATAAATGAATAAAACTTCCTACAAACATTAAAAGTTTAAATATGTTTGAAGGAAGTTTATTTTTTATTTGAATATGCCTGCTTCGTATCCAGCAACATGGCCAGTTACCAAGGCACTAGTAATATTATAGCCACCTGTATAACCGTGAATATCTAAGACTTCACCACATAAAAATAATCCAGGTTTAATTTTAGACATCATTGTCTTAGGCCATATTTCTTTTAAGCTAACGCCACCACCTGTTACAAAGGCTTTATCTATAGGTAACGTTCCATTTACTGAAAAAGTAAAACCTTTAAAACAATCTACTAATTGTTTAAGTTGTTGATTTGATAGATGATGATAAGTAGTATTTCCATCTATTTTTGCTTGTTCTAGTATAAATAGTAAGTAACGTTCTTCTATTAAGCCTTTCAAACTATTTTTAATGTATTTATCGGCATCTTTACTCAATATATTTTTAATTTTTTCTTCTAGTTCATGATGCTTAATTTCTGGAAATACATCCAACTGCATTTGAACTTCCTGTTTTTTTTGATTTTTTTGCTCTTTATAAACAAATTGACTACAACGCAAAGCAGCAGGGCCACTTACACCAAAGTGTGTAAATATCATATCCATTTGATGACTTACTCTTTTTTTACCATTTTTCTTAAGTACGGATAATTCAACATCTTTAAGACTAAGACCCTTGAGAACTTTAGATTTAATAAAAGGTTCTGCCGAAGTAATAGGAACTTCAGTTGGAAACAATTCAGTAATGGTATGACCTAAACGCTCAGCAAATTTATAGCCATCACCAGTTGATCCGGTTTGTGGAACACTAGTACCTCCAGTTGCTATGACAACTGTTTTACTTAAAAACGCTTCACTTTGAGTAACTACTTTAAATAATCCTTCATCGTCTACAACTATTTCATTTACTATTGTTTCTTCCTTAATTTTTACATTATTTTCTTTTATGGTATTAACTAGGGTATCTACAACATCTTGTGATTTATTTGAAACTGGAAACATTCTTCCGTGGTCCTCTTCTTTAAGTTTAACACCTCTTGATTCAAAAAAATCAATGATAGATTCATTATCAAATATTGAAAAAGGACTATATAAAAATTTACCGTTTCCAGGTATATTTTTTATAATTTCAGCATATGGTAGTCGATTAGTTACATTACATCTACCACCACCTGAAATTTTAAGCTTACGACCTAATCCTTTTTTCTTTTCAATTAATAATACATTATCACTTTGTTCACTCGCTGCTACAGCAGCCATAAGTCCACTAGGGCCGCCGCCTATAATTATGGTTTGATACATTAGTTGACCTCCACATATACTTATTAATGATATTACTATAGTTGAAAACAGATTTGAATTCTACACAAACTTAGTTATAATTTAAGTTTAGTTCATTACTATATAGATTATTAGTTCATTCAGTAAATTGTAAAATTTATTTTATTAAAACTATTAAAGTAATGGGAAACAACAAGTATTTTGTGATATATTTTATAGTAATGCAAGCCCTTAGAAAAAGCAGAATTTAAACTAAATAATTTGATTATTAAAAAGGCAGGAAGATTAAATATGAGTGAAAATAAGGAAATGGTAAGAGGTACCTTTCTAATTACTTTAAGTATACTTATTACCAAAATTTTAGGAGTGCTTTTTGTAATTCCTTTTTACGCAATAATGGGTGCCGATGCGGAGGAAAAACTAGCGCCATTTAACTACGCATATGTTCCTTACAATATAGCAATTGCAGTTGCTACTGCTGGAGTTCCATTAGCAGCCTCTAAATTTGTTGCTAAATATAATGCTTTAGGAGCATATAGAGTTGGACAAAAGCTTTATAAGTCTAGTTTTATAGTAATGTCGATATCTGGAATAATTGGTTTCTTAATATTATTCTTCTTGGCACCGGATATAGCTGCACTTACTCTAGGTCGAAAAGAAGGTAAGGGTGGATGGACCATCGATGATATCACTTGGATTATTAGAATCATCAGTATGGTAGTCGTATTTATTCCTTTACTAGCAACTTGGAGAGGTGTGTTCCAAGGATATGAATCAATGGGACCAACAGCTGTTTCTGAAGTAACAGAACAACTCGCGAGAATAGTATTTATATTGATCGGTAGCTATTTAGTACTTAACGTATTTCATGGCTCATATTTACAAGCCAATGGGGTGGCAACTTTTGCAGCTGCTATAGGTGCGATTGGTGGATTATTAACGCTTTGGTATTACTGGAGAAAACGTAAGCCACATATTGAAAGAATGGTTCAATCAGATAACACTGGTTTAGAAGTGTCTTATACTAAAATGTATAAAGAAATCATTTCTTATAGTATTCCTTTTGTTATTGTAAGTTTAAATTTCCCATTATTTAATCTAGTAGATCAATTTACGCACAATAATGCACTTGATGCAGCAGGATTTCTAGGTAATAAAGACTATTTCTTTACTATTTTAAACTTTACAACAAATAAAATAGTAATGATACCAACTTCTTTAGCAGCAGGATTTGCTGTAAGTTTAATACCTTTCATTACCAAGACATTTGCTGAAGGTCGATTAACTGAAATGCATCGTCAAATACAAACTTCAATTGGTGTCCTTATGTACATAACAGTTCCAGCGAGTCTTGGAATTATGGCTTTAGCTTCACCATTATATACAGTGTTCTATCAATATAATCCAGATGGGAATAAAATTTTATTTTACTATGCACCTGTTGCAATTTTAATTTCATTATTAAGTGTAACGGCATCAATGTTACAAGGTATCAATAAACAAAAATTAACAGTATTTGTAATTATCGGATCAGTAGTAGTAAAACTCATTTTAAATATTCCATTAATTATGTTGTTCCATACAGCTGGTGCTGTCTTAAGTACAGCAATTGCACTTACAGTAGCAAATGTAGCAAATTTAATGATTCTTAAGGTCTATGCTAAATATCAATTTACAGACACGTTTGTTCAAGTGGCCAAAATCTTTATATATAGCTTAATAATGATGATAAGTGTTGAGGTTGTATACTTTATTTTAAGTTTATTTATACCAGTGGATCGTAAATTTGCTGCTTTAATTATCTTAATTATCGGTGTCATTGTTGGTGGTTTAGTTTATGGTATTATCACAATTAAAAACCGCTTGGCAGATGAATTCTTAGGTGAATTACCAGGCAAAATTCGTAATAAAATATGGTTCCTTAGATGAGATTAGATAAATTTTTAGCTAATATGGGTTTAGGCACACGTAACGAAGTTAAACTACTTTTAAAAAAAGGAAAAGTCACAGTTAATGACCACATAGAAAAATCACCTAAACAACAAATTAATCCTGAAATAGACACTATAAGCGTTGATGGGAAAATGGTTCAATATACTAAACATATTTATATTATGTTGAATAAGCCTAAAGGTGTTATTTCAGCAACACATGATGATTTAAATCAAACGGTAATTGATTTAATTACTGAATATCAATATTTAGATATCTTTCCAGTAGGCAGATTAGATAAAGATACAGAAGGATTATTATTAATTACTAATGATGGCCAATTTAATCATGAATTAATGAATCCAAAAAAACATGTTTCAAAGACATATGAGGTTACTTCTAAATATGAGATTACTGATAATGATGTTATTGCTTTTGAAAAGGGAATTGAATTATCAGACGGTCCTGTAAAATCAGCAGAATTAGTTAAAATAGAAGATAATATTTCACATGTTACAATTTACGAAGGAAAATATCACCAAGTAAAAAGAATGTTTCATGCTATTGAAAATGAGGTATTAGAATTAAAACGTCTTAAAATCGCTAATTTAGCGTTAGATGAAAATCTTCAACCTGGTGAGTATAGATTGCTCTCAGATGAAGAGTTGAAACATATACAGCATTAACAAAGGAGAAGGTGTTAACTATGGCTAAAAGTACAGGTCTATTAAGAATTGTTGCTGGAGTTGGCGCTGCAGCGGCAGCAGTAGTATTATCTCGTAAAGAAAGCAGAGATAAATTAAAAGAGCAATACAACAAATACAAAGAAGATCCAGAAGGTTATAAAGAAAATGCAAGAGGCTTAGCTAGTCAACTTGGTAATAAAGCAAGTGAGACTTTCCAAGAAGTTAGAAATAACCCTCAAGATTATGCTAATCGCTTAAAAAATGATCCTAAATCATTTTTAGAAGAAGAAAAAACTAAATTTACAAATTTAGATTCTAATAAAGAAGATTCTCTTCAGGAAGGTAAATTCGATGATGAGGGTGGCGCAACTGTTAATAATAACTTAAGAGTTGTGACTGAAGAAGATTTAAAAAATAATAATAATGCATTAGAAGATAAAGACTAAATTTCATAATATCTAAGATGTTTTTGAGTGAGAAATCATTTTTCTCACTCTTTTTTTATAAAATCTATAAATATTCTGACATCTTACTGTAATTTATAGACATATTTATGTAAAATAATAGATATATCTATCGAAAAGGAAGTTGATCTCGAATGTGGAAAGAAAAAGTTCAAGAATATGAAAGTCAGATAATCGATGACTTAAAAGGTCTGCTTTCAATTGAGAGTGTCAGAGATGATTCACAAGCTTCTGACGATGCTCCAGTTGGACCAGGGCCACGTAAAGCACTTGATTATATGTATGAAATCGCACAGAGAGATGGTTTTTCTACACATGATGTAGATCATATAGCAGGACGAATTGAAGCGGGTAAAGGTGATGAAGTTTTAGGCGTGCTATGTCACGTTGATGTTGTGCCAGCTGGTGATGGTTGGGATTCAGATCCATTTACGCCGGTAGTGACTGATGACGCCATTATTGCAAGAGGTACATTAGATGATAAAGGTCCTACAATTGCTGCGTACTATGCAATTAAGATTTTAAATGATATGAAAGTTGATTGGAAAAAGCGCATTCATGTCATTATTGGTACAGATGAAGAATCTGATTGGAAATGTACTGAAAGATACTTCAAAACTGAGGAAATGCCTACTTTAGGATTTGCACCTGATGCTGAATTTCCAGCAATTCATGGTGAAAAAGGTATCACAACGTTCGATTTAGTACAGCATGCAACATCAGAGGATTCAGATGAACCTGATTATGAATTATTATCATTTGAATCTGGGCAACGCTATAACATGGTTCCTGACCACGTTGAAGCACGTGTATTTGTTAAAGAAAATATGACTGATGTGGTTCAACATTTTGAAGCATATTTAGATCAACATAAATTACAAGGCGAAAGTGTTGTTGATAGTGGCGAATTAGTCTTAACTGTTGAAGGTAAAGCAGTTCATGGTATGGATCCTTCATTAGGCATTAATGCTGGTTTATATTTACTTGACTTTTTAGCTACATTAAATTTAAATCAAACAGCAAGAGAGTTCGTAGATTTCAGTAATCGTTATTTACATGAATCTCATTTTGGTGAAAAAATGGGCATGAAATTCCACACTGAAATTATGGGAGATGTAACAACTAACGTTGGTGTAATTAAATATGATAATAAAAATGGCGGTCGCTTCGGTGTTAATTTACGATACCCACAAGGATTTGAATTTGAAGAAGCGATTAAACGATTTACTAATGAAATTAAATCATTTGGCTTCGCAATTGAAATTGGCAAAATTCAAAAGCCACATTATGTAGATAAAAATGATCCATTTGTACAAAAGCTAGTTAAAGCATACAGAAATCAGACAGGTGACATGTCAGAACCTTATACAATTGGTGGTGGTACTTATGCAAGAAACCTTGATAAAGGTGTAGCATTTGGTGCCATGTTTGAAGATTCAGAGGATTTAATGCATCAAAAGAATGAATATATCACTAAAAAACAATTATTCAACGCAACAAGCATCTATTTAGAAGCAATTTATTCACTATGTGTGGAGGGATAAACTATGACTAAAGTATTTATTAACGGAGAATTTGTTGATCAACAAGACGCTAAAGTATCATTTGAAGATCGTGGATATGTATTTGGCGATGGTATTTATGAATATATCAGAGCATATGATGGAAAACTGTTTACGGTTACGGAGCATTTTGAAAGATTCATTCGTAGCGCGGGTGAAATTCAACTTGATTTAGGTTATACGGTTGAGGATTTAATTGACGTAGTACGTGAATTATTAAAGGTGAATAATATCCAAAATGGTGGAATCTATATTCAGGCAACACGTGGTGTAGCACCGAGAAATCATTCTTTCCCTACACCTGAAGTAAAACCAGTTGTTATGGCATTTGCTAAAAGTTATGATCGTCCTTTTGATGATTTAGAAAATGGCATAAACGCTGCAACCGTTGAAGATATTAGATGGTTACGTTGTGACATTAAAAGTTTAAATCTTTTAGGTAATGTACTTGCCAAAGAATATGCGGTTAAATACAATGCAGGTGAAGCTATTCAACATAGAGGTGATACTGTTACTGAAGGTGCTTCAAGTAATGTGTATGCGATTAAAGATGGTGCAATCTATACACATCCCGTTAATAATTACATTCTAAATGGAATTACTCGTAAAGTAATCAAATGGATTTCAGAAGATGAAGATATCCCATTTAAAGAAGAGACATTTACTGTAGATTTCTTGAAAAATGCAGATGAAGTCATTGTATCTAGTACATCTGCTGAAGTGACTCCAGTCGTTAAAATTGATGGTGAAGTAGTTGGTGACGGAAAAGTGGGACCAATTACACGTCAACTTCAAGAAGGATTTAATAAATATATTGAAACAAGAAGTAGTTAAGTCATTATTGGATATTGATTAAAATAGGGTGTCGTGAGTCCTTAAATGGGAGACGACACTCTATTTTTTTATTATTTTCATCGATTAATAATTATTAGACTTTAATTAAAAATTCAACAACTTTTAAGAGAATAATGTGTTATAATGATACATAAAGATTTAAGGAATTTCCGATTATTTTCAACTAGTAAAATGTATCTTTTTGTTTCTCATTTTCAGTTGAAAAAGAAGGCTAAAAATTATAAAATCATCATTGAGTGATAAAAGAAACGGGATTAAATTTTTAATGTAAAGGGACAAACATTTTAATAAATTTATTTTTAGCCTATTAATCAAAATTTAAATAATTTTTAAAATATAAGATCGTATTTTCCAACGACGATTTGTAATAAATTAGAATATATGGCTCTTGAAAACTATATTTCTCGAGCCATTTTCTAATTGAAAGTGAGGTGAACGAGTTGGAGCAGTTCTATCAGTTAGGGTGGACACTTGATTCAGCAGGCGGAGCTTCTGGTGAAGCATATATGGCTGAACAAGATGGTCAAAAATTATTTTTAAAGCGTAATTCTAATCCATTTATTGCTGCCTTGTCAGCGGAAGGCATCGTACCTAAGTTAGTGTGGACAAAAAGAATTGAAACTGGTGAAGTAGTTACAGCTCAACATTGGAAGAATGGTAGAGAGCTAGAACCATCTGAAATGTATCAAACTAGAGTGGCAGAATTACTTAAAAAAATACATGGTTCTAAACCATTACTTAATATGTTGAAACGTATGGAAATGGAACCTATTACCCCAACAATAATGTTGAAAAAAATTAATGCCTCTTTATCAAGGGAAGTATTAACACACCATGTTGTACGTAAAGCATTAACTTATTTGGAAGAACATATTCCAAATTTGGATTCACGCTTTTTCACCGTTGTACATGGAGATGTTAATCATAATAATTGGTTATTGTCTGATAGGGATGAATTATACTTAGTAGATTGGGAAGGTGCTATGATTGCTGACCCAGCTATAGATATTGGTATGTTGCTCTACAACTACGTTCCCGAACAAAAATGGTCTAAGTGGTTTAAAACTTATGGTGTTGAAGAAAATATCGATTTAAATAAACGTATGAAATGGTATACGGTAATCCAATCCATCGGTATGGTTCAATGGTATGAAGAACAAAAAAGATTTAAAGATATGAACACTTGGCTAAAATTTTTAAATGAAGTGATGAATAGCAACTTATTTATTTAAGGAGATTTCAAATATGAGAGTGCGCTATAAACCATGGGCGGAAGATTATTTAAAAGAACATCCAGATTTAGTTGATATGGATGGTACACATGCTAGTAAAATGACAGAATGGTTCGACAACGAACAACCCATTTATATTGAGATTGGTTCAGGTATGGGCCAGTTTATCACTACTTTAGCTAAACGACATCCTGAAGTTAACTTTGTGTCCATGGAACGCGAAAAGAGCGTTATGTGCAAAGTGTTAGAAAAAGTAATCGAACATGATATTTCAAATTTGAAAATGATATGTAACGATGCAATTGAATTAAACGAGTATTTTAAAGATGATGAAGTATCAAGAATTTATTTAAACTTCTCTGATCCGTGGCCTAAAAACCGTCATGCAAAACGTCGTTTAACATATCACACTTTTTTAGCTTTATATCAACAAATCTTGAAAAAAGATGGAGAGATACATTTTAAAACTGATAATAGAGGATTATTTGCGTTTAGTTTAGAAAGTATGTCACAGTTTGGAATGTACTTTACTAAATTAAATTTGAATCTTCATGATGAAGATGATGAGGATAATATATTAACTGAGTATGAGAAAAAATTCTCTGATAAAGGTTCACGTATTTATCGTATGGAAGCTAAATTTCATGATCATTTAAATCATTAATTATTAATAAACGAATCTGAGATAAAATCAAATTAAAAAACACATTACAAATTTGCAGTAGTCGACTGAACTGAGATGAGAAGTTACAATAACCAAACTCTTCTCAGTTCTATTTATGTTTACGGAGCTAGGGCGACGAATTCGAAAAGAATTTTGTTCTAGCTCCGTTTATTTTTTGGCAATTAGGATAAAGGTTTAAACAAGTCAAAGTATAAGTTTTATCATAATGCAATTAGTCTTTATAAAGAGGGATGGGATTTATGAGATTAGGTAATTTTGAAGTCAATTATCTGAATGGCGGTAAAGTGCAAATGGATGGTGGTGCTATATTTGGGGTAGTTCCTAAACCACTATGGACAAGAAAGTACGATGTGAATAGTAACAACCAAGTTCCTAACCTAACATATCTAATATTAATACAAACTGAAGACAAAAACATTATTATAGATGCAGGTATTGGAAATCATAAATTATCTGAAAAACAACTGAAGAATTATGGCGTTGAATATGAAAGTAACATTGTGGGAGATTTAGAAAGATTTAATTTAAAAGTTGACGATATTGATATGGTATTAATGTCTCATATGCATTTTGACCACGCGTCAGGATTAACAGATAACGATGGCAACGCTATATTTAAAAATGCTTTACATTATGTTCAACAAGATGAATGGCATGAATTTATTAGCCCTAATATACGTAGTAAATCTACATACTGGTCTAAAAACAGAGGAACCTATGAAACTAACATGTTATTATTTGATAAAGAAATTGAGATTTATCCTGGTATTAAAATGATACACACTGGAGGACATAGTTTTGGTCAGTCAATCATTTTAATTGAAAGCGATGGAGAGAAAGCGGTGCATATGTCAGATATTCTACCGACAAGAGCACACATGAATCCTTTATGGGTAATGGCATATGATGATTATCCAATGCAATCTATACGTGAAAAAGAACGTCTTATCCCATATTTCATAAATAATGATTATTGGTTCCTGTATTATCATGATGACAAGTATTTTGCATTAAAGTTTGAACGAGATGGTAAAACCATAAAAAAAGAAGTTAAGAGATAATAAAAAGGGTAACATGCAATTATAATAAGTAAGCACTTTATGTTTACTTATTATAATTGCATGTTACCTTAAAATGTTATTTTACAATTCTACTATGTTTAAAACTTCTCCAGTTTTAGCATCTGCATAGAAGATATATTCGATTATTTTATTATTCTTGCTTTGAGTGATACCACCTTGATAAATGAGTTTATCTGGGTAAAGGTCATTATCAAGGTATGGCTCATGAAGAATATACGAACCTCTAATGTTCATGAAATAAGATTTTGCATCCTCTAAAACCTTGTTAGGGTGTTTAACTTTGTTATTTTCAAAAATAAAATAAATCACTATTGTCGTAGTAATTCCAAATACAAACGCTAAAGGGATTAAGCTATATTTAAAAAGTGAGCGTATCATAATCTTTACTCCTCTATAAAAAGTTCATATCATTAGTGTACCATATTCAAAATGATATAATACATCTAAGGAGCGTGTAAATAAGATGCAAAACGACAAAACTTTAGAAAGAATTAAAATATTAACAGAACTGCATGGCGCACCGGGGTTTGAAGAAGATGTGCGTGCATATATGAAAAAAGAAATGTCTCCCTATGTGGATGAATTTGTTACTAATCATATGGGCGGTTTCTTTGGCGTGAAAAAATCAAAAAAAAGTAATGCAAAGCGTGTCATGATTGCCGCGCACATGGATGAAATTGGATTTATGATTACCGACATTACGCCAAACGGTATGTTGAAATTCACCAACTTAGGTGGAGTGGCTAACGATATCTGGCAAGGACAACGTTTAGAAGTGAAAAATAGAAACAATGAGAGAGTGGTAGGCGTTGTTTCTAATATTCCTAAACATTTTAGAACTGGTAATGAAGCAGCACCAGAAATTAAAGACTTAATGTTAGATATAGGTGCTGAAAGTGACAATGAAGTCCGAAATAGAGGTGTTGAAATCGGCGACACAATTGTTCCTTATACACAATTGACTCAATTAAGTGAACATCGTTTTAGTGCTAAAGCATGGGATAATCGATATGGTTGTGTGATAGCAATTGAAATATTAGAATTATTAAAAGATGTCGAACTAGATATTGATTTATATGTGGGGGCAAATGTGCAAGAAGAAGTAGGATTAAGAGGTGCTAAAGCTTCAGCAGAAATGATTCAACCTGACGTCGCATTCATTGTTGATTGTTCACCTGCAAATGATATTAAAGGAAAACAACAATTATCAGGAGAGCTAGGTGGAGGTACATTAATTCGTATTAAAGATGGAACGATGATTCTTCAACCTTCATTTAGAGATTATCTATTACAATTAGCAAATGATAATAATATTAATCATCAATATTATATTTCACCTGGTGGTACAGATGGTGGTGAAATACATAAAGCAAATCAAGGCATTCCAACTGCAGTCATTGGTGTCTGTGCGAGATACATTCACAGTACGAATGCCGTCTTTGATATTAGAGATTACTTTTCAGCACGTTCATTATTAGAAAAAGCTATCACCAATTTAACTGATACACAAATAAAATTATTACAATTTCAAGATTAGGAGAAACAAAATGATTAAATTAGAATCTGAAGAACAATTTAAATCGTTACAACAAAAAAATACGGTATTTGAATTTACAGCTGGATGGTGTCCAGATTGTCGTGTTATTGAACCCGAATTACCAAAATTAGAAAAAAAGTATACTGACTTTAATTTTGTTTCTGTTGATAGAGATGAATTTATCGATTTAGCTATTGAAAATGATATTATGGGAATCCCTAGCTTTTTAGTATATAAACAAGGTGAACTTGTAGGCAGTTATATTGGTAAAGAACGTAAATCTATTGAACAAATTGACGCATTTTTAAACCAATACGTTTAAATTTTGTTTTTTATGAAAAATTAATCGTTTAAATATAAATTTGAATTCAGGTAAAGACTGAATTTTTCTGTATCTGAACACTTATTTATTGTAAAATAAAAAAAGGTGCGAATATAGGAGTGTTAATGATGAATGTCTTTCAAATGAGAGATAAAATAAAGCAACGTTTAAATCATTTAGATGTCGACTTTAAATTCGACCGTGAAGAGGAAACGTTACGAATATATAGACAAGACAATCACAAAGGCGTAACAATAAAAATAAATGCAATTGTTGCCAAATATGAAGTTCAAAAAGAAAAAATCGTCGATGAAATTGTTTATTATGTTGAGGAAGCCATCGCACAAATGGCTGATAATAGCATAGATAAAATGAAAGATATCCAAATAATGCCTGTCATTCGTGCGACAAGTTTCGATAAAAAAACAAAAGAAGGCCATCAATTTATTATAGAAAAACATACTGCAGAAACAAATATTTACTATGCACTTGATTTAGGCAAATCATACCGATTGATTGATGAAAGTATGCTTGAATCTCTTGGCTTAACTGAACAACAAGTTAAAGAAATGTCTTTATTCAATATTCGTAAACTTGAAAATAAATATAAAACTGATGAAGTAAAAGGGAATATCTTTTACTTTGTTAATTCTAACGATGGTTACGATGCCAGTCGTATCTTAAATACGAAATTTTTAGATGATATCTATCAACAATGTGAAGGTGAAATGTTGGTTGCTGTGCCACATCAAGATGTTTTAGTTATTGCGGATATTCGCAATAAAACTGGTTATGACGTAATGGCACATCTAACTATGGAATTTTTCACAAAAGGTTTAGTACCTATCACATCACTTTCCTTTGGTTATGAAAAAGGTCATTTTGAACCAATCTTTATTTTAGGAAAGAATAATAAGCAGAAGCGCGATCCAAATGTTATTCAACGTTTGGAAGCTAATCGAAAAAAGTTTAATAAAAAGAAATAAAGTAATAAAGGAGCATTTAAATGAATTTATTTTATAATAAAGAAGGCGTAGGGGATGTTGCATTTTTACAAATTGAACCTACTGAAGGTCATTTCGACTATCATACACATGGTGATGTTGTAACTATCTCACAAGATAATAACATAGTAGGGTTTAACCTTTTTAATTTCTCTAATTATTTTAAAATTGAAGGCAATGGACATATTAAACTTACTAGTGAGCACATAGATGCTATTCAACAATTAATAGATAAAGAAGGCATTAATTACAAATTAGATGCAGATTTATCACCTAAATTTGTAGTTGGATATGTTGAAACAAAAGAAAAACATCCAGATGCTGATAAACTTAGTATTCTAAAAGTTGATGTTGGTTCAGAAAAGTTACAAATTGTATGTGGTGCGCCTAATGTTGAAGCGGGACAAAAAGTTGTTGTAGCTAAGGTTGGTGCAGTGATGCCAAGCGGTATGGTAATAAAAGATGCCGAGTTGCGTGGTGTAGCTTCAAGTGGCATGGTTTGTTCTATGAAAGAATTGAACTTACCAAATGCACCTCAAGAAAAAGGAATTATGGTTCTTTCAGATGATTACGAAGTAGGTAAAGCGTTTTTTGAATAAAAGAGGAAGGGTGTGAGTGTATGAGTTGGTTTGATGATTTATTTAGCAACAATGATAATTCAGATGATGAATTGTTAAGACGTAAAAGCAAACGTCGTCATGACTCTAAAACACAAATGAATAACGATGATACATTACTTCCTGAAAATAACGATATTTATGATCGACCAAAAGGAAAATTTCGATTTCCAATAGAGGTTGGACGGGATAATGAAGACTACGAAGAGGCTATTTATCATGAAGACGATGAATATTTGCATTCATCTAATTATAATAATGATAACGACCAAAATGTAAATCACTTTGAAGACAATCAATTTATTTATGATAGTGCTCAAGATACGCGTAAACGACGTAGAAGACATCATACCAATATAGACGATACAGGGATACCTTCTATAAAAAGTAGATCTTCACAACCTCAAACATCGACATCCCGTAATAATGTATCTAAAAGAACAAATGGCAATAGTTATAAAATGAACGCTGATACTAATTATAATCCTGATAATCATCAGTCACGTTATAAATTACAATCTGAACGGTTTAAATCGAGTTATAAATTGAGTTCTGATTCTACATATCATCGTCCAAGTTTTAAAACATCGGAAGTTCCGTCAGCAATTTTTGGCACCAAAAAGCGTAGACCTATTAAAAATGGTGTCATACCACCTGCTGATGATTCGATTGATGAAAGTTCTGATATTCTGTCTAAATCATCTGACAAAACTGCTGAACAATCAACATACAGTAATTCTGCGAACGTTCAATCAGCTGAGAAAAATAATGATACCGAGCTTAACCATGGTAAATCAAGTTATGTTTCAGAAGATAGTGAAAGCTTAAATCAGAGTAGTAATGGTGACAAAGAAAAAGAAGAACGTATTCCTAACTATTCACAACGTGATAATACAGTAAATATTGAGAATATTTATGCTTCACAAATCGTCGAAGAAATTAGACGTGAGCGTGAACGTAAAGCCCAACAAAAACGTAAATTTAAAAAAGCATTACAAAATAAACGTCAACAAGCTGATGAAGATCAAGACGGTATACAAAAAGCTATAGATGAAATGTATGCTAAACAAGCGGAACAATATATTGGTGAAAGTTCATTAAATGAAGACGAAGTTTTATTTAATAATGAAGTACAAAATCATAGTAATGATGCGAATCGTTACGGCGTCGATAATACATTTGAACCCAAAAATGAGTCTAATGTTATTGATGAAAACATTCAAACTAATGGTTCTAATGATGAAGATGCTCATATTCAAAATGAATCGATTCAAGAAAATTCCAGTGATTCATACAATTATGAAGAAATTGATTTAAACCAAGTCTCAAAAGTACAACAAGTTGATCAAGATGATGTACAAGTTAAAGATATTTCACAAGAAGACGCTTATCAAGAAAGTCTAGATAATGATATAGATGTTGGTAATGAATCTACAACTAACTCAAGTGAAAACTTAAATGACCATCACAATATTGGACATCAAAATGATTCAACACATAATGATATGAACAATACAGAAACTGACGCTAATTTTGAAGACATTAATGAAGTAACTTCAGTAAATTCAAA
The DNA here is from genome assembly GCA_020544305.1 of Staphylococcus taiwanensis. Lineage (NCBI taxonomy): Bacteria > Bacillati > Bacillota > Bacilli > Caryophanales > Staphylococcaceae > Staphylococcus > Staphylococcus taiwanensis. The sequence goes on from CP058667.1 coordinate 1,145,182, forward strand.
AGTGTCAAATGATATTACTTTTGATAATAATTCACATGAAGCTTCCGATAATGATATTGACGAGGCTTATTATCGTGAAATTGATAGCGATTCAACATCTGATGTACATGCAAATACAAGTAACAATGATATAGAACAAGAGCATTCGTCAAATTCTAATAATCAGCATATTGACTATCTTGGTAACGCTGTTGAATCAGATGTAGAATATGCGCCTAAGCATTCGGTTGATAATGATTCAAATACACCAAACAATGATAATCTAAGTAATGAACCTAAACTTGATGTAGATAATCGCGAACTTTCAAACGAAGATAATAATGATGATAAACATAGTTCCACTGAAAATGATGCACATATAGATATAAATGAAAAAGAAAAACACGTTGATCATTCTGAATCTCTACAAAAAGACACAACAGCAAAAGTACAACAACGCTCGATTAAGCCAGGTAGCAAGCCTTTTAATGTTGTTATGACACCATCTGATAAAAAACGTATGATGGATGCTAAAAAGAATAATCAAGTACGTAGCAAAGTCAATGTGCCTGAATTAAAACCAGAAACTAAAAATGTACAAACTTCAATAAATAATAATGAAGATCAAAATACAAATGTTAATAAACAAATGAAAGATGATCAATCAAGTCAAAGTGATTTCATTGTTGATGATAATATTTCATTGAATAATGAAAATTTTAAAACTGAAGACAAAGCGAATTCAGATAATTTAGATGCTAATGATATTTCTAATCTTAATACAAGTAGTTCTTCCAAAGAGGGATTAGATCAACATGAATTAGAACCAACAAACCAGCATGAAACTCATGAGCATTTACAACAAGATAATCAAAGACACCCAGATAATCAGTCAAACATTCAAAAACCAGCAATTAGAAAAGGGCCTAATATTAAGCTTCCAAGTATAGATTTATTAGAAGACCCTGAGGAACAAGAAATTGATGAATCGTGGATAGAAGAGAAAAAGCAAGAGTTAAATGATGCATTTTATTATTTCAATGTTCCCGCTGAAGTTCAAAAGGTCACTAAAGGTCCAAGTGTGACTCGTTTTGAATTAGCTGTCGAGAAAGGTGTCAAAGTTTCGAGAATCACTGCTTTACAAGATGACATTAAAATGGCATTAGCCGCTAAGGACATAAGAATTGAAGCACCTATTCCAGGAACAAGTCTTGTAGGTATTGAAGTACCTAATTTAAATCCTACAAAAGTTAATTTGAAATCGATTATAGATAGTCAAAAATTCAAGAATACTGAATCGAAATTAACTGTAGCAATGGGTAACCGCATTAATAATGAACCGTTATTAATGGATATTGCTAAAACGCCCCATGCATTGATTGCTGGTGCGACTGGCTCTGGTAAATCAGTTTGTATCAATAGTATTTTAATGTCATTATTATATAAAAATCATCCTGAGGAATTAAGATTATTATTAATCGACCCTAAGATGGTTGAACTGGCACCATACAATGATTTACCACATCTAGTATCACCAGTTATTACAGATGTTAAAGCGGCTACACAAAGCTTAAAATGGGCGGTTGAAGAAATGGAGCGTCGCTATAAACTATTTGCGAAGTTCCATGTAAGAAACATAACCGCATTTAATAAAAAAGCACCATACGAGCAAAGAATGCCAAAAATTGTTATTGTTATTGATGAATTAGCAGATTTAATGATGATGGCACCACAGGAAGTTGAACAATCAATTGCTAGAATTGCTCAAAAAGCACGTGCATGTGGTATTCATATGCTAGTAGCAACGCAACGACCTTCTGTTAACGTTATTACTGGTTTAATCAAAGCTAATATTCCTACTAGAATTGCCTTTATGGTGTCTTCAAGCGTTGATTCTAGAACTATTTTAGATAGTGGAGGCGCAGAACGACTATTAGGTTATGGAGACATGTTATATTTAGGTAGTGGAATGAATAAACCTATACGTGTACAAGGTACATTTGTTTCGGATGAAGAAATCGATGATGTCGTTGATTTCATTAAAGAACAAAGAGAACCTGATTATCTTTTTGAAGAAAAGGAATTATTGAAAAAGAATCAAACTCAAGCTCAAGATGAGTTGTTTGATGATGTATGTGAATTCATGGTCAGAGAGGGCCACATTTCAACTTCTTTAATTCAAAGACATTTTCAAATAGGATATAATCGTGCTGCACGTATTGTAGATCAATTAGAACAATTAAATTACATTTCTGGTGCAAATGGTTCTAAACCAAGAGATGTATTTATTACTGAATCAGATTTAAAGAAAGATTAATTTAAAGGAGTTTTATGGATATGACGCATTATCATTTTGTTGGTATTAAAGGCGCAGGTATGAGTTCATTAGCACAAATCATGCATGATTTAGGCCATGAAGTGCAAGGCTCAGATATAGAGAAATACGTATTTACAGAAGTTGCATTAAAAAATAAAGGAATAAAAATTCTACCATTTAGTGCTGATAATATTAAAGAAGGCATGGTAGTCATTCAAGGTAATGCGTTCCCAGACACACATGAAGAAATTGTTAAAGCACATGATTTAAAATTAGATGTAATTCGTTACCATGATTTCTTGGGTCACGTTATCGATCAATATACATCAGTAGCTGTTACTGGTGCACATGGTAAAACGTCAACTACTGGTTTGTTATCTCATGTAATGAATGGTGATAAAAAAACATCATTCTTAATTGGAGATGGCACTGGTATGGGATTACCTGCAAGTGATTATTTTGCATTTGAAGCGTGTGAGTATCGTCGTCACTTCTTAAGTTATCATCCAGATTATGCCATTATGACAAATATAGATTTCGACCATCCTGATTACTTTAAAGATATCGATGACGTTGCTAGTGCTTTCCAAAGTATGGCACATAATGTTAAAAAAGCAATTATCGCTTGGGGTGATGATCAACATTTAAGAGAACTTAAAGCTGATGTCCCAATTTATTACTACGGTTTAAGTAAAAATGATGACGTTTATGCCGACAATATTCAAATTACTGAAAAAGGTACTGAATTTGACGTATACATTAATGGGGAATATTATGATCAATTTTTAACACCTCAATATGGAGACCATAATATTCAAAATGCTCTAGCAGTTATTACTATTAGCTACTTAGAGAAAATGGACGTAAATAACATTAAAGAAGCGTTAGAAACATTTGGCGGTGTAAAACGTCGCTTTAATGAAACTATTATCGCAAAACAAGTATTAGTAGACGATTATGCTCACCATCCAAGAGAAATTAGTGCTACAATTGAAACAGCACGTAAAAAATACCCTAATAAAGAGATAGTAGCAGTGTTCCAACCACATACATTTTCTAGAACACAAGCCTTTCTAGATGAATTTGCAACATCTTTAAGTAAAGCAGACCACGTCTTTTTATGTGAAATTTTCGGTTCAATTCGTGAAAATACTGGAGATTTAACTATACAAGATTTAATAAATCGTATTGACGGATCTGCATTAATCGATGAAAATAATATTGATGTATTAGAAAAATTTGAAAATGCTGTCATTTTATTTATGGGCGCAGGAGACATTCAAAAGTTACAACGTGCCTATGAAGAAAAAGTTGGCATGACAAATGAATTTTAATATGTTTATATAAAATCAGGTTGGGTATTTATAATTAATGACTTTTATTTAAAAGTAAATGGTAATTAGGAGGCGTTTTTAATGGATTGGATTTTACCAATTGCTGGAATTATCGCCGCGATTGCATTCTTAGTATTATGTATTGGAATCGTTGTCGTTTTAATTTCAGTTAAAAAGAATTTAGATCACGTGGCTAAAACACTTGATGGTGTTGAAGGTCAGGTTCAAGGTATTACTCGTGAAACAACTGATTTACTTCACAAAGCAAATCGCTTAACTGAAGACATTCAAGACAAAGTTGAACGTTTAAATTCTGTAGTTGACGGTGTTAAAGGCATTGGCGACTCAGTTCAAAACTTAAACGGATCAGTTGATCGTGTAACTAATTCAATTACACATAATATTTCTCAAAATGAAGATAAAATTTCTCAAGTAGTTCAATGGTCAAATGTTGCAATGGAAATTGCTGACAAATGGCAAAATAGACACTACCGTAGAGGAAGTGCAAACTACAGAAATGGTTCTGTAGCTAATGATGCAAATCATGCAAATCAAAATTATACTACAAACGTTGAGAAAAACTTTTAATATGATTCAATCAAATGCACTTAAATGAGGTCTTAACTTATTTAAGTGCATTTCTTATAGGAGGAATTAATATGAGTAAGAAATATAATCGTGATTCATTTGAAACAAATAACTCAGGAAATGATTTAAGAGGCCAAGGTGCTAATCAACAAGATAATTCATCACAATCAAATGCAACAAAACATTATGACCGTGATTCATTCGAAACAAATAACACAGGAAATGATTTAAGAGGCCAAGGCGCCAAACAAAAAAAAAAAAAAAAAAAAAAAAAAAAAAAAAAAAAAAAAAAAAAAAAAAAAAAAAAAAAAAAAAAAAAAAAAAAAAAAAAAAAAAAAAAAAAAAAAAAAAAAAAAAAAAAAAAAAAAAAAAAAAAAAAAAAAAAAAAAAAAAAAAAAAAAAAAAAAAAAAAAAAAAAAAAAAAAAAAAAAAAAAAAAAAAAAAAAAAAAAAGGGGGGGGGGGGGGGGGGGGGGGGGGGGGGGGGGGGGGGGGGGGGGGGGGGGGGGGGGGGGGGGGGGGGGGGGGGGGGGGGGGGGGAAGCAACGAATTGAAGATTTTAGAAATAAAAATAATACTGAAGTAACGAGTAATGAGCTTAAAGCCCAACAAAATGCGATTAAAGCAGAAACATCAAGCGACTTAGCAGATCAATCACCACAAGCACAAGAAATTCAAGAGGCGAAAGCAGAAGCAACATCAACTGAATCAGCTCATAGAACTAATGCAGAAAATAGTGCAGAAGAAATTGTGGCACAGCAAAATGCAATTAAAGCAGAAACAACAAATAATTTAGCAGATAAGTCTCCGCAAGCGCAAGAAATACAAGAAGCAAAAGTAGAAGCGCTTGCTAAAGATGAAAAATCTACTGAAACAGAAAAAGCTAGTGCTACTGAATTAGCAGCCCAACAAAATGCAATCAAAGCAGAAACATCAAGTGACTTAGCAGACCAATCACCACAGGCACAAGAAATACAAGAAGCTAAAGCAGAAACACTAAAAGACAATGAATCAAAAAAAGCTAGTGCTACTGAATTAGCAGCTCAACAAAATGCAATCAAAGCAGAAACATCAAATGACTTAGCAGATCAATCACCACAAGCGCAAGAAATACAAGAAGCCAAAGCAGAAACAACAAAAGATAAAAAATCTACTGAAGCAAAAGAAGTAAGTACTTCAGAATTAGTTGCTCAACAAAACGCAATTAAAGTAGAGTCATCAAAAAATAATCTATCTGATTCAAGTCAAGTGAATGATACTTCAAACAAACAAGCATCTTCATTTGCACATAGATTAGCTTCTGCTTCTAAAGCAAAACAAGATAAGTTAGCAAATGACGTTAAAGTTGCGAATAAAACAAAAGCACTTTTAGCTGAACCAGCAATAGCAAAATCATCTAATAAAAAAGTTCCTAGTTTAATTACTAAATCAACTAAGGAATTTAATAAAGATGAAAAACAAAGTAAAAATGAGCAAAATCATGCAACTGCTAAATTTGAATCAGGAGTTATCACGCATGATTCAAAATCAACTCAAAATAAAGCAAATAAAGCTAAAAATAACCAACAAAATGGCAAAAATAAAACACCAAAACAACAACAAAGAACTGAAAAAGCTAAAAGTAAAATAGATAAACGCACTTTTAATGATTAAAATTACACCTTTGTTTTAAAGAACTGAGACAGTAAGACTTGTCTCAGTTTTTTTGTGTAAATACTAAAAAAGTAATCAATAGTTAGATTATTCAAAACCTTTAGAAAATTAATCGATTACAAAGGTTGAACTATTAGTCTGTAATTGTTAGAATATTTTTAAATACAATTATTTTACCGCTTTAAAGTAATATAATTAAGTAAAGTAAATTATTGAGGTGAGTAGTAATGTCAACTAAATTAGAACAATACAGAGAAGAGATCGTTTCGATTAATAATGATATTTTAGATTTACTATCTAAAAGAGGCGAATTAGCTCAAAAAATTGGCGAAGAAAAAATTAAACAGGGGACAAAAGTTTATGATCCTCAACGCGAAAAAGAAATGATTAATGATTTAATGGATCGTAATCAAGGACCTTTTAATGATAATGTAATAAAACAATTATTTAAAGAAATATTTAAGGCATCTACAGATTTACAAAAATCAGAAAATGAAAAACATTTGTATGTTTCTAGAAAACTCAAACCAGAAGACACAATTGTCAAATTTGATAACGGCGGCATCATTGGTGATGGTAACAAATCATTCGTATTTGGACCATGCTCTGTTGAATCTCAAGAACAAGTAGATATCGTTGCTAAAGACTTAAAAGCTAAAGGTGAAAAATTTATTCGTGGCGGTGCTTTTAAACCGAGAACTTCACCATATGATTTCCAAGGACTTGGTATAGAAGGATTGAAAATCTTAAAAAATGTAAAAGACAAATTTGGCTTAAATGTAGTCAGTGAAATTGTAAATCCTGCTGATTTTGAAGTAGCGGATGAATATTTGGATGTTTTCCAAATTGGTGCACGTAATATGCAAAACTTTGAACTATTAAAAGAAGCTGGGCGTACTAATAAACCAATTTTGTTAAAACGTGGATTATCAGCAACTATTGAAGAGTTTACATTCGCTGCTGAATATATTGCATCTCAAGGCAATAAAAACATTATATTATGTGAACGTGGTATTCGTACTTATGAGAAAGCAACGCGTAATACATTAGATATTTCAGCCGTACCAATATTGAAACAAGGCACACATTTGCCTGTAATGGTTGATGTTACACATAGTACAGGCAGAAAAGATATTATGCTACCAACGGCAAAAGCAGCTTTAGCTGTTGGAGCTGATGGAGTAATGGCAGAAGTACACCCTGATCCATCAATTGCCTTAAGTGATAGCGGTCAACAAATGGATTTAGATGAATTTAATAAATTCTATAATGAGTTAAAACCACTTTCAGATCTATACAATTCAAAAAAATTAAAGTAAACATGTTTAATAGCGCTTTCTAATAGAGCCAATTTAAGCTATTCATTTTACTAGATAGTCATACTATTTTATAATATGACTTTCAGTAAAGATGAATGGCTTAGTTTATGTTTGTAACAAATTAATATAAAAATAATATTATAATATCAATAAAAATAAAATGTTTGAGATGTAATATGTCAATAATATAAATCATTTAGCATAAAAATTTGACATAAATGTGAATAAATTACTAACTAAATTGACACATATCAATTTTATGATAAACTTTGAAAATATGATGAAAGCACGTTATAATAACAAATAAAACGCTTACAAGGAGGAAATTATGACTGTAACAATTTATGATGTTGCTAGAGAAGCTCGCGTATCAATGGCAACAGTATCGAGAGTGGTTAATGGTAATCAAAATGTAAAACCAGAAACACGTAAAAAAGTTAATGAAGTAATAAAAAAATTGAATTATAGACCAAACGCTGTTGCGAGAGGGCTTGCTAGTAAAAAAACAACAACAGTAGGCGTTATTATTCCAGATATATCAAATATTTACTATTCACAATTAGCACGAGGTATTGAAGATATAGCAACAATGTATAAATATCATTCAATAATTTCTAATTCAGATAATGATTCTGAAAAGGAAAAAGAAATTTTCAATAATCTTTTAAGTAAACAAGTGGATGGCATTATCTTTTTAGGTGGTACGATTTCAGACGAAATAAAAGACTTAATCAATCAATCTTCCGTTCCTGTTGTGGTTTCTGGCACAAATGGTAAAGATGATAATATCGCTTCAGTTAATATTGATTTCAAAGAAGCAGCTAAAGAAATTACTGAACAATTAATTGATAATGGGGCTAAAGAATTTGCACTAGTAAGTGGGGATTATTCTAAAAAAGCTCAAGATGATGTATTAAGCGGATTAAAAGAAGTGCTAGATAAACATCAACTTAAACTTAATGAAACGGTTCCACTATCAGGTTCTGAAAGTTATAAAGATGGTATAAGAGTATTTGAAGAATTAAAACATAATTTACCAGATGCTATCTTATCAGTAAGTGATGAACAAGCAATTGGCATTATGCACAGTGCACTAGATGCCGGTATCAAAGTACCTGAAGAATTACAAATTGTAAGTTTTAATAATACGCGACTTGTTGAAATGGTAAGACCTAAATTATCTAGTGTTATTCAACCACTTTATGATATAGGTGCAGTAGGAATGCGTTTGCTAACTAAATATATGAATGACGAAGAAATTGAAGAACCAAACGTTATTTTGCCACATAGAATTGAATATCGTGGAACTACTAAATAATCAAAATAAGAGAATAAAAGAAGAGATTGAAATCATACAATGCTATGTTTCAATCTCTTTTTATATTTATTACTTTGTATACCAACTAACGATCAGCTGTGCACGTTCATTATTTTTATCAGATATTTCTTTAGTTCGGGGAATCGTTTCATAATCACGATAATCTTCCGTCCAATGCTTAGGTAATTTGACTGGTGAATAGGTAGACCACTTATGTAGCCACTTTTCAGGAAGGGCACCATTAGGTAGTGCTTCATTTATTAATGCTAAAAATATATGACTCCATGCACGTGGAACAACTTGCCAAATATTATAACCACCGCCACCAAACATCATTACTTTCCCATCAGTAAATTGATTTGCTAATTTCTGTATTATAAAAGGTATTTCATACAAAGTTTCTAATGAACAACTTAAGTGCGTTAGTGGGTCTAAGTAGTGAATATCTACGCCGTGCACACTTAAAATAATATCCGGCTTATAAGCTTTAATAACACTTGTTACTGATTCTTCAAACACTTTTAAAAAATTATCGTGTTCTGTAAATGGCTCTAATGGCAGATTCACAGTATAACCATAGCCTAAATCTTCACCGCGTTCAGTATAATGTCCGGATCCAGGAAATAAAAACTTGCCGGTTTCATGAATCGAATAACACATGATTGAATTGTCTGTATAAAAACTCCATTGTGTTCCATCACCATGATGTGCATCTGTATCAATAATCATAACGCGTTGATTAAATTTTGTAGCTAGATATTTTGCAGTAATTGCGACATCGTTATAAATACAAAATCCATTTGCACGACCAGGGAGTGCGTGATGTAAGCCACCACCCAAATGGCAACCGTTTTGATATCTGCCATCCATGATTGCATCTGCTAAGTTTAATGCACCTCCGACAATACGTGCACTATGCTTATGCATATGTCGGAACTGATAGGTGTCATCAGTATTTAGACCATATTTTTGTGCTTCTGAAGTGCTTAAAATACCATGTGACGCATGTTTAATTGCTTGAATATAGTCATATTGGTGAACTAGAGCTAACTCATCATCAGTCGCTATTCTCGGTTGAATCATATGCGCTTTTGTTAAAATCCCCATTGCTTGAAGTAATTCTGTAGTTAATTTTAATCTCATTTGATTAAAAGGATGATTATCATTAAAACGATATTTTAATAATTCATCTGAATATACATAACCTGTTTTAAATTTATTTTGCATAATTATCATACCCCTTAAAATATACCGAGCAGTCTTTAAAAGAAAAATCTATTTTTATAACGTAAGTCATCAAAAGCTTGTTGCTGGTCTAAAGTAATACGTTTACCAATTCTAGCCATTAAACAATTAGCAGGGTGACTTGTAATTTCAGGATCATCCGTGGCAAATACTTCTAAACCACCTTTAGACATCAATTTTTGCATCATTTTCTTATATTCATAAACATCTAATTTTGCAGTTTTCAAATCCCAATGCCAGTAATATTCCGTAGTTAGAACAATGTAATTTTCAAATTCGTCCTGAGAAAGACTTAATGAAATAAGTTCACCACCCAAATGATATTGACGATATGCATGATGTATTTCAATAGCGCCTAGTTCGATAAGGTAATCTAAGTTACCTTCCGACCATCGTTCAAAATCATCTGGATAATGATAGGTAACATAACCTATGATATGTTGATTTTGTCTAACAATATAAATGCGTCCTTCTGTTAATTGACTTATTTCAAGAAGCGCTTCGAATTGATCGGATGCCGGTCGAAATGCATTTAAGTCATCATCAAAAGTAAGCGTTTTCAAATTTGTGTATGATACAGGGCCCTCAATAGTAAACGTATTATTATCCACAGATATATGTTTATTTACATATGTTTTGATATGTTTCATTCATCTCACTCCCATTTTGCCCAATCATTATAGTTATTTTATATTTATTTAGGAAAATAAACAAATTTAAATGTAATAATTATCTAAAAATTTTGAATAACACAAAAATTGATGTATAATACTTTTTAAAGAAAGCGATTTCATTTAACAAGGGGGAGTTAAAAATGAAAGTAGAAGTATATGAAAGCCAAAACGGAAACTATAATTTAAAAGACTATGAACAAACGTATGAAAACTTTAAATGGGACGAAGTTAAAAAGGCTTTCTCATGGAATGAGACTGATAAAATCAATATGGCTTATGAGTGCATTGATCGCCATGTAGATAATGGAAAAGGGGATAAAATTGCTCTTAATTATAAAGATGAACGACGAGAAGAGCAATATACGTTTAATCAATTAAAAGCGTTGTCTAATAAAGCAGCAAATGTTTTAGTTGATAAAGCACATGTTCAAAAAGGTGATCGCGTATTTATCTTTATGCCACGCACACCAGAACTATACTTCGCATTTCTTGGAATCTTAAAAATTGGTGCAATTGTAGGTCCTTTATTTGAAGCTTTCATGGAAAAAGCTGTAACAGATAGATTAGAAAATAGTGAAGCAAAAGTTATTGTTACAACGAAAAGTTTGCTAGGTAGAATTCCTAAAGATAAGTTGCCTCATTTAGAAACAATTGTAGTAGTAGATGATGAAGTTGAAGATGGTTATGTCGATTTTAACACTGAATTAGAACACGCAAGTGAAGAATTTGAAATTGAGTGGTTAAAAGAAGACGATGGTTTAATCTTACACTATACATCAGGTTCAACTGGACAACCAAAAGGTGTACTACATGTACAAAAAGCAATGTTACTTCATTATATATCAGGTAAATATGTACTAGACTTACAAGAAGATGACATTTATTGGTGTACAGCTGACCCAGGTTGGGTAACTGGAACATCATATGGTGTATTTGCACCTTGGTTAAATGGTGTAACGAATTGTATTGCCGGCGGTAGATTTTCTCCAGAGCAATGGTACGGCATGATAGAGCATTTTAAAGTGACAGTATGGTACACTGCACCGACAGCATTGAGAATGTTAATGAGTGCAGGTGACGATATTGTTGAAAAATATGATTTATCATCATTACGTTCAATTTTATCTGTGGGTGAACCCCTAAACCCTGAAGTTATTAAATGGGCAAAAGAAGTTTATGATAAACGTGTACTTGATACATGGTGGATGACAGAAACAGGTGGACATATGATTGTTAACTACCCAGCTATGGACATTAAATTAGGTTCAATGGGTAAACCACTCCCTGGTATTGAAGCGGCTATAATTGATGATTCAGGTAAAGTGCTACCGCCAAATCGAATGGGTAACTTAGCGATTAAAAAAGGATGGCCTTCAATGATGTATGCGATCTGGAAGAATCCAGAAAAATATGATTCTTACTTCATTGGTGATTGGTATGTATCAGGCGACTCAGCATATCAAGATGAGGATGGTTATTTCTGGTTCCAAGGTAGAGTTGATGATGTCATCATGACAGCTGGTGAGCGTGTAGGTCCATTTGAAGTTGAGTCTAAATTAGTTGAACATGAAGCAGTTGCAGAAGCAGGGGTTATTGGTAAACCTGATCCTGTACGTGGAGAAATTATTAAAGCATTTATTTCATTACGACAAGGCTACGAGCCTTCAGACGAACTGAAAGAAGAGATTAGAAAATTTGTTAAAGAAGGATTATCAGGTCATGCAGCACCTCGTGAAATAGAGTTTAAGGATAAACTTCCTAAAACGCGTTCAGGTAAAATCATGAGACGTGTACTTAAAGCTTGGGAATTAAATTTAGATGCTGGCGATTTAAGTACTATGGAAGATTAAAGTTAAAAAATAATATATTTAAAGAATCCTTTTATATAAGTGGATATAATTTAAATCATTGATTTTAACTTAATAAATACATTATGTAAGTTTTTAATATGGCAGTTTGCTTCTTTAATAGTTAGGAGGTAAACTGCTATTTTGTTTTTATTATTTACTTACAAGAAAAATAGTTTGTTATATTTTATAAATTTATTTATAAAGTAGGATGAAAACTAATATTATCATAATAAATAGTTAAATTTTACACAAAACATTGGAAACGCTATCAAAAATTCGACATCGCTTACATTGTTAGTTATTATTAATATGTAAGATTTTTAAGAAACCTTATATCTCTTAGAAAAGGTCTTCTTACATATAAAATCAAAACTAATTATTAATAAGGGGTTGAAATAAGTTGGCACATTTATCAGATTTAGATATTGCTAATCAATCAGAACTAAAACCTATTGGAGAAATCGCTGAAAAAGCTGGAATCCCAGCAGATGCATTAGAACAATATGGTCACTATAAAGCGAAGATTGATATTAATCAAATTAAACCTAAAGAAAACAAAGGGAAAGTAGTTTTAGTAACTGCAATGAGTCCAACTCCAGCAGGGGAAGGTAAATCAACAGTTACAGTAGGTTTATCAGATGCATTTCATGAATTAAATAAAAATGTAATGGTTGCTTTACGTGAACCAGCATTAGGACCAACTTTTGGTATTAAAGGTGGTGCTACAGGCGGTGGTTACGCTCAAGTATTACCTATGGAAGATATTAACTTACACTTTAACGGGGACTTCCATGCTATTACAACTGCCAACAACGCATTATCAGCATTCATTGATAATCATATTCATCAAGGTAATGATTTAGGAATTGATGTACGTCGTATTGAATGGAAACGTGTATTAGATATGAATGACCGTGCATTACGTCATGTTAATGTTGGTTTAGGTGGACCTACAAATGGTGTACCTCGTGAAGATGGATTTAATATTACTGTAGCTTCTGAAATTATGGCTATTTTATGTTTAGCACGTAATATTAAAGACTTAAAAGACAAAATTAGTCGTATTACAATTGGTTATACACGTGATCGTAAGCCAGTTACAGTAGCTGATCTTAAAGTTGAAGGCGCGTTAGCAATGATTTTAAAAGATGCGATTAAACCAAACTTAGTACAAACTATTGAAGGTACTCCTGCTTTAGTTCATGGCGGACCATTCGCTAATATCGCTCATGGTTGTAACTCAATTTTAGCTACAGAAACTGCACGTGACCTAGCCGATATCGTAGTTACAGAAGCTGGTTTCGGTTCTGACTTAGGTGCTGAAAAATTCATCGACATTAAAGCGCGTGAAGCAGGATTCGAACCATCAGCAGTGGTATTAGTTGCGACAGTTCGTGCGCTTAAAATGCATGGTGGCGTAGCTAAAGATGACTTGAAAGAAGAAAACGTTGAAGCACTTAAAGCTGGTATGGTTAACCTAGAACGTCACGTTAACAACATCCGCAAATTTGGTGTTGAACCAGTTATCGCATTAAACGCATTCATTCACGATACTGAAGCTGAAACTGAAGCAGTTAAAGCTTGGGCTAAAGAAAACAACGTACGTATCGCTTTAACTGAAGTTTGGGAAAAAGGTGGTAAAGGTGGCGTAGACCTTGCTAACCAAGTACTTGAAGTTATCGAACAACCAAATGACTTCAAATTCTTATATGATTTAGATCAATCATTAGAAGAAAAAATTGAAACAATCGTTAAAGATATCTATGGTGGTTCATCAGTTACATTTAGTAAAAAAGCTAAAAAACAATTAAAAGAATTCACTGATAATGGTTGGGGCAAATATCCAATCTGTATGGCTAAAACACAATATTCATTTAGTGATGACGCTACAGCATTAGGTGCACCAACTGACTTTGATATTACAATTAGAGAATTAGAAGCTAAAACAGGTGCTGGATTCATCGTTGCATTAACAGGTGCAATTATGACTATGCCAGGCTTACCTAAAAAACCAGCAGCGTTAAATATGGACGTTACTGATGATGGTCATGCTGTAGGCTTATTCTAATAACAATTATTAATATTAGATAGAATTAGATATTTATATTATAAGGCTAAATTGCAATTTAGCAGTAGCTAACTGAGCTGAGAAAGTGCTTTATATCAAGCTTTTCTCAGTTCATTCATCCTTGCGGGGCTGGGACTACGAATTCAGATGAATTCTATCCCAGTCCTTTTTTGTATAAAGAAAACCATACGTTTATGCGTATGGTTCAAAAACAATTTTATAGGGGATTAGTGAAATGTGTGAGACAAAAAAATCGTTCATCTAAGATTAGTGGTTTGATTGCTTTATTAAAAAATTGATTGATTTTGAAAAGATTTAAATTATGATACAGTTTGTGAATCGCCATGTAAATCAGGATTCGTTAATAAGTGATTATATATATTGTATTTTTTCGCTTGTCGATATTCTTTTTTGTTAATTACGCCTTCAACAAGCATTCTTTTAAGAACATAATGTTGACGTTGAACACTTAATTGAATCTCCGTTTTAGATTTCAAGCTTCCATTATTATTATAAGGGGTATACATATATGGACTTTGCAGTAAGCCGATTAAATATGCTGATTGCGCTATATTTAAATTACTGGGTGGTACACCAAATAAACTATAAGAGGCTGAAGCAATTCCAGTAATATTATTACCTTCATAATCTCGTCCAAATGGAACAATATTTAAATATGTATAAATAATTTCATTTTTAGTAAGAATTTTTTCCAAACGCATAGATAATATAAGTTCGTTTGCTTTTCTACTATAGGTTTTCTTGTTAGATAGTACTTGGTTTTTGATCAATTGTTGCGTAATGGTGCTACCACCTGTACTATGATTTAATTTAAATACATCTTGGACCATGGCACGAACTAATGCTTTAGGAAGTATACCATTATGTTTATAAAATAGAGTATCTTCAGAAGATGTTAAAGCTTTAATAACGTTTGGACTAACATGTTTAGGTCCAACAATTAAAGAATTTTCAGATTGGTTATATTCTTGTAAAATATGTTTGCTATTATGGTCGAGTAAATCATCACCAGCAAAATGTAAAACCCTTTGTTTTAGTTCCTGATTGCTTATTTTTGAGGATTCGTGAGTTAAATGATGAAAATAAATTATTGTTCCTATGAAAGCAACGATAGATACTACTAATACAAAACAAAATAAGCTTACGAAAATATATTTAATATTTTTATAAACTTTTTCAAACTTGTTTAAATTCGCATATCTATCTGATTTGGCAAATATCGCTTTCATTTCAATCCTCCTAAAATTTAAATCTAGTATAACATATTCAGTAAGTTGACTTTTAATAGCTTGTTACTTATAATTATAACCAATTCTATATATTTAGGATAAGAGGAGAAGTAGTGTATCTGTCGATATTCAGAGAGTTAGTGGTAGCTGTGAACTAACAATCGCTTATATATGAATACACCTCAACGTAAACTATCCTACGTTTAGTTAATGAACGTATCATTAGTAGAGTGAACAACATTAGGTTGTTTAAGTATGGTGGTAACGTGCACAAGCGCCCTTACATTTAAAAATGTAGGGCGTTTTTTATTTTTTTCAAAAATGATTATCATCAAATTAAGTATTGATATGCTATAAATAGGATACATAATAGGAGGAATAGAATATGTCAAATGCATTAATTGAAGAATTACAATGGAGAGGTTTAATTTATCAACAAACTGATGAAAACGCGATTGAAGAACTTTTAAATAAAGAACAAATTTCATTATATTGTGGTGCGGATCCTACAGCTGATAGTCTTCATATCGGTCATTTGTTACCATTTATGACTTTACGTCGTTTCCAAGACCATGGTCATCGTCCAATTGTATTAATTGGTGGAGGAACAGGAATGATTGGCGATCCATCTGGTAAATCGGAAGAACGTGTATTACAAACTGAGGAACAAGTAGAAGTAAATGTTAAAGGTATTAGTGCTCAAATGCATAAATTATTTGAATTCGGTACTGATAAAGGTGCAGTATTGGTTAATAATAAAGATTGGTTGAGTCAAATTTCACTCATTAGTTTTTTAAGAGATTATGGTAAACACGTTGGTGTAAACTACATGTTAGGAAAAGATTCCATTCAATCTCGATTAGAAAATGGAATTTCTTATACTGAATTTACTTATACCATCCTACAAGCTATTGATTTCGGACATTTAAATCGTGAATTAAATTGTAAATTACAAGTTGGTGGTTCAGATCAATGGGGTAATATAACAAGTGGTATTGAGTTAATGCGTCGTATGTATGGACAAACTGAAGCTTATGGTTTAACTATTCCATTAGTAACTAAATCAGATGGTAAAAAATTTGGTAAATCAGAATCTGGTGCTGTTTGGTTAGATGCAGATAAAACTAGTCCTTATGAATTCTATCAATTCTGGATTAATCAATCAGATGATGACGTTATCAAATTCTTAAAATACTTCACATTTTTAGATAAAGAAGAAATTAGTCGTCTAGAACAATCTAAAAATGAGCAACCTCATTTAAGGGAGGCACAAAAAGCACTAGCTGAAAATGTAACTGAGTTTATCCATGGTAAAGAAGCACTTAATGACGCTATTAGAATATCTCAAGCGTTATTTAGTGGAGATTTAAAATCATTGTCTGCCAAAGAACTAAAAGAAGGATTTAAAGATGTACCTCAAGTTGAACTTTCTCAAGGTACAACAAATATTATTGATGTTTTAATTGAAACAGGCATTGCTTCATCTAAACGACAAGCGCGTGAAGACGTAAATAATGGTGCTATTTATATTAATGGTGAAAGACAACAATCTGTAGAATATCAATTAGATGATACGGATAAAATTGAAAATGAGTTCACTATTATTCGACGTGGTAAGAAAAAATACTTCATGGTTAATTTTAAATAAATAATATTCAATAAACTTTACACTTCATAAGATAAATATAATTAGACCCGTAATTGTTTCAAAGAGAACATTTGCGGGTTTTAGTTTGTGAGTTTATCTTAGTTTGTGTTTAGATGAAATTAATAGAAGAGATAAGTTATAATTAACTTGTTATTAATTTTCAAAAAGAGTGATTATATGATTAAAAATAAAGAAGAAGTATTGATGAGTAGCTTTAGAGATTTATTTAATAAAATTGGATGGTTGAATAAAGATAAAATGGAACAAGCACTTCAAGGTTATAAGTCATCAGAAGTACATTGTATTGAAGCGATAAAGGAATATCATCAACCTAATGTGCGTTATTTAGCTGATACGCTCTATATGACTAGAGGGGCTATTAGCAAACTGACTAAAAGAATGCAGCAAAAAGGATTGATTGAAAGCTTTCGAAGTAAAGACAATAAAAAGGAAATTTACTTTAAGCTAACCGATGAAGGTGAAAACGTATATCAAATTCATTCAGACTTGCACATGGAGTTCCAAAAAAGAGATCAAATTGTCTTTGATAGTATGACAGAAGAAGAGTTTGATAACATGATGGCGTTCATTAATAGATATAATAAACATTTAGATCAACAAATTACAAAAGAACTACGTACGCCTTAGTAATATTATTTATTCCTTGCTATTAAAGTAAGGAATTTTTATTTTTATTTATTTTGTTGACAAGGAAACAAAAAGAGCGTATATTTTGTTGACGTAGAAACAATTTAAAGGAGATGTCATATGTCTACTCAAGATAACTCGCAAGTTTCGAAAGAAATAATGACTGCGGCATGGGCAATTGCATTAGGTGCAATAGCGCCGATGCTAGACTCAACCATGATAAATATTGCTATTAAGCAATTAAACGATACATTTAATACAACTTTAGATACAGTGCAATGGGGGATAACTGGTTATATTCTTGCCTTAGCACTTATAATTCCGGTAGCTGGCTGGCTAATCAATCAGTTTAACGGTAAACGCATTTTTATTGGTGCATCTATATTGTTCGGACTTACGTCAGTATTAGCTGGTATAAGTTGGAATGTTGAGAGCTTTATATTATTTAGAATTATTCAAGGTCTTAGTGCAGGTATTGTAACAACGTTAATGTTTACATTACTCATAAAGACGACTGGACAGGAACATATCGGTAAAGTTATGGCTGTAGTGAGTACACCAATGATATTTGGACCTATACTCGGACCAGTCATTGGAGGTTTCATTGTTCATTTTGCTACATGGAGATGGATGTTCTTTATTAATGTCCTCGTTGTTATCGTTGCAGTCATGTTGCAAATGAAATATTTGCCAGACTTTAAACCATTTAATAAATCTAAAAAAGTTGATTTTATTGGTATTGGTTTATTAGCTTTAATCAGTTTATTCTTTATTTATGGGTTAACTAAAGCAGCAGATTATCATACATTTTTAAATAAGATTACAATAATCTATGTGTTCATTGGATTTGCTTTAATGATAATCTATTATTTTTATAATCGTATGAGAAAGAATGATACGATTTTACCTTTATCTATTTTCAAAAAAAGAAATTATAGTGCATCATTTATCGGACTATTTTTATCTAATATAGGTATTATGGGTCCAATGGTTATCATTCCGTTATATTTCCAAACACTTAAACACTATACTGCTATCGAATCAGCTTTAGCACTCATTCCACAAGGTATAGGAATGCTTATAACACGACCTTATATCGGTAAAGCGATTGATAGATATGGTGCTAAATGGGTAGTCATTATCAGTGTTATCATTGCCATGTTTGGTTCAATACCGCTCTTATTTGTTGATGATCAAACGAGTATGTTTTGGTTAGCTATTATCTTATTCATAAGAGGTTGTAGCGTTGGTGGTATTAATTTAGGATTAACTACTGATGCGTACATGGGTATTAATGAAGATGAGATTGCTGAAGCGGGAGTAGGTATTAATATGATTGAAAATGTAGGTGCAAGTTTTGGTACGGCATTTATTGCTACAGTACTTGCAATGGTCATCAATCGTTTAGGTAGTTCTGTTACTGGTAATATAGTAGCTTATCATGCTGGTTTCTTAGTATCGGTGATTACACTACTGGTCATCATTATTCCTGCTTTATTCTTAACTCATAAGAATAATTTACACTCATAAATTAAAAATGGGAGTGGGACAGAATTCTTTTTAAATTCGTCGTCCCACCCCCGCAAGGATGACTAGAACTGAGAAAAGCTTGATTTAAGCGCCTTCTCAGTTCAGTCAGCTACTGCGAATTTGCAAAATAACATTATTTTGTTATTTATGTCTCAGGCTCATTTTCGTTATCTAATGAAAGCTTAGTGTTGATAAGAACAGTAATTTATTCATTTTACTGAATGAATTGGCTACTTCCATTACTATCAGATTCCGAGTCAGTTGAAGATTGAGAATCCGTTGTAGTTTTTTGATTTTTTAATTTTACTGTAATTTCTTTTGTTTTTCCATCACGTAACACAGTTAAATTAGCAGTTTCACCAGGTTTTTTATTTTGATATAAATAAGTTCTTAAGTCTGTGTCTTCTTTTACTTCTTTATTATCAATTTTGGTAATAATGTCTCCCACTTTCACTTCACTAGAACCACTAACTTTGGCAACATACACGCCTTCATCTTTGTCAGTATTTAATTCTTTTTTATAAGAATCAGGTATATCGCTTAAATTTAATAATCCGATACCTATTGAAGGACGTTCGATTTTGCCATTTTTTACTAATTGCTCTATAGTTACTTTCACTTCGTTACTTGGAATAGCAAAACCAATACCTTCTACTTGATCTGCTGCAATCTTCATAGAGTTAATACCGACTAAATTACCATTAATATCGACTAATGCACCACCTGAATTACCAGGGTTAATTGCTGCATCAGTTTGTAACACATTTACTTTAGTACCCCCTGAAGTCGTATTAGATTCAATTGTGCGTTCATTGGCTGAAATAATTCCAGAAGTTACAGAATTAGCAAATTCTAATCCTAATGGGTTACCCATAGCAAACACACTATCACCTGTTTGTACCTTTGAAGAGTTCGCAAATTTGATGGATTTAATACCTTTAGTATTATCAATTTTTAATACTGCAATGTCTGATACTGCATCTTTTCCAATTAATTTAGCTTTAACTTGCTTACCACTATGTAACTGTACTTTTATTTCTGATGCACCACTAATAACATGATTATTTGTCACAATATAAGCTGAGTTATTACTAATTTGGTAGATTACACCTGAACCAATACCAGCTTCTTCGGCCTTAGATGATGATTTACCTTGTAAAAAATCATTTAAACTATTTGCCTTTTGCATATTAATGACACCGACAATAGAAGGTGAGACATCTTTAATCATTGCATTGACGGATTTATATTTTTCGCTCTTTCCATCTAAGACGTTTCCACCTTTACTATTAGTTGCTTCTTGTACTTGTGCACCATTCTCATTCATACCGAATAAACCCATCATTTTACTGGCACCTAAAACTAATAACGCGCCAATGATGCCTGCAATTAACGCAACCAAGATTGTTTTAAACCAAGGGAACTTAGGTTTTCTAGGTTGATATGTTTGGTAATGAACTTTGTTCGATTGATTATCTTGATTAAATTCTGACATTTTTAACCTCCATTATATAATTAAGCACTATATTAATTATGAGATTTTTTCTGGAAATTTGCTAGTAAAGTACTATAAGACTTTAGATGTATCTTTGTGAATTGTTGTTCAAATTTATGGATAATGATAAAATCAATAGAGTGTATAATTCAAGAAATAGGTGATGAAATGTATAAATTTGTAAGTAGACTTTTAAATATTATTTTAGTGAAGTTGGCTAAATCATTATATGTTTTAGGTAAAGAAAATATTCCTAAAGATAGTAAGTATGTCGTAACATGTACACATGAAAGTTATAATGAGGTTATTATGCTTGGAATGGCTATATTACCTAATGAAATCCATTATATGGCAAAAAAAGAATTGTTTAGCAATAAATGGGGCGGTAAATTTTTAACTTCATTAAATGCTTTTCCTGTTGATCGTGAAAATCCAGGTCCAAGTACTTTAAAAAGACCAGTTAATCTATTAAAAGAAAATAAAACTGTCGGTATCTTTCCAACTGGACATCGTACATCAGTTGAAGGTGCACCTTTAAAACGAGGCGCTTCTACGATTGCAATGTTAGGCAAAGCACCTATTTTACCAGCAGCATACGTAGGCCCTAAAAAGATACATGGTTTGATTACAGGTCAAGCATTAATAAAATTTGGGAAACCGATATATCCATCAGATATTCCAGCTGATTTAAAACGTAATGAAAAAATTGATTATTTAACTAAAGAAATTGAGCGACGTACAGCACAATTACAAAAAGAGTTACATCTAATTCAAGACAGTTTAAATGATTAATGGTTTTAAAATAGATTTATAGAATAACTTTTCTTGGGTTTAGTACAGTTAAAGTCATATTGATTTTTGAAACAATAAATAAGAGCACTTTGATTAATTATTTAGTCATAGTGCTTTTTTAGTACTTTAATATAACAAATTGTGCAACTTAATTTTAATAAAATTAAATATACACATTAAAAGTTAATCTGATGTGGGAATTTATACCTGCATACGACTTACATAAATAAGTGGTGAGTGTTTTTCTATTTTGGCATGCGGATGCATCTCAAACAATATAAATCTTTGTGTATAATTTTGATTTAAAAAAGACTCTTGAATCTAATATAGATTTGAGAGTTTTTCTTTATGATGAAACCAAATTAAAATCTAAAGAGTAATATTTTTGATTATTTAATAATAACAAATTTCCATAAATTGATTAAAAAATGACACAACAAAACGCTTACATATGTGGTAAATTAATAAAGGAACTATATACATAAATGCGTTATATATTAATAATTTAAATAATATAGGTTTTGGGAGGAAGATAGATGTTTAAGTTTTTTCAAAATTTAGGTAGATCTTTAATGCTACCTGTAGCCGTTTTACCTGCTGGTGCAATAATCGTAGGTATTGGTAATTTGCTTAAAGCGTTACACTTATTACCAACAGTAGCATTGTTCTTTACAACCGTAGGTACAGCTATACTAGGCCAACTTGGTCTTATCTTCGCAATTGGTGTAGCGATAGGTATGGCCAAGAAAAACGATGGGGCAGTCGCACTAGCAGGTGCATTAGGATATGCATTAGTTGTAAAAGTTTTATCACCTACTGCAGTTGCAGTTTTATTCAATATTAAGTCTAGTTCTGTAAATCAAGGATTTGAGAAGATGGATAATTCGAATGTGTTTATAGGGATAGTGATTGGATTAATTGCAGCTTATTGCTATAACAAATTTAGTGATGTCGAATTACCAACAGCATTATCATTCTTTAGTGGTAAACGATTAGTTCCTATAATGACTGTATTTTTCTGTACTTTTTTAATTGCAATTTTATTATTTGCTTGGCCGTTTATTTATTCAGCAATTGTAGCATTTGGTAAATGGCTAATTGGTTTTGGACCATTCGGCGCGTTCTTATATGGCTTCTTTAACCGACTGTTAATTCCAACAGGATTGCACCATGCTTTAAATGCCGTTTTCTGGTTTGATACAGCAGGAATTAATGATATAGGTAAATTCCAAACAGGAGAAGGCGCAGTAAAAGGGATTACTGGTCGTTACCAAGCTGGTTTCTTCCCAATCATGATGTTTGGTATGCCGGCTGCTGCATTAGCGATGTATCATACCGCGGAATCAAGTCAAAAGAAACAAGTTTATGCTTGGTTATTAGCCAGTTCGATTTCTGCTTTTGTAGTGGGAGTGACTGAACCTATTGAATTTGCGTTTATGTTCTTTGCTCCGGTATTGTTTTTAGTTCATGCATTATTAACAGGTTTATCTTTATTTATAGCTGCATTATTCCATTGGACAGCTGGATTTTCGTTTAGTGCAGGTTTGATTGATTACTGCTTGTCACTTATCAATCCAGTGGCAAATCATCCGTTAATGATTTTAGTTCAAGGCATTGTATTTTTTGTTCTTTACTACGTGATATTCCGAGTAGTTATACAAGTATTTAACTTAAATACCATCGGTCGTGGCACTAATCTGTTAGTTGATCCTACCGAAAATACTGAAGATCATTCTGAGGAATCATCTGTTGATACTGGAAAAGGTAAATACTATCGTACTGCAAATCAAATCCTGGAAGGTTTAGGTGGCAGTGATAATATTGATACACTAACTAATTGTGCTACAAGATTACGTATGGAGTTAAAAGATAATTCAATTATCGATGAACAGAGAATTAGAAATGCTGGCGCAATCGGTGTTACAACAAATGGTAAACATTCAACGCAAGTTATTATAGGTACACATGTTCAACAAGTTGCTGATGAAATTGAAAAGCAAATGAAATAATCTTAAAAAGTTTGTAAACAGACATAATATGTCCTATCAGTTTGATAAGATATAAACATATTGATGAATATGTTTTGTTCAGATATTAACTGGTAAATTCTTAGTTCAATCTATGAATTTACCAGTTTTTCTTTCGTATTCATATTGACTTTGAATTGTGATTGTTTAGACTATATATAACAGAATATTCAAAAATAATGGAGAGAAAGCAAATGAAATCGATATTATTTGATGTGGACGGTGTGTTTTTAAGTGAAGAGCGTTGTTTTGATGTTTCTGCACTTACTGTTGAAGAAATTTTAAGAGGTAAACAATTTTTAAATATAGATAATTCTATAAATTTTAATCATTTAAGTGATGATGAAATTGTTTGCATCAGACAAAAAGTGTTTCAGCATGATCGCATTTTAAAGCAATTAAAATCATTAGGGTTAAATTCAAATTGGGATATGCTATTTATTGTTCTAAGTATTCATTTTATAGATATTTTAAAAACATTTGATCAACAAGTTGTACATAAAATACTTGAAGATGACCACTTTTCAGAAAATGTATTACAAGAAATCCAAACAAATTTAGATGGAAATACTACGATAGAGTATGATTTACCGCTAGTCTTTATAAGCAATTGTCAAAGTGGTAAAGAGAATATTTATGCTGATTTAGAGAAGTATGCAATGTCTGAACTTAAATCGAACAATGTTAATCTTTTTAAACTTAAAGGTCCATTATGGCAGTTTGCAAGAAATGTTTATCAAGAATGGTATTTAGGTAGTCAACTATTTGAACAAACTGAAGATAAAACGCCTATTTCATCTAAAAAAAGTGGTTTCATTTATGATGAGAAAATTCTTAGACCAATTGAGGAAATTAAAACGTTATTGGATGATTTACAAAATGCAGGATATCACTTAGCGATTGCCACTGGCCGGCCTGAAACTGAAACGCTCGTACCTTTTAAAGCCTTAGGTATTAAGAAATTCTTTGAAAATAATCATATCGTAACAGCTAGTGATGTACTTAACGCTGAAAGTGCCTTTCCTGAATATGTACCTTTAGGGAAACCTAATCCATTTTGTTATATTGCCACATTAAGAGGGAATGAAGTAGAGGATTATGAACAGTATATTACTGAGCAATACAATATAGTTCAAAAAGAAGACGTGTATATCGTTGGTGACTCACTTGCTGATTTACTTTGTGCTAAGATTATCGGAGCTACTTTTATTGGGACGCTCACTGGATTAAAAGAAAAAGATGCACGTGAAGAATTACAACAATATGATGCAGATTATATAGTCGATAACGTTAGTCAAATAAGAGATATTTTATTATAAATAGACTTCAAGAGAGTTTTATAATATTAAGAAAACCATCTGAGACAATTTACGTTTCAGATGGTTTTTAGAATGATAAACGAGTTCAACAAAATTAAACTGATAATGTTGTGCCGTATATTTTATCGTAACCGCCATGTTTGTATAAATCTTCAATAATATCTGAAGTAATAGGTTGGTCCACTGATAATACCATCATCGCTTGACCGCCTTCAGTACTTCTACCTAAAGACATTGAGGCAATATTAATGTGATGCTTACCTAAAAGTTGACCTGTTAGACCGACCATACCAGGTTTGTCTCCATGATAAGAAACTAATTGATATTTATTAGGTTTGAAGTCAACAGAATAATCATTAATACGGACGATACGTGCGCCGAAACCTGAAATGACAGTTGCACCAATTTTGATTACTTCATTGTCACTTGTTAGTTCAACTTGAATATAATTATTAAAAGCACCTTGCGGAGCACGTTGCTCAATATTATGAGTGACACCTTGTTGATTAAGTAAAGCCAAAGCATTAATTAAATTAACTCGTTCTCCCAAATCTTGTTGTAAAATACGTGTCACTATTGAACGTGTAATTAAATCATTCTCTTTTTTAGCCTCTTCACCATTAAATATAATTTTAATTTCCCTAGGTGCACCGTCTAATAATTGTATTGCTAATTCTCCAGTTAATTCGCCAATATGAATCCAATCTTGTGTTGATTCATCAACGTCGTTTAAGTTTAGTTTTGGTGCATTAACAGCATTTGTCACATTACCATTTTCTAAAATATCTATCATCTCTTTAGCTACTGAGATAGCAACTTTTTCTTGAGCTTCTATAGTTGAAGCGCCTAGATGAGGTGTGACAATTATCTTATCATTGTCTAACAGAGGTGAATCAGTAGGTGGTTCATGTTCAAAGACATCTATAGCGGCTCTTGAAATTAGGTTGTTATTTAAAGCATCAACTAAATCTTGTTCATTTATAATACCGCCTCTAGCAACATTTATGATTTGTAGCGATGGTTTTGCTTTTGAAAAGAAATCAGCATTAATAATACCACGTGTCTTAGGTGTTAATGGTGTATGAACAGTTACAAAATCAGCTTTTTCAGCAATTTCATCTATACTTGCTAACTGAATATCAAGTTGTTGCGCCTTTTCTTGTGTAAGATAAGGATCAAAAGCTAAAACGTTCATGCCAAAACTTTGAAGACGTTGAGCTACGCCAAGTCCAATTCTACCAGCACCAATGACACCTAATGTCTTTTGATATAATTCTACACCTTTAAAAGCTTTACGATTCCATTCCTTATTTTTCAATGAGGCATGTGCTTGTGGAATGTTACGAGCCATAGCTAAAATCATGGCAACAGAATGTTCAGTTGCAGATATTGTATTACCATCTGGTGCATTAATTACTAATACACCTTGTAATGTTGCTGCGTCAATATCAATGTTATCTACGCCAACACCTGCACGAGCAATCACTTTTAATTGAGAAGCGTGTTGGCTAATTTCTGAAGAGACTTGAGTTTGACTGCGAACAATAAGACCCTCATATTCAGAAATAATTTCTATGATTTCTTGTTCACTTAGTCCAGTTTTTATATCAACATTAAATTGAGGGTGAGAAATTAAACTTTCTAAACCTTCTTCTGAAATTGGATCAGCAACCAAAATATTATGCTTCATTATGAATCACCTCAGTAAATTTAGTAATACCTTGACCGATATAATTAATTTGACGATATTCTGTAAGAATCATTTCTAGTGCAGAAATCACAGATAACATATCATATGGTGAAACTTTACCCATATGTCCTATTCGTAAAATCGTGCCTTTGAGCTTTCCTTGTCCGCCTGCAATTGTAATGTTAAATCTTGATTTTAAAGTAGATTTGATGTGGTTAAGTTCATCCTTATTTTTAGGGATAAATGACGTCACTGTAGGGGAAGCATATGCATCGTCAACCAATAATTCAAGATTTAGTGCTTTTAAAGCATTTCTTAAACCATCTCTAATAGTATAGTGTCGAGCAATAGTATTATTAAAGCCTTCATCTTTTATTAATTCCGCATAAGCGTTGACAGCTCTAAACAAACCAACGTTAGGGGTAAATGGTGTTGAATCTTGTTGCAATGAATCAAAGTATTTATTCAAATTTAAATAAAATCGTGGTGTCGTAACTTCTTTAAATCGCAGTAACGCGCGTTGATTATATGCAACGAAGGCTAGGCCTGGAGGTAGCATAAGTGCTTTTTGACTACCAGAAACTAAGACATCAATTTCATCACGATTTAAATTAACATCTACTGCTCCGATACAACTAACACCATCTACAACGAAATAAATATTTTCATCATATGATTTAAGAGCATGGCCTAATTCAGCTACAGGATGTAGTACAGCTGTAGATGTTTCGCAATATTGAGAAAATACAGCAGTAACGTTATGTTCAAGATGTTTTAAAAATGATATAAATGCTTCAACATCTACTGGTTTTCCCCATTCAACATCATAAATATGAACATTTTTATAGTAAGTTTCAGCGATTTGTTTAAAACGATTACCAAAAGCACCAGATACAATTACTACAAAATGGTCATTAGGATTCACAATATTTAACATACTAGCTTCTAACACACTAGTACCACTAGAAGTTAGTATCATAACTTCATTGTCAGTACCAAAGATGGGCTTTAAATTATTAAATGCTTCTTTTGCGATAGCTTCAAAATCTGGAGAACGGTGTCCGACCATTGGTAAGGTCATAACATGATTGATTTCATCAGGAACAGGGGTTGGTCCCGGAGTTAATAATAGTGGTTCATAATATTTCATAATAAAACTTCCTCCCACAGTGTAAGATTTATCCATTTTACCAAATATTCTGATAATTATAAAGCGTATTATTAAAACGGTAAAAAGATAATTTATTAAACTACATAATCATTTGAGGAGATAGAAACCTACTGCAATTTAAAAAGATTTCTATCCACTTTTTAAAAATTCATTTATCAATGATATTGAATTTATCAAACACATTTATATAATTGATGATTGAATGTCTATATCTACATTATTTCTAATAGAATTTGAAATCATACAATTTTTATCAGCAATACTTAATAATTTAGGAAGTCGCTTACTTAGACTTTCTTTTTCATCATTGTTAACATCAATTTTCGGGTAATGTGTGATTTTTTGCATTTTAAATTTTCCGTTTTCAAATATAGCAGTTCCAACCGAATCAATAGTCAATTGGATATTTGTAAATTTAGCTCTCTCTAATGTGGCTGCTAAGGAAATGATGTAGCACGAAGATGCTGCAGACACTAACATTTCATCTGGATTTGTTCCTGTTCCGTTACCGCCAAGTTGGCTTGGAATGGAAATTTGCTCTGAAATTACATCTCCACTAACAGTGCCTACTTCTTCACGCCCACCTTGCCATTGAGTTTGTACTTTGAAATCGTGTTTAACCATTATTGTTTAACCTCCGCGAATAGTATGGTAACTTAAGTGTAGTTTAAAGTGGCTCATAATTAAAGAAAGGTGTCTTTTATGAAAATCAATAAACCAAATCGTGCATTTCAAGTTGTAGCCCATCGTGGCTTATCTCATCAATTTCCTGAGAATACAGCTAAAGGTTTCAAAGCAGCTTTAATGAAACACATTGATATGTTAGAAATCGATGTACATTTTACTAAAGATAATTACCTTGTTGTGATACATGATGATACAATTGATCGCACTTCAAATGGAAAAGGCAAAGTAATAGATTATACATTGAAAGAATTAATGGAGTTTGATTTTGGTATTAAACACAGTGAGAAATTCTCAAATACTAGAATTTCCACATTTGAAGAAGTATTAGCTTTATTTAATAATTATTCTAAAAAGTTATTAATTGAAATTAAGGTACCTAAACAATATCCTGGAATAGAGCAAGCAGTATTAGATAAATTGAGAGAATATAATGTGCCCGCACATAAAGCCATCATACAGTCTTTTGATGCAGACAGTGTTCAAAGATTAGCGGAATTGCAAAGTGAATATGAATTAGGTTTACTTGTAAGTAAAAAGAAATATTGGTATAAACTACCTAATTTTAAAGACATTTCAGCTTATGCAAATTATGTGAACCCTAATTATAAATTAGTGAACGCTAAGTTTATTAAAAAAGCACATGAACACAATTTGAGAGTTATACCTTATACAGTTAATAAAGCTAAAAGTGTTCGTCATTTAATTAAAGTGGGGGTAGACGGTATTATTTCAGATATACCTGATGAGTTATTCAAATTATAACTCAATCAATTGTTTTAAAGTTAAAAATAAAAAAACCATCCATTCAAAAAGAGTGGATGGTTTCTTGCTATCAAGATATTATCTTGAGTAGTACTCAACGATTAATTGTTCATTGATTTCAGCTGGTAATTCACTACGTTCAGGGAAGCGTACGAATGTACCTTTTAAGCTGTCAGCATCAAAATCTAAGTATTCTGGTACGAAATTATTAATTTCAACAGATTCTTTGATGATGTCTAAGTTTTGTGATTTTTCACGTACAGTGATAACTTGACCAGGTTTTAATGAGTAAGAAGGGATGTCTACGCGACGACCATCTACTTCAACGTGACCGTGACCAACTAATTGACGTGCTTGACGACGAGTACGTGCTAAACCTAATGAATAAACAACTGCGTCTAAACGACTAGCTAATAAAATCATGAAGTTTTCACCATGTACACCGTGTTGTTTAGCAGCGATGTCAAATGTGTTACGGAATTGTCTTTCAGTAATTCCATATAAGTAACGTAATTTTTGTTTTTCACGTAATTGTAAACCATATTCTGATAATTTTTTACGTTGGTTTGGACCATGTTGTCCTGGTGCGTAAGGACGTTTTTCTAATTCTTTACCAGTACCACTTAAAGAGATACCTAAACGACGAGATTTTTTCCAGTTTGAACCTCTGAATCGAGCCATAATAAGACTCCTCCTTTTTCTTTTTTGTTGATATGAAGAAACAAAAAAGAGTGTTGTATGCTCATTAGGATATGTTGTTTTATGTGTCCTCACCTTATAGCGTCAGTTACACGACACGTCCACATTGGGAACAACATAGAGCTTAACGATATACAACTGCTATTTTCGTTAATTCACACAAAATCAATTGTAACAGTATTTTGTAAAGTGTCAATACATTTTCTTTATATAGATAATTGTTTTTCAATAATAGACACAATCGTTTCTAAACCGTGTTTATCTTTTTTAGAAAAACGTGCCTCAATAGGAGCATCAATATCTAGTACGCCAATAATTGTTCCATTAACATGAATAGGGACAACGATTTCTGATTTACTATTGGCATCACAAGCTATATGTCCCGGAAAGGCATGTACATCCTCTACAAGCTGAGTTGTATCGGTAGAAACTGCTGTACCACAAACCCCTTTACCAATTTCAATATGTACACATGCTGGGTGACCTTGGAAAGGACCTAGAATAAGTTCATTATTTTCTATTAAATAAAAGCCTACCCAGTTCACCTGATCTAAGTTGTCATTTAATAAAGCTGAAGTATTACTAAGTATAGCAATTAAATTAGTTTCATCTTCAATTAAGCTTGAGAGTTGTTTAGTTAATAAGTCGTAATTTGTATCTTTTATAGCTGGCATATGGATACCTCATTTTGTTATTTTGATTAAAAGTATAAATGGAAAAAATAATTCTATCAATTCATTCATTTACTATTTTATTGAAAGTATAAATTACGTTATAATGATGATAACATAGGAGGAGAATGAGATGGTTTTATACACTATATTAGCAATAATAGTCATCATACTGATAATTGTTGGTATCATGTTTTACTTGCGTTCAAATAAACGAAAAATTGTTGAAGACGCGGAAGAACGTAAATTAAAAATTCAAAAATTACCTTTCGAGGAAAATTTAGCTAAACTTTCTAAATTAAATTTAAAAGGTGAAACTAAAACAAA
The DNA here is from genome assembly GCA_020544305.1 of Staphylococcus taiwanensis. Lineage (NCBI taxonomy): Bacteria > Bacillati > Bacillota > Bacilli > Caryophanales > Staphylococcaceae > Staphylococcus > Staphylococcus taiwanensis. Next base: position 1,176,241 of record CP058667.1, read on the forward strand.
ATATGATGCTTTAAAACAAGACACCCTAGATCATACAAACAATTATTTAGCACCGGTCGAAGAAAAAATCCATGACGCTGAGATTCAACTTGATAAGTTCAAATTTTCAGGTGCACAATCTGAAATTGATGATGCACATGAATTAATGGATAGATATGAAGCTGGATATCAAGCACAAGTGGATGAAGTTAGTGAAATTATTGGTTTACATAAAGAGAATGAACAAGTGTTCGAAAAATGTAAAACTGATTATCGTGAGATGAAACGAGATGTTTTAGCCAATAGACATCAATTTGGTGAAGCTGCTGCGCCATTAGAGAAGCGAATTGAATCATTTGAACCCGAATTAGAACAATATGAAGTGCTTAAAAATGAAGGGAATTATGTTCAAGCACATAATCATATTATGGGCCTAAGTGAATCTATTGATGAAATTAAAGAATATATGGATGAAATACCTGATTTAATTCGAGAAGCTCAAAAAGAATTGCCTGGACAATTTCAAGATTTAAAATATGGTTGTCGAGATTTAAAAGTTAATGGCTATGATTTAGATCATGTGAAAATTGATGGCACGTTACAAAGCTTAAAAACAGAATTAAGTTTCGTTGAACCTATGATTAGTCGTTTAGAGTTAAATGAAGCAAACGATAAATTAGAACAAATCAACGATAAACTTGATGAAATGTATGATTTAATTGAGCATGAAGTTAAAGCTAAAAATGAAGTTGAAGAAACGAAAGAGCAAATCACTGATGAATTATTTAAAGCACGAGAAATGAATTATACATTGAGAACTGAAATTGATTATATTCGAGAAAACTACTTTATTAATGAAAGTGATGTTCATAGTATTAGACAACATGAAAATGAAATTCAAAATTTAGTGGTTGTATATGATGAGATTCTAAAAGAAATGTCTAAATCTGCAGTTAGATATAGTGAAGTTAAAGATAACATAGAATATCTCGATGATCATGTAAAAGTCATCAATGATAAACAAGAAAAATTACAAAATCATCTTATCCAGTTGCGAGAAGACGAAGCAGAAGCAGAAGACAATCTTTTAAGAATTCAATCTAAAAAAGAAGAGGTTTATCGTCGTCTTTTAGCTTCAAATTTAACAAGTGTGCCAGAACGCTTTGTGATCATGAAAAATGAAATTGACCATGAAGTTCGTGAAACGAATGAACAATTTAGTGAACGACCAATTCATGTTAAACAATTAAAAGATAAAGTTGCCAAAATTGTTATTCAAATGAATACATTTGAAGATGAAGCAAATGATGTATTAGTAAATGCGGTTTATGCAGAAAGATTAATTCAATATGGTAACAGATATCGCAAAGATCATAATAATGTTGATAAAAGTTTAAATGAAGCAGAACGTTTATTTAAAAACAATAGATATAAACGTTCAATTGAAATTTCAGAACAAGCACTTGAAAGTGTAGAACCTGGCATTACGAAGTATATAGAAGATGAAATTACGAAAGAATAGGTAAAGTTAAATTATTTATTCTCTAACAAAGTAATCAATTAAAAACAGAATGATAAATTTATAGATTCAGATGAATCTGAGAGGGTTTGAATCTAATCTTTTCGGTTTCAGTCATTTTTACGAGAATAGGGTAAAGAAATTATTTTCAATTTCTGTCCTATTCTCGTCTTTTATTTTTAATGAAAAATAGTATAATGCTTGAGTATCGATTTTTATATTTAATAGAGGACATAGTAAAACAATAAACATGTTCTAATAATCACAAATTTAATTGGAAACTGAAAGTGAGTGTTGTAAGTGATATATTTCGATAATGCAGCCACTACTAAATCTCATAAAGAAGTATTGGATTCATTCTTGAAGGTTAATGAATCAGTTTATTTTAATCCTAATAGCCCACACAAAATGGGAATTCAAGGTGAAAAAGTATTACTGCAAGCGAAAGAACGTATTAATAATATAATGTCGTTAAATCATAAATATGATGTTATTTTTACAAGCGGGGCTACTGAATCAAATAACATTGCATTGAAAGGTGTAGCATATCGTAAAAAACAATTTGCTAATGAAATTATAACTTCTGTACTTGAACATCCATCTGTTTTAGAAGTTATGCGTCATTTAGAAGAAGAAGGTTTTAAATTAAAATATGTAAATGTAACAAGTGATGGATGCATAGATATGAATCATCTTGCTACACTTATGAATGATAGAGTTGGTCTAGTAACTTGTATGTATGTCAATAACATCATGGGTCAAATTCAACCTGTGGATAAGATTGTGGAATTATTAAAAAATTATCCTAAAGCACATTTACATGTTGATGCAGTTCAAGCTTTAGGCAAAATACCTATGAAATTTGAAGGCGTGAATAGTTTAAGTTTTAGTGGTCACAAATTTAATGGGTTAAAAGGGCAAGGGTTGTTATTAATTGATAATAAGGAAAAACTTGAGCCAATTGTTCATGGAGGCGGACAAGAGTATGGTATCCGAAGTGGAACGGTTAATTTACCAATAGACGTTGCATTAGTAAAAGCAATAGATTTAGCTATAAATCCCAATCTATTAGATTCACGCATTCAACGTCTTACATCTTTTAATAAAGAATTGCGAACGTTTCTAGATAATTATAAGGGTGTATATATTAATTCGCCTATAGATGGAGCTCCTCAAATTTTAAACATCGCTTTTCCTGGTGTAAAAGGAGAAGTTTTAGTAAATGCTTTTTCAAAATTTGATATTATGGTCTCTACTACAAGTGCTTGTTCCTCTAAAAGAGGAAAACTTAACGAAGTGTTACTTGCAATGGACATATCAGATAAGCGGATTGAAGGCAGTATTAGATTGTCATTTGGAGAAACTACTACCCAAGACGAAATTAATGAATTCAAAGAGAAATTTGAAAATATTTATTCCGAAATTAAGGAGTTGTTAAAATAAATGAAATTTGATCATTTATTAGTTAGGTATGGAGAACTAACATTAAAAGGAAGTAATCGTAAAAAGTTTGTTAATGCATTAAAAGACAATGTGATTTCATCATTAAAATCTCTAGAAGGTACACATGTTCAAGGAAAGAGAGATAGAATGTATGTTTCTCTCACTGAAGAAGCGGATTCCCAAGAAGTAATAAGTCGTTTATCTAAAATATTCGGGATAAAATCTATTAGTCCTGTTCATAAAACTACACAAGATATAGAAGATATAAAAAAATTATGTGTTGAACTTGCTCAAGATTTCAAAACAGGTGAAACATTTAAAATTGATGTAAAACGTGTAGATAAATCTTATCCATTAGATACCTATGCATTACAAAGAGAATTGGGTGGTACCATTTTGCAAGCAACAGAAGGTATTACAGTTGATGTGAAAAACCCTAATCATAATGTAAGAGTAGAAGTACGAATGGATGGCGTATATATATTCACTGAAGTGATTAAAGGTGCTGGAGGATTGCCAGTTGGTTCTGGAGGTAAAACATTATTAATGTTATCTGGTGGTATCGATTCTCCAGTAGCAGGTATGGAAATAATGAAACGTGGCGTTACAATAGAAGCAATTCACTTCCACAGTCCACCTTTTACGAGTGAAAAAGCCAAAGATAAAGTGATTGAATTGACACGTATCTTATCTGAACGTGTTGGGCCAATCAAATTACACATTGTCCCATTTACAGAGCTACAAAAACAAATCAATAAGGTTGTACATCCAAGATACACAATGACATCAACACGTCGAATGATGCTTCGAGTAGCAGATATCGTATTAGATCGAATTGGTGCCAATGCCATTGTAAATGGAGAAAATTTAGGACAAGTCGCGAGTCAAACACTTAAAAGTATGTATGCAATTAACGACGTGACTTCTACACCAATACTCAGACCACTTGTATCGCTAGATAAAGAAGATATTATTAAAAAAGCACGTGAGATAGGGACGTTTGACATATCTATTCAACCTTATGAAGATTGTTGTACTATTTTCACGCCTAAGAATCCGGTTACAGAACCAAATTTTGATAAAGTCATAAAATATGAAAGTGTGTTTAATTTTGATGAGATGGTTCAAAGTGCTGCTAATAACGTTGAAACGTTGATTATCAATAAAGATTATAAAACAGAAAAAGACAAAGACACTGATGCATTAATCGATGAATTATTTTAAAATTAAAGAAATTCATCTATAAATAAAGGGGGAATGCATCATGGAGATAACATTAAATGTGATTTTAATTATAATTGCGTTTGGATTTCTAGCTGCGTTTATTGATGCGGTTGTTGGTGGGGGTGGGCTCATTTCAATACCAGCTCTACTAGCAGTCGGAATGCCGCCATCTTTAGCACTTGGTACTAATAAACTGGCCAGCTCATTTGGTTCTTTAACTAGTGCGATAAAATTTATTCGATCAAAAAAAGTGGATTTACCTATCGTATTAAAACTATTCCCATTTGTATTTCTTTTTGCTGCAGGTGGTGCAAGTCTAGCAACATTTCTACCAGCTCAAGTACTAAAACCACTCGTAATCATTATTTTAACCTTAGTATTAATTTATACAATTTTTAAAAAAGAATGGGGTAATGTTCGTACTTTTTCAAAATTGACTATAGGTAAAGCTATTGTTTTTGTAACTTTACTATTAATCATTGGTTTCTATGATGGATTCTTAGGCGGAGGCACAGGGTCTTTCATGTTATTTGTACTACTCATGTTTGGATTTGATTTCTTAAGTGCAGCTGGAAATGCTAAAGTACTTAATTTTGCTTCAAATTTGGGGGCGTTGGTTCTATTTATAATACTAGGTCAAGTTGACTTTATTTATGGCTTTATTATGGCAATTAGTATGATAATAGGCTCATATATTGGTGCTCAATTTGCTATCAAAAAGGGCGTAGGCTATGTAAAAATACTATTTATTATAATTACAGCATTGCTTATTTTGAAAAATACTTATGACTACATAATGCAGCTTTTAAATCATTAAGGTGTTGGATTTGGTGAGTAATATCAAATAATTGATTTCACTTTTAAGGGTATCGTATTATAAAAGTATGATAAATAATTTATATAGGAGGTCATTTCAACATGACACAAATTACTTTTAAAAATAGCCCAATTCATTTAGCTGGTTCGGAAGTATCTGAGGGAGCACAAGCGCCTAATTTTAAAGTGCTTGATAATGATTTAAATGAAGTAAGCTTAGACAATTATAAAGGTCAAAAGAAACTTATCAGCGTAGTACCTTCTATTGATACTGGTGTGTGTGATCAACAAACACGCAAATTTAACGAAGAAGCTGCTCAAGAAGATGGTGTTGTATTAACCATTTCAGCTGACTTACCATTTGCACAAAAAAGATGGTGTGCTTCTAATGGTTTAGATAATGTAATTACTTTAAGTGACCATAAAGACTTATCATTTGGAGAAAATTATGGTGTTATCATGGAAGAATTAAGATTGCTAGCACGTTCAGTATTCGTATTAGACGAAAATGATAAAATTGTTTATAAAGAATTAGTTAGCGAGGGAACTGATTTTCCTAATTTCGAAGCAGCATTAGAAGCTTATCGTAACATTTAATATTATGATTTTAATAAAATAAGACATAGTGTGAAAGTGTCCATACTTATTTCAAAGATGTGAAAATTAGTGATTAGTTGTTCATTTTAAAGAAATAAAGACAATGGGCACTTTTTTATTGGAAAGGAATCAATTATGACTGAAGAACAAACAATTATGGAGAAACTATTTAGAACTTTAGATGAAAAGGCTAAAGCTTTAAATGATGAAAATGGGCAAAGTTTTATTGAAAATTTAGGACTTGCTATGGAATATGTATATCAAAATCAAAGAGACTTATTAGAACAAGCAACCTTACAAGATAGAAGAAAAGCCTTCCAATTTGCATATTTAAGTTTATTGCAAGAAGAAAATATACAAGCCAATCATCAAATTACTCCGGACTCTATTGGATTGATATTAGGATTCTTAGTTCAGAAGTTTACTGAACAAAATGATGAATTACATGTGGTTGATATTGCGAGTGGTGCGGGGCATTTGAGTGCATCCGTTAATGAAGTATTGAAAGATACTACTGTGATGCATCATTTAATTGAAGTAGACCCAGTGTTATCAAGAGTAAGTGTTCACTTAGCGAATTTCTTAGAGATTCCGTTTGATGTATATCCCCAAGATGCAATCATGCCTTTACCACTTGAAGAAGCAGATATCGTAATTGGCGATCTACCAATAGGTTATTACCCAGTGGATGAACGAAGTAAAGAAATGAAATTAGGATTTGATGAAGGACATAGTTATTCTCATCATCTATTAATTGAACAAGCCATAACTGCATTGAAACAATCTGGATTTGCATTTTTAGTTGTACCTAGTAATTTGTTTGAAGGTGATGAGGTAAAACAGTTAGAAAATTTCATTGCTACAGAAACAGAAATGCAAGCTTTTTTAAATTTACCTAAAACACTATTTAAAAATGAAAAAGCACGCAAATCTATATTGATTTTACAAAAGAAAGAAGCAAATAAAACTAAGCCGGTTGAAGTATTTCTTGCAAATATCCCTGACTTTAAAAATCTAAATCAATTCCAAGGTTTCATTACAGAGTTAAATAATTGGATGTCAGAAAATCATCCTAAAAAATAAACTGTGATATTCTTGAATTATAACTGTATTAATGGTTAAATTAATATGGATATTTAATTAATAAATTGGAGGACAATATATATGTCTAGTTTAGTTTTAGCGATTAATGCTGGTAGTTCTTCTTTAAAATTTCAACTTATTAGAATGCCTGAAGAAACACTAGTTACTAAAGGATTAATCGAACGTATCGGTATTAAAGATTCAATTTTCACTATTGAAGTGAACGGCGAAAAAATTAAAGATGTTAGAGATATAAAAGATCATGAAGAAGCAATTAATATTATGTTAGATAGCTTCAAAAAACATGGTATTATCGATAATATTAACGATATTGTTGGAACAGGACACCGTGTAGTACATGGTGGTGAATTATTCCCAACATCAGCTTTAGTTACTGATAAAGTTGAAGAACAAATTGAAGAATTAAGTGAATTAGCACCTTTACACAACCCTGCTAACTTAATGGGTATTCGTGCATTCAGAAAATTATTACCAAACATTCCTCATGTGGCAGTATTTGATACTTCATTCCATCAATCTATGCCTGAACAATCATATTTATATAGCTTGCCATACCAATATTACAAAGACTATGGCATCCGTAAATACGGTTTCCACGGTACAAGTCACAAATATGTTTCACAACGTGCTGCAGAAATCTTAGATAAACCAATTGAAGAATTACGTATTATTTCTTGTCATATTGGTAATGGTGCGTCAATCGCAGCAATTGATGGTGGAGAATCAATTGATACTTCAATGGGCTTCACTCCTTTAGCAGGTGTAACGATGGGTACACGTTCAGGTAATATTGACCCTGCATTGATCCCATTCATTATGCAAAAGACTGGCCAAAACGCTGAAGAAGTACTTAATGTATTAAATAAAGAATCAGGATTACTAGGTATTTCTGGTACTTCAAGTGACTTACGTGACCTTGAAAGTGATGCTGAAGCAGGTAAAGAACGTGCTCAACTAGCATTAGATGTATTTGCATCAAGAATTCATAAATACATCGGCTCATATGCAACTAGAATGCATGGCGTAGACGTTATTGTATTCACTGCAGGTGTAGGTGAAAACTCTTCAACAGTACGTGCAAAAGTATTAGAAGGATTAGAATTCATGGGAATCTATTGGGATCCTAAAAAGAACGAAGCAATTCATGGCGAAGAAGGATTCATTAACTATCCTCACTCACCAGTAAAAGTCCTTGTTATACCTACTAATGAAGAAGTAATGATTGCAAGAGACATCGTTAAATTCGGTGAATTATAATATTTAATTACAAAAATTTAAAAGTCTGGGACATAATTCCTAGCAAAATAGCCAGTAAATGAGTTTATTATAAATTCATTTACTGGCTTTTTTATTTACAATACTTCGTATTGTTGGCTCGCTTTCTTAGGGGACAGCTTCAGCCTGTAGTCTTCAGCTTGTCCTGTTCCCTCAAGAGTCTCGCCAAAACACTTTGTATTTATATGTAATTTTATATTAAAATAATTTAAAAAATAAGCACTTTCGTATAATTTAATAAACTTCACTAAACTTAATTAACGAGGTGCCATATTTATAAAGACTATAACATGACGCAACATACTCTACCAATGGAAACTTCAGTTCTTATACCCACTAATGATATTATAAAAAAAATCCCTAAGACTGAATTCGATGAATTCAGACATCGTCGTGGTACAACATCATACAATCCAAAAATGATGTTAAAAGTAATTCTATATGTCTACACACAATCTGTGTTTTCAGGACGTAAGATAGAAAAATTACTTAATGACAGCACTTGAATGAATAAAGTCAATTTCATAGTATGATACAAAAAGAAGGTAAAGTCAGGGGACTTTACCTTCAATATTACATTTAACTAGTGTAAATTAACTTAATTAAATATTATTTAAAATTATGAATATTGTTGACGAAATTCTGGAGTAGCAACTTCTGGTTGGAAATCTTCAGGAATTTCTTCTGTACGAACCACTAAAACATCACAAGGTGCGTGACGAACGATTGCCTCTGATACAGAACCAACAATAAATCTTTCAACAGCATTCAAGCCTGAAGTACCACACATGATTAAATCTACACCTAAATCACTTGCTAATTTTTTAGGGATAATTGCTTTCGGAGAACCAAATTCTAAACGTGTTTCAACATTTGTTACGCCTGCACGTGTAGCAACTTCTTGATAACCTTTTAAAAGTTCTTCAGAGAAACTTTTAGATTTCTCAGTAAATTGTGCATCATACACTTCATATGAAGAATACGTTCTTGAATCAATGATGTTGACAATAGTCAATTTTACGTCTACTGCTTTGTTGAAAGCCCATTCTGCTTCGTGTGAACCATCAACTGCGATTAAAATGTTTTTATAAGTTAACATTCTAATAACCCCCTTAGCTTTTCTTACTTATATAATACCACAAATGTCAGAATATTTATTTTTTATATTTTTACAATAATGTGTACTTTTTCTGATTGCGCTTTCATTAGTTTAGCGTTACGATGGTTGTGGAGGTGGATGGAATGAAAATTGGTATTCCAAAAGAGATAAAAAATAACGAAAATAGAGTTGGTTTATCACCAAGTGGTGTGCATGCATTAGTAGAACAAGGTCATACATTACTTGTTGAAAAAGATGCAGGTTTAGGTTCATTTTTTGAAGATGTTGATTACAAAAATGCAGGTGCTGAAATTGTATCAGAACAATCAGCAGTCTGGGATGTTGATATGGTAATCAAAGTTAAAGAACCTTTAGAAGAAGAATATAAATTCTTCAAAGAGGGATTAATTTTATTCACATACTTACATCTTGCTAATGAAGAAAAATTAACTCAAGCATTGGTTGACAATAAAGTAGTAAGTATTGCTTACGAAACGGTTCAATTACCTGACCGTTCATTACCATTATTAACACCAATGAGTGAAGTAGCAGGACGTATGTCTGCACAAGTAGGCTCACAATTCTTACAAAAATTTAACGGTGGAATGGGTATTTTACTTGGCGGCGTACCTGGAGTACCAAAAGGTAAAGTATCAATCATCGGTGGTGGTCAAGCTGGTACCAATGCAGCTAAAATCGCACTAGGTTTAGGTGCAGACGTAACTATTTTAGACGTTAATCCTAAACGTTTAGCTGAATTAGATGATTTATTTGATGGTCGTGTGAATACAATCATGTCTAACCCATTAAATATTGAAAATGCAGTTAAAGAAAGTGATTTAGTTATCGGTGCAGTATTAATTCCTGGTGCAAAAGCGCCAAGTTTAGTTACTGAAGACATGATTAAACAAATGAAAGATGGTTCAGTTATAGTAGATATTGCGATTGACCAAGGTGGTATTTTTGAAACTACAGATAAAATTACTACACATGATGACCCAACATATATTAAACACGGTGTCGTTCATTATGCAGTAGCAAATATGCCTGGTGCAGTACCACGTACATCTACAATTGCATTAAATAATGCTACACTTCCTTATGCACAATTATTAGCTAGCAAAGGTTATCGTGAAGCATTTAAAGCTAACCATGCTTTATCATTAGGTTTAAATACATTCAAAGGTCATGTTACACATAAAGGTGTAGCTGAGGCGTTTGGTTTAGAATATACTTCTGTTGAAGATGCGTTAAAAGAAGGTTAATTCATATAAATTCAAAAAGTGGTAACGGATAAGTTTTATATCCGTTACCACTTTATTATACAATTATTTTTCATAATGAGTTAAAATCTCATAACCACTTTCAGTAACTAAAATATCATCTTCAATACGTACACCAGCTACGTTTGGAACATAGATGCCTGGTTCAATTGTAATAACCATTCCCGCTTCCAATTGGTTCGTATTGGTACTTGAAACATCTTGATATTCATGTTCTTGAAGTCCAAGACCATGTCCAAGTCGATGAGGGAAGTAATCGCCATAACCTGCATTTGATATAATATCTCTAGCGATTTTATCTATTTCCTGTAATTGTACGCCAGCTTTAATAGCTTCTATAGCATTTGTTTCTGCCTCTAAAACAATATTATATATGTCTTGAGCTTTTTTAGAAGGCTCGCCAAATTTAACTGTGCGTGTCATATCACTGCAATAATGATTATAAATAACCCCTAAATCAAATAGGACATATTCATCATTCGCTAATTGTCTATCACCAGGCGTACCATGAGGTGAAGCAGCGTGGTCACCAAATAAGACCATTGTGTCAAAACTCATTTCACTTACACCATATTTTTTGATTTCATTTTCAATATGATTAACAACTTCTCTTTCAGTTACGCCTTCTTTAAGATATTCCACACCAATTTCAATACATTTATCAGCAAGTTCAGCAGCTTTTCTAATATTAATTATTTCTTCTTCACTTTTAATATTTCTTAAATCTTTAATGGTTTGATCGATATCTTCATAGGACTGAACTTTAAAATTTTGAGTTAGTTCACGTTGACGTTTGACTGTTAAATGTTCACTTTCGATTAATAGTTTGTTGAATGTACGTGGTTCTATTTCAAAAGGATTTTCAGTATCTAAGTAACCAATAATTTTACCATCAAATGGAGAAGCTTTAACTTCCTCAACTTCCATTTTAGGACAGTATAGTGTTGTTTCTCCGCTAGCTGTAATTAAAACTGCAAATAATCTTTCATGAGGTTCACTTCTATAACCTGTTAAATAAAAGACGTTAAGAGGAGTAGTAATCCATGCAGCATCTGCTTTTTCATTTTGTAATGCATTTACAATTTCTGTAATTTTAGTCATAATTATTTATCCTCCAAATATAAGAATAATTCAATTTTACGTCTAATATTATATATTTTCAAAGCTATTGTATAAAATAAGTAGAAATTTAGTTTTGTTTGTTATATCGCACTTAGGCTAGGGTATATTAAAAGTAATCAAGCTTTTAGGAGGCTGTAATTATGAAATTATCTTTTCATGGACAATCAACGATTTATTTTGAAGGTAACGGAAAAAAAGTAATTGTAGACCCATTTATTTCAGGAAATGATAAATGTGATTTAGATGAACAAACTTTAGATGTAGATTATATTATTCTAACTCATGGACATGCAGATCATTTTGGAGATGTAGTTGAATTAGCAAATCGTAATCATGCAACAGTAATTGGTTCAGCAGAACTACAAGGCTATCTAACAACTTATCATGGTATTGAAAATGTTCATGGTATGAATATTGGTGGTAAGGCGAAATTTGACTTTGGTACTGTAAAATATGTACAAGCATTTCATAGTTCTAGTTTCACGCATGAAGATGGAATACCAGTTTATTTAGGTATGCCTATGGGACTAATAATAGAAGCGGAAGGCAAAACAATCTATCATATGGGTGATACCGGATTATTTAATGATATGAAATTGATAGCTGAAAGACATCCAGTTGATGTTTGCTTTGTACCTATTGGCGATAACTTTACAATGGGTATTGATGACGCAAGTTATGCTATTAATGAATTTGTTAAGCCTAAAATTTCTGTACCAGTTCATTACAATACATTCCCACTTATCGAACAAAATCCTCAAGAATTTAAAGATGCTGTAACTGAAGGTGAAGTACAAATTCTTGAACCTGGTGAGTCTGTATCATTTTAATTAAAATCTAACATTGTAAAAATAGAAAACTCCTATTATTGTTGCTAAATGAGTTAGGGTTATTCAGCACATAATAGGAGTATTTTCATAATTAAGTTAATTAAATTTATTTTACGATTAAAACTGGAATAGTAGCACGTTTCGCCACTTTATGACTTACGCTACCTAATACAAATTTCTTTTGTGTTTCAGCCTTACGGTTACTTAAGACAACAATTTCATATTTACCACTATTAGCATGTTTAACTAATTCGTCTTTAGGATTACCACGCACAATAATTTGATCATAATCAATGCCGTAGTCTTCTAAAATAGTACGTGTCTTTTCAAGTTTGTGACTACGTTCTTCCGTCAATTCATTGATATGTGTACCTGCTTTAATTGATGCTTGTGCATCTTGCTCGCCAATAGCATTCAATATAGTAACAACTGTGTCAGGTCCAGCTAACTTTGAAACTTCTTTTAGTGCTTTTTCATTTTTTAATTGAGTATCTACGCCTAATAAAATATTTTTATACATAGGTAATCCCTCCTCATCTTTAATTATATATAATGTAATTTAATTTTTCCAATGAATATATTTTAAATTATTAAATAAAGTTTAAACTTAATTTGCAATCAAATAATCATATAAACTTGAGCTACAATGATTTTCTAAATCGATTTTTTTAGATTAAGAAGTTATAATATAAAAGACATTGTCCATTATGAAGAGGTATTATGAATGACTAAACATGAACAAATAATAGCACATATAGAATCATTGTCTGTTGGCCAGAAAATTTCTGTTCGAAAAATAGCTAAAGTAATGAATGTTTCAGAGGGAACGGCTTATAGAGCAATTAAAGATGCAGGTCAATTGGGATTAGTTACGACTATTGATAGAGTCGGAACCGTAAGAATCGATAAAAAAAGTCGAGGAGAAATTGAAAACCTTACTTTTAATGAAATTTTAAAAATAATAGATGGCGACGTTATTGGTGGTAAAGAGGGATTAATTAAGAGTGTATCAAAATTTGCAATAGGTGCAATGGAACTTAAAGATGTTGTAAGGTATTTGAGCCATCACACTTTATTGATAGTAGGCAATAGGCCAGATGTACAGTTAGAAGCTTTAAAAAGGGGAAGCGGCGTACTAATTACTGGAGGATTTAAAACGTCCAAGAAAATTATTGACTATGCGGATACTCATGACTTACCTTTATTATCATCAAATTATGATACTTTTCTAGTCGCTAATATTATTAATAGAGCAATGTATAATCAAATGATTAGAAAAGAAATATTGATTGTTGAAGATATCGTTAAACCTATAAATGATGTGACAGTAGTATTTGATGAAATGGGGATAGAAGATTATAAATCACGTGCTAAAGTTACTGGGCATTCACGGTTTCCAGTTGTTGATAAAGATTGGAAATTGGTAGGTATAGTTACTAGTAAAGAAGTCATTCAAATGCAAGAAGACGATCAAATTAGTAAAGTAATGACTAAACGTCCAATCAACGTTGAAATGACAACTACTGTAGCAAGCTGTGCGCATATTATGATATGGGAAGGTATAGAAATTTTACCTGTTACTAAAAATAAAAAGGCAATTGGTGTGATAACACGTGATGATGTATTGAAGGCGATGCAACTAATAGGGAGACAACCTCAAATAGGTGAAACGATTAATGACCAAGTTGCAAAACATATCGCAATTTCACAAAATGGAATTACAGTTGAAGTTTCACCACTTTTAACTAACCAATACGGAACTTTGAGTAAAGCAGTATTTGTAGCAATTATTGAGGAAACTATCAAGCACGAACTAAGAAAATATAAAAAAGTAGATGTAATGATAGAAAGTTTAAATATCATTTACATAAAAACCGTGCCTATTGAAACGTCCATAGAAGTAGAGTATGACATGCTTGATGTAGGAAGGAATTTTGCAAAATTAGAAGTAACTATGATGAGTGGTAATGAGAGAGTTGCCAATGCTATGATCATATGTCAAATGTTTGAAGACATTTAGCAAATTTATCAAATTAAAAATTAAAATTAGGAGTTTATATTATGGTGGAAATATTTAACGAAATAATGCAAAAAATAGAAGAAAACGATACGATAATTATTCATAGACACGTACGTCCAGATCCAGATGCTTATGGTTCACAATTAGGGTTAAAATTATATTTAGAGCGTAAATTTCCTAATAAAAAGATTTATGCTGTTGGTGAACCTGAGGTATCATTAGAATTTATAGGAGCATTGGACCAAGTTGAAGCTAGCATCTATGAAAATGCTTTAGTTATAGTTTGTGATACTGCCAATGCACCAAGAATTGATGATCAAAGATTTGCTAATGGAAAGGGTTTAATTAAAATTGATCATCATCCTGCTACTGATCAATACGGTGAAATTAATTATGTAAATACTGATGCATCTTCTACTAGTGAAATTATATTTGATTTCATCACACATTTTAATGATTTTAGCATAATTGATGAGCAAGTTGCTCGTGTTCTATATTTAGGTATAGTCGGAGATACTGGCAGATTCTTATTTAGTAACACAACGCCTCATACTATGGAAGTGGCAAGTCAATTATTAACATTCCCATTTAATCATAACGAAGAATTAAATAAAATGTCTGAAAAAGATCCGAAATTAATGCCTTTTCAAGGTTATATTCTTCAGAATTTTGAACTCAGTGATAATCATGAGTATTGTCAGGTTAGAATTACAAAAGACATATTAAAAAAATATCAAATACTTCCAAATGAAGCATCACAATTTGTCAATACTGTGGCTGATATAAACGGATTGAAAATATGGATGTTTGGTGTAGATGAAGGAGACCAAATTAGATGTCGAGTAAGATCTAAAGGCATTACAATTAATGACGTAGCGAATCAATTTGGTGGAGGTGGCCATCCAAATGCCTCTGGTGTCTCAGTATATAGTTGGGAAGAGTTTGAAACTTTAGCACAAGCTTTACGTCAAAAACTATAAAATAGGAAAGGAAGTCACATATGGTTGCACATTTAAATATTCATACTGCTTATGATTTGTTGAATTCAAGTTTGAAAATAAATGAAGTTATTAAAAAGGCTAAGCAAAATAATTATGATGCATTAGCAATCACAGATATGAATGTATTATATGGACTTCCTCAATTTTATGATGCTTGTGTGCAAGCCAAGATTAAACCTATATTTGGAATGACCATTCATTTAACAGATGGGTTAGAAACAGTTGAAACTGTAGTACTTGCTCGTAATAATGAAGGGCTAAAATCACTGTATCAATTATCTTCAGCCATTAAAATGAAAGAACGTGAAGTTACCCCACTTGAATGGTTACATAAATATTGTGATAATTTTGCTATCATTTTTAAAAATGTTACGAGTCGCCAAGCAATTATTGTAGATAGTTTTAATGACCATGAGTATATATATATCAACCATACAAGTGAATTAGAGTACTTTAATTTAAAAGTTGTTTGGCTTCAAAATGCTCGATATTTAGATAAAGAAGATGTCGAAACTATACCTGCGTTAGAGGCAATTAAAAACAATACTAAATTAGATTTAGTTCATAACAGCCAAGACTTAGGTGAACATTTTTTCTCAAAAGACGAATTGCAGGATTTAGAAATATCAAAAGAGATTTGGAATCATACGCTTGAATTAGCTGACATATGTTCAGCAGAAATTGAATATCATCAAAACTTATTACCTAAGTTTGATGCGCCATCTGGCCAAACGTCTAAAGATTATTTATGGACCGTTTTAACCAATCGACTTACTGAACAAAATTTAAATAACGATAATCGTTATGTGCAACGACTAAATCATGAATTTCAAATCATCACCGAAATGGGCTTTGAAGACTACTTTTTAATAGTAAGTGATTTAATTCATTATGCTAAAACGCATGATGTAATGGTGGGGCCAGGACGTGGTTCCTCTGCAGGGTCACTCGTTAGTTATCTTTTAGGTATTACCACTATTGATCCAATTAAGTTTAATCTTTTATTTGAACGTTTTTTAAATCCGGAACGTGTGACTATGCCGGATATAGATATAGATTTTGAAGATACACGTCGTGAACGTGTGATTCGTTATGTTCAAGAAAAATATGGTGAACACCATGTTTCAGGTATAGTAACTTTTGGACATTTATTAGCTCGAGCTGTAGCTAGGGATGTCGGTAGAATAATTGGTTTTGATGATATAACTTTGAATGAAATATCAAAATTAATACCACATCAATTAGGTATAACACTTGAACAAGCCTATCAAGATGAAAAATTCAAACAATTTGTACATCGTAATCATCGACATGAGAAATGGTTTGAAATCTGTAAAAAATTGGAAGGACTACCAAGACATACATCAACGCATGCTGCTGGTGTTATTATAAATGATCAACCACTGTATAATTATGCGCCGCTTACATTGGGAGATACAGGTTTATTAACGCAATGGACAATGACTGAAGCGGAGCGTTTAGGATTACTTAAAATAGATTTTCTAGGGCTACGTAATTTATCAATCATTCATCAAATTGTGAATCAAGTAAATAAAGATTTACATATAAAGATTAATATTGAGGAAATTCCTTTTGACAACGAAGCGGTGTTTGAATTGCTTTCAAGAGGGGATACCACAGGAATCTTTCAGTTAGAATCTGATGGTGTGCGTAAAGTTTTAAAAAGACTACAACCAGACCACTTTGAAGATATAGTTGCTGTAACTTCACTATATAGACCTGGTCCGATGGAAGAAATTCCAACATATATCTCACGGAGACATAAAAAAAGTGAAATTAATTATTTACATCCTGATTTAGAACCGATCTTAAAAAATACCTATGGCGTAATTATCTATCAAGAACAGATTATGCAAATTGCTAGTAAGTTCGCTAGTTTTAGTTATGGTCAATCAGATATTTTACGTCGAGCAATGAGTAAAAAAAGTCGTACTGTTTTAGAAAGTGAGCGTCAACATTTTATTGAAGGTGCCACTAACAACGGTTATGATGAAACAATTAGTAAACAAATATTTGATTTGATTCTCAAATTTGCGGATTATGGTTTTCCAAGAGCGCATGCAGTTAGTTACTCTAAAATTGCCTACATTATGGCTTACTTAAAAGTCCATTATCCAAACTATTTTTATGCCAATATTTTGAGTAATGTAGTAGGTAATGAGGTTAAAACTGCAATCATCATTGATGAAGCAAAAAACCAACAATTAAGTATATTACCGCCAAACATCAATGAAAGTCACTGGTTCTATAAAGCTACCGAATCTGATATCTATCTTTCTCTCGGTGCTGTTAAAGGTGTAGGTTATCAAAGTGTAAAATCCATTGTTGATGAAAGATATCAGAATGGAAATTACAAGGATTTCTTTGATTTTGCAAGACGTATACCTAAACGTATTAAAACACGTAAATTGCTTGAAGCATTAATATTAGTAGGGGCCTTCGACTCTTTTGGGAAAAACAGAGCAACATTATTAAGTACGTTAGATCAAGTACTAGACCAAGTATCTAATGTTGAACAAGATGACTTTTTATTTAATATGTTAACACCAAAACAATTTTATGAAGATAAAGAAGAATTTAATGATCAGATGCTTAGTAAATATGAAAAAGAATATTTAGGATTTTATATTTCTAATCATCCTGTAGAAAAACTGTTTTATAAAAAGCAATATCTTGGAATCTTTACACTTAGTAATATGCTTAATTCAAAACCAATTCTTGTTCAAGTTGATCAAATTAAGCAAATTAGAACTAAAACAGGTCAAAATATGGCTTTTCTATTGTTAAATGATGGTAGACGTTTAATGGATGGCGTTATTTTTCCAGATAAATTTAAACGCTATGAAACGCTTTTAGAAGAAGGTGGAATGTACATCATTCAAGGTAAACTTGAAAAGCGTAATCAACAATTACAACTTATAGTGAATACTGTTGAAACATTACAAACATTTGAAACGAATAAAATTAATAGTGCGAAACAGATTGTATTGAGGAATATAGTTGAATTGGAAGAAGTAAAACAATACTTGACGTCACAAAATGATTCAACCATGTTAGAAGTTCAGGTGTATAATGAACAAACTCAAAGCACTCAATATTTAGGATGTATTTCTAAAAATCAAGAAGCGTTAACACGCATGATTGAACGCTTCCATCCTAATGATATAAGAATTTTATAACTTTTATGTATAAAAAAATTATGATATAGTTAACTGATGATTAATAGAACAATGTCAACAGTTTATTTTATTTAGAAAAAATTTAATTTATAAAACAAACTAATTATTTTGTCATTATTGAAGCAATATACTAGTAAATAATCAGGGGTTGATTTGATGTCTTTAAGAGATGATGCATTACAAATGCATAAAGAAAATCAAGGTAAATTAGAAATTACACCTAATGTAAAAGTGACTAATAAAGAGGAGTTGAGCCTTGCTTATTCTCCAGGTGTTGCAGAACCATGTAAAGAAATTTATGAAGATCCTCGTACAGTTTATGACTATACAATTAAAAGAAATACAGTTGCAGTAGTAACTGATGGTACTGCTGTGTTAGGATTAGGTAATATTGGTGCTGCAGCTAGTATTCCAGTAATGGAAGGAAAAGCAGTTCTCTTTAAAAGTTTTGCAGGTATAAACGGTGTGCCTATCGCACTAGACACTAAAGATACTGAAGAAATTATTCGCACGGTGAAATTAATTTCTCCTAATTATGGTGGTATTAATTTAGAGGATATTTCAGCACCTCGATGCTTTGAGATAGAAGATAGATTAAAGAAAGAAACAAATATCCCAGTATTTCACGATGATCAACATGGTACTGCTATTGTAACTATGGCTGGTTTGATTAATGCTTTAAGAATCGTAAATAAAGATTTGTCTGATATTAAAGTCGTGTTAAACGGAGCTGGAGCAGCTGGTATCGCTATTGTAAAATTATTAGATTCTTATGGTGTAAGAAATATGATTATGTGTGACTCTCGAGGGGCTATCTTCGAAGGACGTTCTTATGGTATGAATGATACCAAAGACTATGTTGCTAAATTTACGAACAAAGATAAAATTGAAGGTTCTTTAAAAGATGTTATTAAAGATGCCGATGTATTTATTGGTGTATCAGTAGCTGATTTATTGTCTAAAGATATGGTTAAATCAATGGCTGATGATGCTATAATCTTCGCGATGGCTAATCCTGATCCAGAAATTAAACCTGATGATGCTAAAGATGCAGGAGCAAAAGTAGTAGGTACAGGTCGTTCAGATTTCCCTAACCAAATTAATAATGTACTTGCATTCCCTGGAATATTTAGAGGCGCATTAGATACAGAATCAACACATATTAACGAAGATATGAAAAAAGCCGCAGTGGAAGCTATAGCAGATTTAATTAAAAAAGATGAATTAAATCCGGATTATTGTATTCCTGGACCTTTCGACAAAAGAGTAGCACCTTCAGTTGCCCGTGAAGTTGCAAGAGCAGCTATGGAATCTGGCGTAGCGAGAACTGAAGTTGATCCTCAAAAAGTTTATGATAACACAATGAAATTAACTGATTTGAAATAATCAATCACTTTCAACAATTACAATAGATGGAAATGTTCATTAAATAATTAGAGAAATTATGACAATATCATAATTTCTCTCTAATATTTTGAACTACATTGTAAAAAATGAACATGGATATAAATCATATATAGAAGAAATGTTGAGAGGTTATATGGAGGTTTACGAATGTTTAAGGACTTTTTTAACAGAAGTAGTAAAAAAAAGAAATATTTAACTGTACAAGATTCTAAACAAAATGAAGTGCCTGCGGGTATTATGACTAAGTGTCCTAAATGTAAAAAAATAATGTACACGAAAGAATTAAATGAAAATCTAAATGTATGCTTTAATTGCGATCATCATATCTCTTTACCAGCATATAAAAGGATTGAAGCTATCAGTGATGAAAAAACGTTCATTGAATTTGATAAAGGTATGACTTCAGATAATCCATTAGACTTTCCTGGTTATCAAGAAAAAATTGAAAAAGACCAAAATAAAACAGATCTAATGGAAGCAGTTGTCACTGGGACAGCTGAGTTAGAAGGTATTAAATTTGGTGTTGCAGTTATGGATGCACGCTTTAGAATGGGAAGCATGGGGTCAGTAGTTGGCGAAAAAATATGTCGTATCATTGATTATTGTACAGAGCATCGCTTACCGTTCATTCTTTTCTCAGCTAGTGGTGGAGCCAGAATGCAAGAAGGTATTATATCATTAATGCAAATGGGTAAAACGAGTGTTTCATTAAAACGTCATTCAGATGCAGGACTTTTATATGTTTCATATTTAACACATCCTACTACTGGAGGCGTATCTGCTAGTTTTGCTTCTGTAGGTGATATTAATTTAAGTGAGCCTAAAGCTTTAATAGGTTTTGCAGGTCGTCGAGTCATCGAACAAACAATAAACGAAAAATTGCCAGATGATTTTCAAACTGCAGAATTTTTACTTGAGCATGGACAATTAGACCAAGTTGTACATCGAAAAGAAATGAAAAATACGCTTGCTCAAATATTAAAAATGCACCAAGAGGTGAAAACTGATGCTTGATTTTGAAAAACCATTATTTGAAATAAAAAATAAAATAGAATCACTTAAAGAATCTCAAGAAAAAAATGATGTTGACCTTCAAGATGAAATAGATTTATTAGAAGCATCTTTAGAAAGAGAAACTAAGAAGATATATACGAATTTAAAACCTTGGGATAGAGTTCAAATTGCACGTCTTCAAGAAAGACCAACAACGCTTGACTATATACCATATATCTTTGATTCATTTATTGAATTCCATGGTGATCGAAATTTCAGAGATGACCCTGCTATGATTGGTGGAATAGGTTATTTAGAAGGTACGCCTGTAACAATTATTGGTCAACAAAGGGGTAAAGATACTAAAGATAATATTTATCGTAACTTTGGAATGGCTCATCCTGAAGGGTATCGTAAAGCATTAAGATTGATGAAACAAGCCGAAAAATTTAATCGTCCTATTTTCACTTTTATAGACACAAAAGGTGCGTACCCAGGTAAAGCTGCTGAAGAACGCGGACAAAGTGAATCAATTGCAAGAAATTTAGTTGAGATGGCTTCATTAAAAGTACCAGTTATTGCAATTGTCATTGGTGAAGGTGGTAGTGGTGGTGCACTTGGAATTGGTATATCTAATAAAATAATGATGCTTGAGAATAGTACATATTCCGTTATTTCACCTGAGGGTGCTGCAGCATTATTATGGAAAGATAGTACACTTGCTAAAATGGCTGCAGAAACAATGAAAATTACTGCTAAAGACTTATATGGCTTGAATGTAATTGATGAGGTAATTAATGAACCACTTGGTGGCGCACATAATGATGTTGAATTTCAAGCAATAGAAATTAAAAAAGCATTCGTAAATCATTTAAATGAATTAAAAACACTTAGTGCTGATCAATTAGTTGAAAATCGTTTTAATAAATTTAGAAATATCGGTTCATATATTGAAGACTAACTTTAATTAGATAAATCAATATAAGATATTAGCAGTGTGATTAATCCTTAAACAAAGATTGAGGTTAAAGCAATTTTAAATTGTTTTAGCCTCTTTTTTCTTTGAAAAAAAGTGGAAAATGAGTTTAAAACGTTTACATATAGATAATCCATCTATATTGATGGAACAGTAAAATAATTTGTGGTAATTTAATATTAAAGAGAAATCTAGTTAGGAAAGGGTATGTCGTCATGAAAAAAATTGCGGTATTAACAAGTGGTGGAGATTCACCAGGCATGAATGCTGCTGTGAGAGCAGTTGTTCGTAAGGCGATTTATAACGATATTGAAGTTTATGGTATTTATCAAGGTTATCAAGGTCTATTAGATGATAATATTCATAAGCTTGAATTGGGATCAGTAGGAGACACTATACAACGTGGAGGTACTTTCCTTTATTCAGCTAGATGTCCTCAATTCAAAGAGGCAAGTGTTAGACAAAAAGGAATAGAAAATTTGCATAAGCGTGGGATTGAGGGTCTAGTAGTTGTTGGAGGAGATGGTAGCTATCGTGGTGCCCAACGCATTAGTGAAGAAACTACAGATATACACACAGTTGGTATCCCGGGGACAATTGATAACGATATAAATGGTACAGATTTTACAATCGGTTTTGACACGGCTTTGAATACCATTATTGAAAGTGTTGATAAAATACGTGATACAGCCTCAAGTCACGCTAGAACATTTATCGTAGAAGTTATGGGGCGTGATTGTGGTGACCTAGCATTGTGGGCAGGCTTATCTGTCGGTGCTGAAACAATTCTTGTACCTGAAGCACACACTGATATTAAAGATGTCGCTGAAAAAATAGAAAAAGGTATCAAACGTGGAAAAAAACACTCAATCGTTATGGTTGCAGAAGGTTGCATGAGTGGTCAAGAATGTGCAGATCAATTAATGAAATATATTAATGTAGATGCACGCGTATCTGTACTTGGTCACATTCAACGTGGAGGTAGTCCGTCAGGAGCTGACCGTGTACTCGCATCACGATTAGGTGGTCATGCAGTTGAATTATTAATGCAAGGTAAATCTGGACTAGGTGTTGGTATTAAAAATAATGAATTAACAGCAACACCTTTTGATGAAATATTTAATAATAGTAGTCATAAGTTTAATACAGACATTTATGAATTAGCGAAAGAGTTATCTATTTAATTTAGGAGGCTTTTTAAAATGAGAAAGACTAAAATTGTATGTACAATTGGACCTGCATCAGAGTCTGAAGAAATGTTAGAAAAATTAATGAAAGCTGGTATGAACGTAGCGCGTTTGAACTTCTCTCATGGTAGTCATGAAGAACATAAAGCACGTATTGATACGATTCGTAAAGTAGCTGATAGATTAGGTAAAACAATCGGTATCTTATTAGATACAAAAGGACCTGAAATCCGTACGCATGACATGAAAGATGGCTTAATTATGCTTGAAAAAGGCAAAGAAGTGATCGTAAGTATGTCACAAGTTGAAGGTACACCTGAAAAATTCTCAGTAACATATGAAGACTTAATTAATGATGTGCAAGTAGGATCATACATTTTACTTGATGATGGTTTAGTTGAATTACAAGTTAAAGACATCGATAAAACTAAAGGCGAAGTTAAATGTGATATCTTAAACACTGGTGAATTAAAAAATAAAAAAGGTGTTAACTTACCTGGCGTAAAAGTTAATTTACCTGGTATTACTGATAAAGATGCTGATGATATCTTATTTGGTATTAAAGAAGATGTTGATTATATCGCAGCAAGTTTTGTACGTCGTCCAAGTGATGTTTTAGATATTCGTGAAATTTTAGAAAGAGAAAATAATCATAACATTACTATTTTCCCTAAAATTGAAAACCAAGAAGGTATCGACAATATCGAAGAAATATTAGAAGTATCTGATGGATTAATGGTTGCTCGTGGTGACATGGGTGTTGAAATTCCACCTGAATCTGTACCAATTGTGCAAAAAGATTTAATCAGAAAATGTAATAAATTAGGTAAACCAGTTATCACTGCTACACAAATGTTAGATTCAATGCAACGTAATCCTCGTGCTACAAGAGCCGAAGCAAGTGACGTTGCAAACGCAATTTACGATGGCACAGATGCAGTCATGTTATCTGGTGAAACAGCTGCCGGTCTATATCCAGAAGAAGCTGTAAAAACAATGAGAAATATTGCTGTTTCAGCTGAAGCTGCACAAGATTATAAAAAATTATTATCTGACCGTACTAAATTAGTAGAAACTTCATTAGTTAATGCAATTGGTGTATCAGTTGCACATACTGCATTAAACTTAAATGTTAAAGCAATTGTAGCTGCTACAGAAAGTGGTTCTACTGCTGTAACAATTTCTAAATATCGTCCTCATTCTGATATTATTGCAGTGACACCTAGCGAACATACAGCGCGTCAATTAGCATTAGTATGGGGTGCTTATCCAGTAATTAAAAAAGGTCGTAAAACAACTGATGACCTTTTAAATAATGCAGTTGCAACAGCTGTAGAAACTGGAAGAGTAAGTAATGGTGATTTAATTATTATTACAGCAGGTGTGCCTACTGGTGAAAAAGGTACAACTAATATGATGAAATTACACTTAGTTGGTGATGAAATCGCTAAAGGACAAGGCGTAGGTCGTGGATCTGTTGTAGGTAAAACGGTAGTTGCGAATAATTCAAGTGATTTAGAAGGCAAAGATTTAAGTGAATCTGTAATTGTAACTAACTCAGTTGATGAAAGTATGGTTCCATACCTTGAAAATGCAGTAGGTTTAATTACAGAAGAAAATGGAATTACATCACCTAGTGCAATTGTTGGTCTAGAAAAAGGTATTCCTACAATTATCGGTGTTGAAAATGCTACTAACGAATTTAAAGATGGTATCTTAGTAACTGTGGATGCAGCTCAAGGAAAAATCTTTGAAGGATATGCTAACGTACTATAATTGAATTGATAAATAATATATTTAAGAAGAGCTATTAGGGATATAAGACAGTTTATCCCTAATAGCTCTTTTATTTTGATCGCAAAAAATAAGACAGTTACTAAAGCGAATGCTTTAATAACCGTCATTAAATTATTATTTAGTTTTCTTAGCAACTTGTCTATATCTTAAATACATCAAACCTAAAAGAATGAACCAAATAGGTGTTAAGAAAATTGCATTTCTAGTAGTTTCATTTACAAATAATAAACCAAATACGAGAACAAAGAAGACTAATATTGCATAAGCCATAAATTTACCACCAGGTAATTTATAGGCTACCTGTTTATGTAATTCAGGATTTTTTCTGTGATAATTAATGTAAGCAATAACGATTAAAGCCCACACAATCACGAATAGTACAGTTGAAATCGTAGTTACATATGTAAATACTAATGTTGCATCTGGGAAAATGTAGTTTAATAACGCTGTAACAAGTAATAATGCAGATGATACAATTATAGCTATATGAGGCACGCCATTCTTATTTGTTTTTCTAAAGATGGGTGGTGCTTGTTCTTGGTTTGATAAACCAAACAACATACGGCTATTTGAGAAAATACCACTATTACAAGATGATGCAGCAGCAGTTAATACTACAAAGTTAATTAGACCAGCAGCAAAAGGGATACCAATTAATGAGAATAATCTAACAAATGGACTTTCGCTTGGATCTACTTTATCCCAAGGAATTATAGACATAATAACGGCTAATGCACCAACATAGAATACTAAAA
The DNA here is from genome assembly GCA_020544305.1 of Staphylococcus taiwanensis. Classification (NCBI taxonomy): domain Bacteria; kingdom Bacillati; phylum Bacillota; class Bacilli; order Caryophanales; family Staphylococcaceae; genus Staphylococcus; species Staphylococcus taiwanensis. The sequence continues at coordinate 1,201,868 of CP058667.1, forward strand.
TTCTTAATGGTACTGCATTAATTGCTTTTGGAATCGTTTTTTCAGGATCTTTTGCTTCACCAGCAGTTACACCAATCATTTCAATACCAACGAATGAGAATAATGCCATTTGGAATGACATAAAGAACCCTGAAGCACCATCAGCAAAGATGCCATGTTTATACAAATTAGTAAAGCTTGCATGTCCAAATTGTGTTTTAAAAGCGAATAATATCATTACTAAACCTACTACAATAAGTGCTATAATCGTTACAATTTTGATAATGGCAAACCAGAATTCTAATTCACCAAATAATTTTGCACTTAGTAAGTTAAATAACATTAAGATTAATACACAAAATAGAGCAGAAATCCAGTTTGGAACGGCAGGGAACCAGAAACTAACATATTTAGCAACAGCAGTTACTTCAGCCATACCAGTAATAATCCAACATAGCCAATATGTCCAACCAGTTACAAATCCAGCAAAAGGTCCTATGTATTCATTTGTCACGTCTGCGAAAGATTTAAAGCGAGTATTTTGAATCATAATCTCACCTAGACCTCTCATAAACATAAACAACATGAAACCTATTATTATATAGGTCAACAGAATAGATGGACCGGTCATTGCTATTGTTTGACCTGCTCCCAAGAATAACCCAGTACCAATAGCGCCGCCAATAGCAATTAATTGCACATGACGATTACTTAACCCTCTTTGTAATTTTTCTTCAGCCATAAGACAACTCCCTTACATTTAATTAATATTAATTATGCACTTATAAATTGAATTCGACAATTATTTTTCTAATATTTTCTAAAAATTCCTTTAATATTTGGTTAATAAAATGTAATCAAGCTTAATAAAAAAATTAAAATTTTCAATATTTTCTTACTAATTACATGGTTAACAACCTAATAAATGCTTTATTAATGCTATTTATAGGGTATATCTATAGTTATAAGAACTAAATAATATAGCTAGTTTACACGTAGTCTAGAATATATAATCGTTCACAAAACTTAGTAAATTGGCTATAATATTATTTGAAAGCCATTACATTATGTATAAGAAAAGGGGAATTACTTATGGCAGAATTAAAAAAAGGTTTAGAAGGGGTAATCGCAGCTGAAACTAAAATTAGCTCAATTATCGATAGTCAATTAACATATGCGGGCTATGACATTGACGATTTAGCTGAAAATGCATTATTTGAAGAAGTTGTATTCCTTTTATGGAATTATAGATTACCAACTCAAGACGAATTAGATGCATTAAAAGAAAAACTAAATCATTACATGACTCTAAATCCAAGAGTTTACAAGCATTTTGAAGAGTATGCAACAGATAATGTACATCCTATGACGGCTTTACGTACATCAGTATCATATATTGCACATTTTGATCCAGATGCTGAAAATGAAACAGAAGAAAATAGAAAAGAAAGAGCTATTCGAATTCAAGCTAAAATTGCATCACTTGTTACTGCATTTGCACGAGTTCGTGAAGGCAAAGAACCAGTAAAACCAAATCCAGAGTTAAGCTATGCAGCTAACTTCTTATACATGTTAAGAGGAGAGTTACCTACAGATACAGAAGTGGAAGCTTTCAATAAAGCTTTAGTATTGCATGCTGACCACGAACTTAATGCTTCAGCATTTACTGCTCGTTGTGCAGTATCATCTTTATCTGATATGTATTCTGGTATTGTTGCTGCTGTAGGTTCATTAAAAGGACCTTTACATGGTGGCGCAAATGAGCAAGTAATGAACATGTTAGCTGATGTTAAATCAGTTGATGAAGTAGATGCTTATTTAGATGAAAAATTTAAAAATAAAGAAAAAATTATGGGCTTTGGTCACAGAGTATATAAAAACGGAGACCCAAGAGCGAAATATTTACGCGAAATGAGTCGCAAAATTACTGAAGAAACTGGTAGAAGTGAACTGTATGACATTTCTATTGCAATTGAAAAACGCATGAAAGATGAAAAAGGGTTAATTCCAAACGTAGATTTCTTTAGTGCGACTGTATATCATAGCATGGATATTCCTCATGATTTATTTACACCTATCTTTGCTGTAAGTCGTACATCAGGTTGGACAGCGCATATTTTAGAACAATATCGTGATAATAGAATTATGCGTCCACGTGCTAACTACGTTGGTGAAACAAATCGCAAATATTTACCAATTGAAGAAAGATAATATAAAATTATAATTAGCAACTTAAATTTGGAGGTTTATAATATGTCAGCAAAAAAAATTACTAGAGCAAATGATGGTTTAAATGTACCAAACGAACCAATTATCCCATTTATTATTGGTGATGGTATCGGACCTGATATCTGGAATGCAGCAAGTCGTGTTATTGATGCAGCTGTTGAAAAAGCATACAATGGTGAAAAACGTATTGAATGGAAAGAAGTATTAGCTGGTCAAAAAGCGTATGATGAAACTGGAGAATGGTTGCCAAAAGAAACATTAGATACGATTAAAGACTATTTAATTGCGATTAAAGGTCCATTAACTACGCCTATTGGTGGAGGTATCCGTTCTTTAAACGTTGCTTTAAGACAAGAATTAGATTTATTTACATGTTTACGTCCAGTTCGTTGGTTTAAAGGTGTACCTTCACCTGTTAAACGTCCACAAGATGTAGATATGGTTATTTTCCGTGAAAACACTGAAGATATCTATGCTGGTATCGAGTTTAAAGAAGGAACTGACGAAGTTAAAAAAATCATTGATTTCTTACAAAATGAAATGGGTGCGACTAATATCCGTTTCCCAGAGACTTCAGGTATCGGTGTAAAACCAGTTTCTAAAGAAGGAACTGAACGTTTAGTTAGAGCTGCTATTCAATATGCTATCGATAATAATCGTAAAACTGTAACATTAGTTCATAAAGGTAATATTATGAAATTTACAGAAGGTGCATTCAAACAGTGGGGTTACGATGTAGCTCATAATGAATTCGCTGATAAAGTATTCACTTGGCAACAATATGATGAAATCGTTGAAAAAGACGGCAAAGACGCAGCTAATAAAGCTCAAGAAAAAGCTGAACAAGATGGAAAAATTATTATTAAAGATTCTATCGCTGACATTTTCTTACAACAAATCCTAACTCGTCCTGCTGAACATGATGTAGTTGCAACTATGAATTTAAATGGTGACTATATTTCAGATGCATTAGCCGCTCAAGTTGGTGGTATTGGTATCGCACCAGGTGCTAACATTAACTATGAATCTGGCCATGCCATCTTTGAAGCAACTCATGGTACTGCTCCTAAATACGCAGGATTAAATAAAGTTAACCCTTCATCTGAATTATTAAGTTCAGTGTTAATGTTAGAACATTTGGGCTGGCAAGAAGCTGCTGATAAGATTACCGATGCAATAGAAGCTACGATCGCATCTAAAGTTGTAACTTACGATTTTGCTCGTTTAATGGATGGTGCTACTGAAGTATCTACTTCAGAATTTGCTGATGAATTAATTAAAAACTTAAAATAATATAAATCATATTAATTCTAAAACTCTTACAAAGATGTTACGTCTATGTAAGAGTTTTTTTATTTTTAAAATTATATAATGTTTATTAAATATTTGTTAATATATATTTAAGAACACCTAAATATTTTCTCAACAATCCCAAAATATAATAATGATTGTTAAGTTTATGTAAATTTAATATGTTGTATGTTATTTTTGTTTGAACTTCCGTTATAATAAAAATGAAATTGTTATATCTAAGTCAGGGAGGCACATTATGTCACAAAAAGTATTAGTGGTTGACGATGAGCAATCAATTGTAACTTTACTAAAATATAATCTTGAAACAGCAGGTTACATCGTTGAGGTAGCCTATGATGGAGAGGAAGCTTTAGAAAAAGTAAACGAAGTTCAACCGGAACTTATCGTTTTAGATGTAATGTTACCAAAAAAAGACGGTATTGAAGTGTGTAAAACAATTCGATCCGATAAAAATTTAGTACCCATTTTAATGCTAACAGCTAAAGATGATGAATTTGATCGTGTTTTAGGTTTAGAATTAGGTGCTGATGACTACATGACCAAACCTTTTTCACCACGTGAAGTAGTAGCTAGAGTTAAAGCAATATTAAGAAGAGCCAAATTTGTAAGCGAAATTGAAAAAGATGATGTAGACGAGGAAGATATATTAATTGAAAATATACGCATTAGACCTGAATTTTTTGAAGTTTATAAAGATGATGAACTTTTAGAACTTACACCTAAAGAATTTGAATTATTATTATATCTTATTGAAAGACAAGGTCGTGTTATCACTAGAGAACATATGCTTAATTCAGTTTGGAATTATGAATTTGCAGGTGACTCACGAATTGTTGATGTGCATATAAGTCATTTAAGAGATAAATTAGAAGAGAATCCTAAGCAACCTAAATTAATTAAAACTGTACGTGGATTAGGTTATAAGTTAGAAAGACCTAAAGCTTAATGTTGAAATTTCATCACAGATTACTTTTATTATTAAGTACAATTACCATAATCAGTTTTATTGGTTTAGGGATTATTTTGCACCACACTATATATCAAATATTATCTACAGCACAAGTTTCTGAATTAAATCATGTATCAGAAAACTTTGTAAAATTTAATAATCAAAGAAATAATGCTGAAATAAAAAATATTTCAGATAATCAAAACTTAACTGTTAAAATCACTAAAAATGGTCATACTATTTATGAAACGGGTAATCGAAATAAAATTAATAGCAAAATTGATAATGACGCGAATCCATCTAATATCATTTACAAGAAAGAAAATGGACAATTCAGATTTACATTTAAGACAACGTTTAATGAAAAGACGATATACATAAGTGGCATTAATACTGAAATATTTGAACTACAAAAAAGCATGTGGAAGTACTTAGCTTTGATAGGAATTATCGTGTTATTGGCAGTTTATCTAGCGGTGCGTAGTATTAATCGAACATATATTAGACCGATTAATGAAGTTACTTATGCCACGTCACTTATTGCTGATGGGTATTATCATGTTCGTGTACCTGAAAGTAATGTTAAAGAAACCAAAGCATTGTTTGTTACAACTAATGATTTAGCCAGACGTCTACAAAAGCTGAATAATAAACAAAAAATACAATCAAATCGCTTAAAAACAACTTTAGAGAATATTCCAAGTTCAGTTTTGATGATAGATAAACATGGTGATATTGTAGTTGCAAATCATGCATATTATGAATTGTTTAGACCAAGCGATAAAGTAGAAAATAAAAATTACACGTCATATTTAGATAAACAAATACAAATGTTAATACTTGAAAGTTTTAAAACTGAAAAACCACTCTATAATCAAGTAGAAATATTTATAAACAATGTTCATCAAAAATATTTTGATGTTTCTTGTGTTCCAATTTTAAGTAAATCTAAAAAGAAACTACAAGGCATCGTTGTAGTTATGCATGATATTACAAATCTTCAAAAATTAGAAAATCTGCGACGGGAATTTGTAGCAAATGTTTCACATGAATTAAAAACCCCAATCACTTCAATTAAAGGCTTTGCAGAAACACTTATTGAAGGAGCTAAAAACGACGAGCAATCACTTGAAATGTTTTTAAATATCATTTTAAAAGAATCTAATCGTATAGAGTCATTAGTTATGGATTTGCTTGATTTATCGCATATTGAACAACAAACTGAACTGGAAACATCATACGTGAATCTTTCAGAATTAGCTTGTAATACTATTGATCATTTACAAAATCAGGCAAGATATAAAAACATCGAAATAAAAGCGGAAATTGAACCTGAAGTCATCTTTGAAGCTCATGAAAATAAGATTGCTCAAGTTATTACAAATTTACTCTCAAATGCAATTAACTATTCTTTAGAAGGTAATCAAGTTATTGTTAGAGTCTATAGAGAGAATATTAACGTTAATTTGGAAATAGAGGATTTTGGTATTGGTATTGCTCCAGATGATCAACAACATATTTTTGAAAGGTTTTATCGAGTGGATAAAGCGAGAAGTCGTGATTCAGGTGGTACTGGATTAGGTTTATCAATAACTAAGCATATCGTTGAAGCACATCATGGTACGATTACAATTAATAGTGAACTAGGCAAAGGTTCTTTATTTAAAGTTTCGTTTTTGGATGAACAATAATTATTGTTAAATTGGATTTGAAACAAGTGTTATATTATAAAGCTATATTGTAAATTCACATTAGTTGACTGACTTTAGTGAGTTAGATTTATTTGAGTGCTTCAATACGCATTATCCTTACGGGGGTGAGACAAAAAATTCATTATGAATTCTGTCTTACTTCCGTTTTTTTATGACTTCTGGTTAGGATGTAAATGGCTTAATCCATTCATTCGTGAAGCAAAAAGGAATGTGCTAAAATATAATTAAATTCACTCTGGAGGTTTGCGCTTTGAATAAATTAGTCTTAATAGATGGTAATAGTTTAAGTTTTAGAGCATTTTATGCTTTACCACTACTATCAAACAAAGCAGGAATTCATACAAATGCGATATATGGTTTTGCAATGTTATTGGAAAAAATATTGAGAGAGGAAGAACCCAATCATTTTTTAGTAGCATTTGACGCAGGTAAAACTACGTTTAGACATTCTAAATATAGTGAATATAAAGGCGGTCGACAAAGCACGCCACCTGAGTTAAGTGAGCAATTTCCATATATACGTCAGTTATTAGATGCTTATCATATTAAACATTATGAATTGGACAATTATGAAGCAGACGATATTATTGGTACGCTTAGTCTTGAGGCAGATAAAAAAGGTTTTGAAACAATTATAGTAACCGGAGACCGAGATTTAACGCAATTAGCTTCTGATCGTGTAACGATTTACTACACGAAAAAAGGTGTCACTGATGTCGATTATTATACTCCAGAATTTATAGCTGAAAAATATGACGGTTTAACACCAAACCAAATCATCGATATGAAAGGTTTAATGGGTGATACTTCTGATAATATTCCAGGTGTAGCTGGAGTCGGTGAAAAAACTGCTATTAAATTATTGAAACAATTTGATACTGTTGAAGGCGTCTATAATCATATCGATGAAGTATCTGGAAAAAAATTAAAAGAGAAGCTTGAAAATAGTCACGATGATGCACTTATGAGTAAAGATTTGGCTACTATTAATAGAGAAAGTCCTATCGAAGTATCATTAAAAGATACTGAACGAGTTGATTCAGACGATCAACAAGATAAAGTTGAACTATTTAAGAAATTAGAATTCAAGCAATTACTGGCAGAAATAGATGACAATTCACAGTTACAAGATAATAAAACAGAGAAATCATTTGATATTAAATCAACATTTGAACACATTGATTTTGAAAATCTAAAAGAAGCGGTTATCCATTTTGAGATAGATGGAAGTAATTATTTAAAAGATAAAATTTTGAAATTTGGATTTTATGCTAATAATCAACATATTGTTATAAATGCTGACAGTATTGCTGAATATCCTGAACTTATTAAATGGTTAGAAAACAATGATACACACAAAAGCGTTTATGATGCGAAAAAAACCTATGTTGTAGCACATCGATTAAAGATTGATATAAAAAATATTATGTTTGATGCGATGCTTGCAAGTTACATTATAGATCCTTCTAGAACAATTGATGATGTTCAATCAGTTGTCTCAAATTATAATCAAAATTATGTCAAAGATGATATTTCAATTTATGGAAAAGGTAAAAAGAGACATATACCTGAAGATGAAATTTTAAATGCACATATTGCATCGATTACAGAAGCGATAAATGCTGCTCAACCAATAATGCAAGAAGAGCTAGAAGCACATAATCAAATTGACTTATTACTTGAATTAGAATTGCCACTGGCCCGTATATTAAGCCAAATGGAAGAGATAGGTATTTATACTGACGTTAATGATTTACAAGAAATGCAACAAGAAATACAAGAAAAATTAGACTTATTAATTAACAACATTCACGAAGCAGCAGGTGAAGAATTTAATATTAACTCTCCTAAGCAATTAGGTGTTGTCTTATTTGAAACTTTAAAACTTCCAGTTATTAAAAAGACAAAGACTGGTTATTCAACAGCAGTAGATGTATTAGAACAACTTCAAGGTGAACATCCAATAATTGACTATATTTTAGAATATCGTCAACTATCTAAATTACAATCTACTTATGTTGAAGGTTTACAAAAAGTAATTAGTGATGATCAACGTATCCATACACGTTTCAATCAAACGTTAGCCCAAACTGGCCGATTATCATCAGTCGACCCTAATTTACAAAATATACCTATCCGATTAGAAGAGGGAAGAAAAATTAGGAAAGCATTTAAATCTACTTTAAATGACAATGTGATTCTTTCAGCAGATTATTCGCAAATCGAACTGCGTGTGTTAGCGCATATCACTCAAGATGAAAGTATGAAAGATGCATTTAATCATGGTAGTGATATTCATACTGCTACTGCTATGAAAGTGTTTGATGTAGAAGCGGATGAAGTAAATGATTTAATGCGTAGACAAGCTAAAGCGGTTAATTTTGGTATTGTTTATGGGATTAGTGATTATGGTTTGAGCCAAAGCTTAGGTATAACACGTAAAAAGGCGAAAGCTTTTATAGATGACTATTTAGCTAGTTTCCCTGGTGTAAAACAATATATGTCTGATATTGTTAAAGACGCTAAAGCTGATGGATATGTTGAAACATTGTTGCATCGTCGCCGTTATATTCCAGACATTAATAGCCGGAATTTTAATTTAAGAGGGTTTGCTGAACGAACAGCGATGAATACGCCTATTCAAGGTAGTGCTGCTGATATTATAAAATTAGCTATGGTTGAATTTGATAAAAAAGTTCGTGATACATCGTACCATGCTAAGTTATTATTACAAGTTCACGATGAATTAATTTTTGAAGTTCCTAAAAATGAAGTTGAAGCGTTTAGTGCATTTGTTGAAAATATAATGGAAAATGCATTGGCTCTAGATGTGCCATTAAAAGTAGATTCTAATTATGGCGCTACTTGGTATGATGCGAAATAGAAAGAGGAAGATTAAATGCCAGAATTACCAGAAGTTGAACATGTTAAAAGAGGTATTGAACCATATATTTTAAATAGCGCTATCAATAGCGTGACATTTTCAAAAAAAGTTATCGAAGGTAAACAACAAGGGAAAGAGACAATCATCAAAGGAATTAATTTAGATGGCTTTAGACTCAATAGTGAAGGTTATACTTTTAAGGGTATAGAAAGAAGAAGTAAGTATATTGTTTTTACTATAGAGAAACATCAAAGACAACGTATTTTATTAAGTCATTTAGGTATGGCGGGTGGCTTTTTTATTGTTGATAATTTATCTGATATTAGTACACCAAATTACCGTAAACATTGGCATGTCATTTTTCATTTAGATAATGGGAAAAAACTTGTATATTCAGATATAAGACGATTTGGTGAAATTAGAAATTTAAGTTCATTTCAAGATTATCCTGCCTTTTTGGAAATTGCGCCAGAGCCTTTTGAAAAGGAAGCATTCATTCATTTCACACATTACTTGGATCAGAAAAAGATTCAAAATAAACCTATAAAACAAATGTTACTAGATCATAAGATTATCGCAGGTTGTGGAAATATTTATGCATGTGAAGCGTTATTTAGAGCAGGTGTTTTACCTGATCGTAAAGTTAAAGATGTATCAATACAAACACGTCAAATGTTATTTTATTATGTTCAAGAAGTCTTGAAAGAGGGTATAAATAACGGCGGAACAAGCATTTCAGATTATCGTCATGCTGATGGTAAAACTGGTGAAATGCAATTACATCTTAATGTATATAAACAAAAAATATGTAAAGTCTGTGGACATGAAATCGAACTGAAAGTCGTTGCAACGAGAAATAGTCATTTCTGCCCACACTGTCAGAACTAAAAGTGAGTGTGATAAATATGCCAAAAGTAATCGGATTAACTGGTGGAATCGCCACTGGGAAATCAACAGTTTCAGAGTTATTAACTGCATTTGGTTTCAAAGTGGTTGATGCTGATATTGCAGCACGAAAAGCTGTTGAAAAAGGTTCAAAAGGTTTAGAACAGGTTAAAGCACAATTTGGAGAAGAAGCTATTACTCAGGATGGCGAAATGGATCGCAAATATATGGGGGAACTTGTATTTAATCACCCTGAAAAGCGACTTGAATTAAACGAAATTGTGCATCCAATAGTGCGTGAAATCATGGAAAGTGAAAAACAAATGTATTTAAATGAAGGGTATAATGTCATAATGGATATACCACTTCTTTTCGAAAATGATCTACAGGATACAGTCGATGAAGTATGGTTAGTTTATACGTCAGAAAGTATTCAAATTGATAGATTGATGGAAAGAAATGATTTATCAATTGAAGATGCTAAGGCTAGGGTGTATAGCCAAATTTCAATTGATAAAAAAAGTAGAATGGCCGATCACGTAATAGATAATCTCGGAGACAAACTAGAATTAAAACAAAATTTAGAAAAACTTTTAGTTGAAAAAGGTTTTTTGGATAAAGAATTTTAAAATATAAAACTAATGGCTAAATTAAATCCTAACATGAATTTACAATAATTATTGAAAATAACTGATTGTTGTTTATTTATTGTTAGGATTTTTTAATTTGATAAATTTTATTATGATTGATAAAAAATTAATTTTTAAAATTTGTAGAAAACGCTTTCAAATTCTCATTATTATGTTACACTATTTTTATAAAGTATAACATATAAACAAAGAATCAAGGGGTGCTTTAAATGTCAACTAACATAGCAATTAATGGAATGGGTAGAATTGGAAGAATGGTGTTAAGAATCGCTTTACATAATGATAATCTTAACGTTGTAGCGATTAACGCGAGCTATCCACCAGAAACAATTGCACATCTAATTAATTATGATACAACTCACGGTAGATATGACAAAAAAGTAGAACCAATTGAAAATGGTATCCGTGTAGATGGCAAAGAAATCAAACTTGTTTCAGATCGTAATCCTGAAAATTTACCTTGGAAAGAATTAGATATCGATATCGTTATTGAAGCTACAGGTAAATTTAATCATGGTGATAAAGCAATTGGTCATATCAATGCTGGAGCTAAAAAAGTATTATTAACTGGTCCATCTAAAGGTGGTCACGTTCAAATGGTCGTTAAAGGGGTAAACGATGATCAATTAGATGTTGAAAAATATGACATTTTTAGTAATGCATCATGTACTACAAATTGCATAGGACCTGTTGCAAAAGTGTTGAATGATAAATTTGGTATTGTTAATGGATTGATGACAACAGTTCACGCTATTACAAATGATCAAAATAACATTGATAATCCACATAAAGATTTACGTCGTGCTCGTTCTTGCAATGAGAGTATCATCCCAACTTCAACTGGAGCTGCTAAAGCATTAAAAGAAGTACTTCCAGAATTAGAAGGTAAATTGCATGGCTTAGCGTTAAGAGTACCAACTAAGAATGTTTCTTTAGTAGATTTAGTAGTAGACTTAGAACAAAATGTTTCTGCTGAAGAAGTTAACGAAGCATTCCGTAATTCAAATTTAGAAGGTATTTTAGATGTTGAAGATGCACCACTTGTCTCTATGGACTTCAACACTAATTCTAATTCAGCTATTATTGACGCTCAAAACACAATCGTAATGGGTGATAATAAAGTTAAAGTAATAGCTTGGTACGATAATGAATGGGGTTATTCTAATAGAGTAGTTGAAGTGGCTGAACAAATTGGTGATTTAATAGCTACTGAAGCTACTGCTACAGCAAATTAATATATTAAAAATTGAGTGTAACTATTTTTATCAAGATGAGGTTGAGGAATCATAACTTTATGATTTCCACCTCTATTTTTTATTTTATTATTTGTGTTTTAAAACTAAAGTTTTATATATAACTAAATTTGACGAGTTTATAGAATTGATTTATTGATCATGTTTTTTTATATTTTGTAATTTGAGGTCAAAATTAGACTTCTTTTGTCTAAATTACTTTTATAGTATAATGAAGCATAATCTATTCAAGAGGGTGACAGATATGAAATGCCCAAAATGTAATTCTACGCATTCACGTGTTGTTGACTCAAGACATGCAGATGAAGCAAATGCTATTAGAAGAAGACGTGAATGTGAGCAATGTGGGACACGCTTTACTACATTTGAACATATTGAGGTCAGTCCACTTATCGTTGTTAAAAAAGATGGTACGCGTGAACAATTTTTAAGAGAAAAGATACTCAATGGTTTAGTAAGATCATGTGAAAAAAGACCAGTTCGTTATCAGCAATTAGAGGATATTACGAATAAAGTAGAATGGCAATTGCGTGATAGTGGTCAAACTGAGATTTCATCAAGAGATATTGGTGAGTATGTTATGAATCTACTAATGCATGTCGATCAAGTATCTTATGTACGTTTTGCTTCTGTATATAAAGAATTTAAAGATGTGGATCAACTGTTAGCTTCAATGCAAGGCATCTTGAATGATAACAAGCGGAGTGATTTATAAATGAGTTTACAGTCATATGAATACGGATTGACTCCTCACGATGGTTTCAAAGTTTTCTGTCAGTTTCAATTAACTCATAACCATTTAGAGATACTTAATAGATTGTATGTCCCTCTAATCGGTGCTCAAGCAATAGGTACTTATCACTTTATGAACCAATTTGTGAATAGTGATGAAACTTTAACGCATTATACGATTATGAATGAGTTGAAATTGAATTTATTAGAATATCGACATTATATGGATTTATTAGAAGCTATTGGCTTAGTCAAAACTTATGTTAGACACGATAATCAACAATCTTTTTTTGTTTACGAATTAATTCAGCCGCCAACTGCGTATCAATTTTTTAATGATCCCATGTTATCTATTTATCTTTATAATGAGGTTGATAAAAAGCGATATAAAGCTTTAAAAAATTATTTTGAAGAAGAGAAACCAGACTTAAGTGATTTTACGCAAGTAACACGAAAATTTACTGATATTTTTAAAGTACCACATAAGAATATAGAGATTGATTCTTCAACAATTAAGAAAGAAGTAGGTTATAGCGGTATAGACTTATCTAATGAAACTTTTGACTTTGATATGCTTAAAGAGATGCTACGTCAACATTTTATTAGTGATGAAATTATTAATAAAGAAACTAAAAATTTAATTGTTCAACTAGCCACTTTATATGGTTTAACAGAGGATGCTATGAAGAGAATTATTTTAAATTCAATTACAAGCGATCAACGAATATCATATGAAGAAATGCGAAAACATGCACGTTCATATTATTTAATAGAACACAATCAACAATTGCCTAAAATAGTACCTAAATCACGTGATCAAAGTGATGCAAATACTAAGAGTCAAGCGACAGTATCAAACCAAACTACATCCAAAGAAGACTGGTTAGAATTACTAGAACAAACAAGTCCTATTGATATGTTGGCGTCTTGGTCTGAATCGGAACCAACGTTTCAACAAAAGAAAATGATTGAAGAATTGATTGAAAGAGAAAAACTATCCTTTGGCGTAATAAATATTCTTCTACAATTTGTAATGTTAAAAAACGATATGAAATTACCCAAAACATACATCTTAGAAATTGCATCAAATTGGAAAAAATTAGGAATAAAAACAGCCAAAGAAGCTTATGATTACGCCTTAAAAGCTAATGAACCCAAAACCGATTATAATAGTGAAGAAAAGCGTAAATCTGGAAGACGTTATCCAAAGTCTCGTGAAATAGTATCAAGAGAAAAAACGCCTAAATGGTTAAAAAACAGAGAGCAATCTGTTCCTAAAAAATCAATGACTGATGAAGATGAAGAAAAATTAGAAGAGGAAAGAAAAGCTTTCCGTGCTCAATTAGCTCAAGATTGGGAGGAGGATTAGATGAAATCATTTAATAGTATTATGCGTATCAATGATGATTTGGAACAAAGAATTGCCAAAATAAAGCAACAAGTGATTAATGATCCTGATGTTAAAACCTTTTTAACTGAGCATAAAGCCGAATTAACAAATGAAATCATCGATAGAGATTTAAATGTTTTACAAGAATATAAAGACCAACAAAAAGAATATGATGGACATGAATATGATAAATGCCCAAATTTCGTTAAAGGTCATGTTCCAGAACTATATATAGATAATCAAAGAATTAAAATAAGGTATAATTTATGTCCTTGTAAGATTAAATATGATGAAGCACGATTTAATGCACAATTAATTACTTCGCACCACATGCAAAGAGATACTCTAAATGCTAAAATGAAGGACATTTACACGAATGATCGCAATAGATTGGATATAGCAATGGCAGTCAATGATATTTGTAAACAGCTTGTAAATGGCAATAAAGTAAAAGGTTTATATATTCATGGTCCGTTTGGAACAGGGAAATCTTTTATTTTAGGAGCGATTGCTAATCAACTTAAATCCAAAAGTGTTGCATCAACCATTGTTTATTTACCTGAATATATTCGTACACTTAAAAGTGGTTTCAGAGATGGCAGTTATGAAACAAAACTACAACGTATTAGAGAGGCTAATATATTAATGATTGATGATATTGGTGCTGAAGAAGTTACACCTTGGGTAAGAGATGAAGTGATTGGACCTCTATTACATTATAGAATGGTCCAAGAATTGCCTACATTCTTCTCATCAAACTTAAATTTTGATGAATTAGAACATCATCTAGCGATTACACGTGAAGGTGCTGAAGCAACAAAAGCAGCGAGAATCATTGAACGAATCAAAACTTTATCAAACCCATATTATTTAGATGGACAAAATTTACGAAATAATTGAATTTTTAAGTAACTATTGTATAATGAAATTAAATATTAATCGTTGAAATAAATGAAGATACGATAGTTTAATCCATATTATACAGCGAGCTAATGTTAGATGAGAATTTAGCTAATATATTAAATTATTACTCCTTCACAATTTAGGTGTTGGTAATCAATACCCGGCTCAAGACCGTTATCTTATGTAGAGATATTTAGCTTAGTGCTAAATAACTAGGGTGGTACCACGACAAACTCGTCCCTTTTTAGGGGACGAGTTTTTTATTTCAACGATAATAGATTATTTGTAAAAATGGAGGATTAAATTATGGATCAAATTAATGTTCAATTTCCAGATGGTAATTCAAAATCATTTGATAAAGGAACAACGACTGAAGATATTGCACAATCTATTAGTCCAGGATTAAGAAAAAAAGCAGTGGCTGGTAAATTTAATAATCAAATGGTGGATTTAACTCGACCTTTAGAAGAAGATGGGTCAATTGAAATTGTAACACCCGGTAGTGATGAAGCTTTAGAAGTTTTACGTCATTCTACTGCACATTTAATGGCTCAAGCACTCAAACGTTTATATGGTGATGTTAAATTTGGTGTAGGTCCAGTCATTGATGGTGGATTTTATTATGATTTTGATATGGATGAAAAAGTTTCATCTGATGATTTTGAAAAAATAGAAAAAACTATGAAACAAATCGTTGATGAAAACCATAAAATTGAACGCAAAGTTGTTTCAAGAGATGAAGCTAAAGCATTCTTCAAAGATGATCCTTATAAATTAGAATTAATTGATGCAATTCCAGAAGATGAAAGTGTAACGCTATATTCACAAGGTGAATTTACTGACTTATGCCGTGGGGTACATGTACCTTCTACATCTAAGATTAAAGAATTTAAATTATTGTCAACTGCTGGTGCATATTGGCGTGGCGATAGTGATAACAAAATGTTACAAAGAATATATGGTACTGCATTTTTCGATAAAAAAGATTTAAAAGCGCATTTAGAAATGCTAGAAGAACGTCGTGAACGTGATCACCGTCGAATCGGTAAAGATTTAGAATTATTCACAAATAATCAATTAGTAGGTGCTGGATTGCCATTATGGTTACCAAATGGTGCAACAATCCGTCGTGAAATTGAACGTTATATAGTTGATAAGGAAGTAAGCATGGGATATGACCATGTTTATACACCTGTATTAGCAAATGTTGAGTTATATAAAACGTCTGGACACTGGGATCACTACAGAGATGATATGTTCCCACCAATGAAATTAGATGAAACAGAAGAAATGGTATTAAGACCAATGAACTGTCCACATCACATGATGGTTTACAATAATCGTCCGCATTCTTATCGTGAATTACCTATTCGTATAGCTGAATTAGGAACTATGCATAGATATGAAGCAAGTGGTGCTGTATCA
This sequence comes from Staphylococcus taiwanensis, assembly GCA_020544305.1. Lineage (NCBI taxonomy): Bacteria > Bacillati > Bacillota > Bacilli > Caryophanales > Staphylococcaceae > Staphylococcus > Staphylococcus taiwanensis. The sequence goes on from CP058667.1 coordinate 1,218,173, forward strand.
GGATTACAACGTGTACGTGGAATGACTTTAAATGACTCACATATTTTTGTTAGACCTGATCAAATTAAAGATGAATTTAAACGCGTAGTTAATATGATTCAAGAAGTTTACAATGATTTCGGATTTGAAGACTATACATTTAGATTGAGTTATAGAGATCCTGAAGATAAAGAGAAATATATGGATGACGATGAAATGTGGAATAAAGCTGAGTCAATGCTTAAAGAAGCGGTTGATGAAATGGGGTTACCATATGTTGAAGCTATTGGTGAAGCTGCGTTTTACGGTCCTAAATTAGATGTTCAAGTTAAAACTGCTATGGGTAAAGAGGAAACTTTATCTACAGCACAAATTGACTTCTTGTTACCTGAACGTTTTGAACTTACTTATATTGGTAGTGATGGTGAAAATCACCGTCCAGTGGTTATTCATCGTGGTGTCGTTTCAACTATGGAACGCTTTGTAGCATTTTTAACAGAAGAAACAAAAGGAGCATTCCCAACATGGTTAGCTCCTAAACAAGTTGAAATTATTCCAGTAAACGTTGATTTACACTATGATTATGCTAAAAATTTACAGGATGAATTAAAATCTCAAGGTATACGCGTAGAAATTGATGATCGTAATGAAAAAATGGGTTATAAAATTCGTGAGGCCCAAATGCAAAAAATTCCATACCAATTAGTTGTGGGAGATAAAGAAGTAGAAAACAATGAAGTGAACGTACGTCAATACGGTTCGCAAGATCAAAAAACGATGGAAAAAGATGAGTTCATCTGGAATTTAGTAGATGAAATTCGTTTGAAAAAACATAGATAAACTTGATAAAAATAATAGCTTAATGTATATTACTAATTAGTAAAAGTAAAAATGAGTTAGAGGTTGCGTTTTTAATTATTAACTCTTCAGAAGTTGTAGTGGAACATGTGTTGAAAGAGTGAAAGGTAAAGACGCCGAAACAAATGATAACCACACTTGTCATTTGTTGGGACAGTTGTCGAATAGAAACTGTACTGTCACAGTTTGTGATGTGCTACCGATATAGATTAAGCAAATGGTTGCATATCTTATAGGTATGTAACCATTTTTTATGCTTTGATTTTAGTTTTATATAGTTTGTAAAGTATAAATTTGATAAGTCAATTATCAACACAGAACAAATAAATAAAATTTGTTAGCCTCTACTGAAGGAAAGGAAGCTTCTATGAGTAAAGTCGAAAGTCAAGACGAGGGGATTAAACGTGGATTGAAGGATCGTCATATTTCTATGATTGCAATGGGTGGTTGTATTGGAACTGGATTATTTATGACATCCGGTGGTGCAATACATGATGCAGGTGCACTCGGTGCGTTAATTGCTTATGCAATTATTGGTGCTATGGTATTCTTCCTTATGACATCACTAGGTGAAATGGCTACGTATTTACCTGTTTCTGGTTCATTTAGTACATATGCAACACGTTTTGTTGATCCTTCATTGGGATTTGCACTAGGTTGGAACTATTGGTTTAACTGGGTAATTACCGTTGCCGCTGATGTTACAATTGCAGCACAAGTTATCCAATATTGGACACCAATGGCAGGTATACCTGCATGGGTATGGAGTTGTATATTCTTAGTCATTATTTTTGCACTCAACTCACTATCAGTCAGAGTTTATGGTGAAAGTGAATATTGGTTTGCTTTAATTAAAGTCGTAACCGTAATCATCTTTATCATTATAGGTTTATTGACTATATTAGGTATCATGGGTGGAAAATTCGTTGGTTTTGAAACATTTACTAAAGGTGATGGACCAATTTTAGGAGGTAATCTAGGTGGTAGTTTATTATCCATCTTAGGTGTATTCCTTGTAGCTGGATTTTCATTCCAAGGAACTGAATTAATAGGGATTACCGCGGGAGAATCAGAAAATCCTGAACGCGCCGTACCTAAAGCAATTAAGCAAGTCTTTTGGAGAATATTATTATTCTACATTTTAGCTATATTCGTTATCGGTATGTTAATTCCTTATGATAGCAATGCACTGATGGGTGGAGATGATAGCATAGCGACATCACCATTCACACTCGTATTTAAAAATGCGGGATTAGCATTTGCAGCCTCATTTATGAATGCGGTGATTTTAACTTCTGTATTATCAGCAGGTAACTCAGGTATGTATGCATCGACACGAATGTTGTATTCTATGAGTAAAGATAAATTAGCGTTTCCATCATTTGGTAAAACGAATAAATACGGCGTTCCATATTTATCGTTATTTGCGACTGCAATTTTAGTTGTAACTATTTTCTTGGTTCAAAAGTTAAGTGGAAATGCATATGAATATATTGTTGCAGCAAGCGGAATGACAGGGTTTATTGCATGGGTAGGTATAGCCGTGAGTCATTATAGATTTAGAAAAGCATTTGAGAAACAACATCATAAAAAGAAAGAATTAAAATATAAGGCGAAATGGTTCCCATTCGGGCCTATATTTGCGGGCATCTTATGTGTGATTGTAATCATTGGACAAGATGTTGATTTTATTAAAACTGGAGAATTTGATTTGAATAGATTTATTATTACGTATATGGGAATTCCAGTGTTCCTAGCATTCTTTATTTATCATAAATTGAGATATAAAACTAAATTAATTCCTTTAGATAAAGTTGATTTACGCCAAGATGTTAAAATGGATGATATAAAACATCATTAATTTTAAATTAGTAGTTGACTTAATATATAAATGTTGATATGATTAATGACGTTGAATACGAAACGAACCAAGTAGAAACACCCGTTTCTCACCTGTAGCGACGCTAAGTGCAGTTGGCAGGTTAATCATGTCACACATTCTATGTGTATGAGTAAAGAGCGGGCATTCTATGCTCGCTCTTTTTGCTTGGGAAAATTTCGTAAAATTTTGGGAGGTGTCAACCATAGCAAAAGATCAAACGCAAGTTAACGAAAAGATTCGCGCTAAGGAATTACGTTTAATTGGCCAAAATGGTGACCAAATTGGTGTTAAATCAAAACGTGAAGCATTAGAAATGGCTGAACGTGTTGAGTTAGATTTAGTAGTTGTAGCACCAAATGCTAAACCACCTGTTGCAAGAATTATGGATTATGGTAAATACAAATTTGAACAACAGAAAAAAGAAAAAGAAATGAAAAAGAAACAAAAAGTCATCAATGTTAAAGAAATTCGCTTAAGTCCAACGATTGAGGAACACGATTTCCAAACTAAGTTGAAAAATGGTCGTAAATTCTTAGATAAAGGCGACAAATGTAAAGTTTCTATTCGTTTCAGAGGTCGTGCGATTACGCATAAAGAAATTGGTCAACGTGTCTTAGAAAAATTTGCTGACGAATGTAAAGATATTGCCACTGTTGAACAAAGACCAAAAATGGAAGGGCGTCAAATGTTTATTCTATTAGCGCCTGTAAACGAAAAATAATTAATATTTAGTAGGAGGAAATGCATCATGCCAAAAATGAAAACTCACCGTGGAGCAGCTAAACGTGTTAAAAGAACTGGTTCAGGTCAATTAAAACGTTCAAGAGCTTTCACATCTCACTTATTTGCAAATAAAAGTACTAAACAAAAACGTAAATTACGTAAAGCTCAATTAGTTTCTAAGAGCGATATGAAACGAGTAAAACAATTATTAGCTTATAAAAAATAATTGTAACTATTAAATGAACGATAATAAATTGTTATTTCTAAGGAGGAATTTAATATGCCACGAGTTAAAGGTGGAACAGTAACAAGAGCACGTCGTAAAAAAACGATTAAATTAGCTAAAGGTTACTTCGGTGCTAAACACACATTATATAAAGTAGCAAAACAACAAGTAATGAAATCAGGACAATACGCTTTCCGCGACCGTCGTCAACGTAAACGTGATTTCCGTAAATTATGGATTACACGTATTAATGCGGCAGCTCGTAAACATGATATCAGCTATTCAAGATTAATGAATGGTTTGAAAAAAGCTGATATTAATATCAACCGTAAAATGTTATCTGAAGTAGCTATTTCAGATGATAAAGCATTTGCTGAATTAGTATCTAAAGCTAAAGATGCTTTAAAATAATTATATAAATAATAAGATGGGATATATTGAGTATATTTTTTCATCTTATTGTATTTAAAATGATGGCTATTTATAGTCATCTTTTTTTGTTTTAAATGTATTATAAACGAAATCTTGTAATCTAGATATATGATTGATTGTTGTTCAATAATATAGTTTGATAAAATACATAATAAGAATAAATTTAATAAGGAGTTAAATATGTCCAAATTTGATGAACAAATTATAGTAGTTCCAAGAAAAATACTTTTCGAAAATGAATCAAATGCATTTAATGGATTCTTATCAAAAAATGATGCACAAGGTGAATCTATATTTAATACATTTTCCGAATACGAAGTTAAACGTCGAGGTGACATGGAAGAAGATCCTTCTTATAAACAATTAATCTCTTATTGTTTGCTTGAAAATGAAAAAAATGAATTATTAGTTTATAAGCGCTTAAGTGGTGGAGGAGAATCTCGTTTACATGGTCAATCATCTATAGGTGTTGGTGGTCACATGAACGATGTCGTTGGAGCTGGTTCGATAAATGAAATATTACGAGTGAATGCGCAAAGAGAACTTGAGGAGGAAGTTGGCTTATCAGAAGCTGATTCTCAAAATATGGAGTATATCGGTTTTATTAATGATGATACTAATGAAGTTGGAGAAGTACATATCGGAGTGGTATTTAAGATAAAAGTAAATTCTAATGATGTTGAAGTTCGAGAAACTGATACTTTAAAAATTCAATGGATTGAAAAAGAATTAATTGATGATTACGATAGTTTTGAAACGTGGAGTGCATTGATTTTAAAAGACTTAAAATAGAGGGGGTATAAATTTGTCAGATATCATCCCTTTCCCTAAATCTCAGCAAAAATTATATAATGATATTTTAAAAAACGAGAATCTTAATAATTACAACACTTTATATCAATTGTTTGAGGAATATGAATCACAATTTGAACTAGATGATAAACTTTCTTTAATTAAATGTGAAATGTTATATCATTTACTATCATTTTTAGAATTAAGAGAAGAAGCAATTATATTACTTAAACAAGGTCTTCAATATTATGATGACTTGATGTTGTATTATATCAAAGCATTAAACGGATTAGGTCAATATTATGAGGCTGTCGAGGTAGTTGATCAAATTATAGACGAAGTTAAAAGTCATAAAACTAGAATGGCACTATATCCAATTAGAGAATATGCACAATCTCAGTTGAATGAAGATAAACATATGACTAGCCAAGCCTTAGCGCAATTTAATACTCTAAATTTAAATGAACAAACTAGATTGATTTTAAAATTAATTGACAATGGTCATTATGAATTTAAAGATACTATAGCATTTTTGATTGTGCACGAAGCCAAAGCTAAAAATTTACAAAGTTTAATGCTAGAATATTTAAGATTTGCCGAATACAATCAATCAATTACGATTACAAAATATGGCCATACTATTACTGTTAATCCCATGCAATTAAAAGGGTTGGAATATACAGATTTAAAAACTCAAGTCGTACCAGATGTATTAGAAAGATTAGATGAAGGTGCGATACACATTTCTGATGAAGCCAATCACGTTATGAATAATCATGCGATATTGCTTTATCCTCTCAAAATTTTCGAATTATATAGTAAAAACGAATGGATTTCAGCATATGATGTTTATTTTAAATCGATGATTGGTATACACAATAGTGAAGCTAATCAAGATTTATTAGACTTTATCTATGTGTTAGATGGTCAAATTTGAGCAAATCAGTTTAATTTAATATTTAATTTAGGTAAAGTATGGTTATTAGTTCGTAAATTTTAAGAGTTACAAACCCTTGAAAAGTCTGTTTGTGTCCGTATAGGACGTGTGCTATAATAGGGAAGTTGAAAAAATAAAAATGTAATCATGGAGGTATTTATACATGACAGCAACTTGGGAAAAAAAGGAAGGTAACGAAGGATTATTAAAAGTTACAGTTCCAGCAGAAAAAGTAGACAAAGCATTAGATCAAGCATTTAAAAAAGTAGTTAAACAAATTAACGTGCCTGGTTTCCGTAAAGGTAAAGTGCCTCGTCCAATTTTTGAACAACGTTTCGGCGTTGAAGCATTATATCAAGATGCAGTAGATATTCTTTTACCTGAAGCATATGGTGAAGCTATTGATGAGACTGGTATTAATCCAGTGGCTCAACCAGAAATCAATGTAACTCAAATTGAAAAAGGTAAAGATTTTGAATTTGAAGCTACTGTAACAGTTGAACCAGAAGTTCAATTGGGTGATTACAAAGGTCTTGAAATTGAAAAGCAAGATTCAGAATTAACTGATGAAGACTTACAAGAAGCAATTGATCATAGTTTAGGTCACTTAGCTGACATGGTTGTTAAAGAAGATGGTGCTGTTGAAAACGGTGATACAGTAAATATTGACTTTGATGGCTATGTAGACGGTGAACAATTCGAAGGTGGACAAGCTGATGGATATGATTTAGAAATCGGTTCAGGTTCATTCATTCCAGGATTTGAAGATCAATTAGTTGGTGTTAAAACTGGCGAAGAAAAAGACGTAGTTGTCACTTTCCCAGAAGAATACCATGCTGAAGAATTAGCCGGAAAAGAAGCGACTTTCAAAACTAAAGTTAATGAAATTAAATATAAAGAAGTTCCAGAATTAGACGATGAAATCGCTAATGAATTAGATTCAGATGCTAACTCAGTAGATGAATATAAAGAAAACTTACGTAAACGTTTATCTGAACAAAAAGCTGAAGAAGCTGAAAACGTTGAAAAAGAAGAAGCTATCAATAAAGCTACTGACAATGTAACAATTGATATTCCTCAAGCTATGATTGACACTGAACTAGATCGTATGGTTCAAGAATTCGGTCAAAGAATTCAACAACAAGGTTTAGATTTACAAACTTACTTCCAAATCTCAGGTCAAGATGAGTCTCAATTAAGAGAACAAATGAAAGATGACGCTGAGCAAAGAATCAAAACTAACTTAACTTTATCTGCGATCGCTGATAAAGAAAATATCGAAGCTACAGATGAAGATATTGATAAAGAGTTAGAAAAAATGAGTAAGCAATTCAACATTTCTGTTGAAGATATTAAAAATACTTTAGGTAATACTGACATCATCAAAAATGATGTACGTATTCAAAAAGTAATTGATTTATTAAGAGACAATGCTAAATATGTTGAATCAACTAAAGAAGCTAAATAATTAATTGGTCAAATTAATAAAATGAAAATTTAAAGTAGCAGGTACATCAACACATGTAGCCTGCTACTCTATGTTTTAAGCATTTTAGTTGTTAACCGTGAATTTGCATTGTAAAATGCTTTCTAGTATAGTCGTTTAAGAATAGAGGTGTGAATGAATGTTTAAATTCAATGAAGATGAAGAAAATTTAAAATGTTCTTTCTGTGGTAAGGATCAAGATCAAGTTAAGAAATTGGTTGCAGGAAGTGGCGTATATATATGTAATGAGTGTATTGAATTATGTTCAGAAATTGTAGAAGAAGAGTTAGCACAAACTACTTCTGAAGAATTTACTGACTTACCTACACCTAAAGAAATCATGGATCATTTAAATGAGTACGTGATTGGCCAAGAAAAAGCAAAAAAATCATTAGCAGTTGCAGTTTATAATCATTATAAACGTATTCAACAGTTAGGCCCTAATGAAGATGAAGTAGAACTTCAGAAAAGTAATATAGCATTAATAGGACCAACAGGTAGTGGTAAAACGTTATTAGCGCAAACATTAGCTAAAACATTAAATGTTCCATTTGCGATTGCAGATGCTACAAGTTTAACGGAAGCTGGTTATGTTGGCGATGATGTTGAAAATATTTTACTAAGATTAATACAAGCTGCAGACTTTGATATTGATAAAGCCGAAAAAGGTATTATTTATGTCGATGAAATTGATAAAATTGCTAGAAAATCTGAAAACACTTCAATAACACGTGATGTTTCTGGTGAAGGTGTACAACAAGCCTTACTAAAAATATTAGAAGGTACAACAGCAAGTGTGCCGCCTCAAGGTGGACGTAAACATCCGAACCAAGAATTAATTCAAATAGATACTACTAATATCCTATTTATTCTAGGTGGTGCTTTTGATGGTATCGATGAAGTGATTAAACGTCGTTTAGGTGAAAAGGTTATAGGATTTGCTAGTAATGAAGCTGATAAATATGATGAAGAAGCTTTACTTGAACAAATTCGTCCAGAAGATTTGCAATCATATGGCTTAATTCCTGAATTTATTGGTCGTGTACCAATCGTAGCCAATTTAGAAACTTTAGATGTTGAAGCACTTAAAAACATTTTAACTCAACCTAAAAATGCATTAGTTAAACAATATACAAAAATGCTAGAGTTAGACAATGTTGAACTTGAATTTACAGAAGCAGCTTTAGCTGCAGTAAGTGAAAAAGCTATCGAGCGTAAAACAGGTGCTCGTGGACTTCGCTCAATCATAGAAGAAGCATTAATTGATATTATGTATGATGTACCTTCTTCTGAAGATGTTTCTAAAGTTGTTATTACTGAAGAAACGATTAATGATGAAGTAGACCCTGAATTATATGATTCAGAGGGTAACTTACTTAACGATAGTAAAACATCTGCGTAATAATAAGTCTTAGACAATTAAGTTCTTAGAAAAGTAGAAACATACTAAGATTAGCTGTGAAGAGATCTATGACGATAGATTTCTTCATAGCTATTTTTTATAGTTGTAGAGAGCCTGGGACAAAAATAATATGATGATGCTATTTTGCAAATTCGCAGTAGCTGACTGAACTGAACAGGCGCTTAAATCAAGCTTTTTCCAGTTCTAGTCATCTTTGCGGGCGGGGCCCCAACAAAGAGAATTTCACTAAGAAATTCTACAAGCAAAGCAAGTTGGGAGTGGGACAACGAATTTAAAAAGAATACTATCCCACTCCCTTTCCTACGATTAGTCAAGTATTTAAAAATAAAATAAGCATTACTTAACTAAACCGTTCAATTTTAATTTTTTGAATAAGGTGTTAAACTATATTTGATTGTACGTTTGGCTAATGTGGGGACATTTGATAATCGTACAATTTCTGATTCATTATCAGATAATGAATCGTTTTTAATAGTCGATTTATACAAGCGATGATGGCAGTCTTATGAGATTTCTCATTAGGCTGCTTTCTTAGTTTGTAGTAATAATCGACGATATGATTATCATAGTTACGCTGGCCCCGTATAATATTCATCACTATCCAAAATAATAATTGTCTAGCTTTTTTATTTCCCCGCTTATTAATTGTATCTCTATAATGAGTGCTACCGGATTGATATCGTTTGATATCAATACCTACATAAGCATTTAATTGTTTGTTTGTCTTAAAGTGAGTAATATCTCCTAATTCTCCGATTAACATAGCTGCTGTTAATTCTCCAATACCAGGAATAGATTGTATAATTTTATAACATTCCAATTCTTGTGCCAGTTCAATCATTTCCTTATCTAATTGGAACAACTGTTCTATAGAATCTTTTAATTGTTGAATCAATAATTGAACTTTTTTCACTAAAAAGGAAGAAGCTTTAACACTTGGATAGCTTTCATGTGCTATTTTAAATAATTTTTTAGCTTAGTTTCCTGCTTTTCGAGTAGATAACCCTTTCTCTGTAGAATTAAAAATATTTGAGATTAAAGTATCTTTATCTTGTTGTTGAACAAAACTAGGATGTGAATAAATTTTTGCGATATTGAGAGCAATCATTGAATAGCGACTTTTAAATAATTTTTCTAAACCTGGAAAAGTTTGATGAAGTATTTCGATAATCTGTATTTTTAACCGATTTTGATTTTTTTCGATTTCAAGATGAAATCGAGTACGTTCACGTAATTCAAAGTAAATTTCATCTTTAGTATTTAAACTATTAGTGGATTTTAAAGTGAGTCCTAGGTGCGCTAATTTATGAGCATCAGAGTGATCCGTTTTCCATGACCTTAGAGAATTTGTTTTAAATTTCGCTTCTAATGGGTTCATTTCAATATAATTCACATGGTTAACCTGACAAAATTGAACTATACCTCTTGAATACACACCGGTAGATTCAAATATAAGTTGAGGTTGATTAAGTTTTTTAAGTATTTAAGTAACTGATTATAACCATTTTTATTATTCTGAATTGTAAATTCCTTTTGGAATTTATCTTCAAAATAATGTGCGATGACGCTCGTTCTTTTACTAATATCAATGCCTAAATAATCCACATAATTCCTCCTTAATTGTTTTGAGAAGCTGAAACTTTACTTAAACCTTTCTCATTTCACTTTCCTCTACACGGCTTCAAGAGCCCAACATACTACAAACGAATTTCAAAAGGCGAGAGTAAAGCTGACTCGTTTATAATACGGATTTAAAATCCAAGAGCCCGCACAGTCTACTTCTCTCTACAACTATAAAAAATAGCTGTGAAGAAATCTATCGTCATAAATCTCTTCACAGCTAATCTTAGTATGTTTTTTATTATTTTGTTCATAGGTAGTGCACTGAGCTGTTATAATCTTTATACATATAATGACGAATATTGGTGCGCGCGGGGCCTAGCACAAAGACTTACATATAGAAAATATGCAAGCAGAGCAAGATGTGACGATGCTATAACAAAAATAATTACGAATAGAAATTCTAAAATTTTTGACAGTTGGGTTGATGAACTTAGGTGTTTACACACTTATGTAAGTTGTTTTAAGTTAGATTAAAAAATGAAAACAGTTTTAGAAAAAGTAAAAAGTATATTATAATTAAACAGTTAAATTTAATTGAAAGAAAGAGGATCAATTATGAATGTTAATCCTAATAATATCGATTTAATTATTAGTGCAGTACAAGAAGCACAGTATCCTGAGACTGGTTTGTCTGAAGTCGCATTAAGTGGACGTTCAAATGTAGGTAAGTCATCATTTATCAATAGTATGATTGGTAGGAAAAACATGGCACGTACATCTCAACAACCTGGAAAAACACAAACATTAAATTTCTTCAATATAGATGACCAGTTAATCTTTGTTGATGTTCCTGGTTATGGTTATGCAAAAGTAAGTAAAACTCAGCGAGAAAAATTTGGTAAAATGATTGAAGAATATTTAACTAAGCGTGAGAATTTGAAATTAGTAATACAGCTTGTAGATTTACGACACAATCCTACCGAAGATGATTTATTGATGTATGATTATCTAAAACATTTTGAAATCCCTACTTTAGTGATTTGTACTAAAGAAGATAAAATACCTAAAGGTAAGGTACAAAAACATATCAAAAATATTAAAGAAAAATTAGATTTAGATCCAGATGATACAATAGTGAGTTATTCATCTATTCAAAACACTAAAAAACAACAGATATGGGATTTAATTGAAGCTTATTTATAATAGTTATTATTTATGCCAGCTAACTATGAACTATGATGTCATTTGAATCTATTTCATGGCAAAATTATGACTTCAAATTAGAATCTTTCTAAATTATTTGAGCAATCGACTTAAATTCATATTTCAATGTGTTATACTTGTGTTATTGTTAGTATATGGAGGGCGTTATAAATGCATTTTATTGCTATAAGCATAAATCATCGAACAGCTGATGTAGCACTAAGAGAGCAAGTTGCTTTTAGAGATGATGCCTTGCGATTAGCCCATGAAGATTTATTTGAAACTAAATCTATTTTAGAGAATGTTATATTATCTACATGTAATCGTACTGAAGTATATGCCATCGTTGATCAAATTCATACTGGCCGTTATTATATTCAAAGATTTTTAGCACGTTCATTTGGATTTGAAGTAGATGATATTAAATCAATGTCAGAAGTTAAAGTGGGGGACGAAGCAATAGAACATTTATTGCGTGTCACTTCTGGATTAGATTCAATTGTATTAGGTGAAACTCAGATTCTTGGACAAATGAGAGATGCGTTTTTCTTAGCTCAAGATTCTAATACAACTGGAACGATTTTTAATCATCTATTTAAACAGGCAATTACTTTTGCTAAAAAAGCACATAGTGAAACAGATATAGCAGATAATGCTGTCAGTGTTTCTTATGCTGCCGTTGAATTAGCTAAAAAGGTATTCGGCAAATTAAAAAGTAAACAAGCTGTCATTATTGGTGCAGGGGAAATGAGTGAATTATCACTTTTAAATTTATTAGGAACTGGCATTACAAATATTACAGTTGTTAATAGAACTAAAATTAAAGCAAAAGAGTTAGCTACTAAACATAATGTGAATTATGATAATCTTGAGTCATTACCAACTCTATTAGCCAATGCTGATATTGTAATTAGTTCAACAAGTTCACCAGACTTTATAATTACTAAGTCTATGATTGAAAATATCAGTTTACACAGAAAAACTAAATCATTGTTATTAGTTGATATTGCTGTTCCTAGAGACATTGAACCAGGTAGTGATATCAGCGAAGATATATTTAGTTATGATGTTGATGATCTTAAAGGATTAGTTGATGCAAATTTACGTGAACGTCAAATGGCTGCAGACTTAATAGCTGGACAAATTCCTAATGAAATTCAAGCACATAATGAATGGGTTAATATGTTAGGTGTTGTACCAGTTATTAGAGCTTTACGTGAAAAAGCAATGACAATTCAATCAGAAACAATGGAAAGTATAGATAGAAAACTTCCAAATCTATCAGATAGAGAACGTACAGTTATCTCTAAACATACTAAAAGTATTATCAATCAAATGTTGAAAGATCCGATTAAACAGGCTAAAGAATTGAGTAATGACAAGAAAAGTAATGAAAAATTAGAGCTATTTCAAAACATATTTGATATTGAAGCTGAAGATTTTTACGAAGACGTCAAGGTTCGTAAAGCTCAAAAAGAGAAAGAAGCATCTATTCGACATATCTTTAGTTTTGAATAAGCATATTAATATGGTGATAATATGCAAGAAACCCTGTTTATTAGATTTCATGAAATTATATTAATCATATATTTAATAAGTATTCTCTGTTACTTTATTGATTTTGTGAGAAAAAGTCATAAAATAAGAGAATTAGGAATTTACACTCTAGGGATTGTTTGGATATTACAAACAATCTCTTTGTCTGTTTATATTACTTCACATAATCAAATTCCACTAAGTTCTTTATTTGACGTGTTTTTCTTTTTATCTTGGATAATTATATCTATATCCTTGATTTTAAATGTAGTTAAAATGTTGAGTTTTTCTGTATTCTTTTTAAATGTCATTGGTTTTATATTACTTATGATGAATACATTTCAACCTGAACATTATACTACAAATATTCAAAGAGTGGCAGTGATTAATGAATTGCTGTTAGTGCATATTGGCCTAGCTGTGTTAAGTTACGCATTATTTGCATTAGCATTTGTGAATTCATTATTATATATTATTCAATACCGTAATTTAAGAGAGAAAAATTTTGACCAAAAGTATTTTAGAATTGGTAGTGTAGCATCATTAGAAGCTATTGTTTTTTATGCTTCATTAAGCGGTTTTATCATCTTAATTTTAAGCGTAATATTAGGAGCCCAATGGGGTGTGTATGCTATAGGTAGTAGTATTTTTACAGATCCTAAAGTAATACTATCTACGGTAATTTCTATATTTTATGCTATTTATTTATTAAGCCGTATCAATAATTGGTTCAAATCAATTTATTTAATTTACTTTAACATTGTGTTATTTTGCTTATGTATGGTCAATTTATTTTTTACAACGCATTTCACTTAATTTTAAATGGCATTAGGAGGCAACTTATATGCGTAAATTAGTTGTAGGCTCACGAAGAAGTAAGCTTGCTTTAACTCAAAGCCAACAATTTATCGATAAATTAAAAAAAGTCGATCCAACTTTAGATATAGAAATAAAGGAAATTGTAACTAAAGGTGATCGAATAGTTGATAAACAATTGTCCAAAGTTGGTGGCAAGGGATTATTTGTTAAAGAAATTCAACATGAACTGTTTAATAAAGATATAGACATGGCAATTCATTCTTTAAAGGATGTACCAAGTATTATTCCTGAGGGCCTAACACTAGGCTGCATTCCAGATAGAGAAGTACCTTTTGATGCATATATTTCTAAGAATCATATACCTTTAAATGAATTACCAGATGGTAGTATTGTCGGAACAAGCTCACTTAGACGTGGTGCTCAAATATTGTCTAGATATCCTAACCTTGAGATTAAATGGATTCGAGGCAACATTGATACAAGATTGCATAAATTGGAAACAGAAGATTATGATGCAATCATTTTAGCAGCTGCTGGACTAAGACGCATGGGATGGTCTGATGATATTGTTACGACCTATTTAGATAAAGATGTGTTATTGCCTGCTATAGGTCAAGGTGCACTAGGCATTGAATGTCGAAGTGATGACGTTGAACTACTTGATTTATTAAAGAAAGTTCATAATAAACAAGTAGCTGATTGTGTAACTGCTGAACGAACTTTCCTTGCAGCAATGGATGGTAGTTGCCAGGTGCCAATTGGAGGATATGCTACAAATAATGATAAAGGAGAGATTGAGTTTACAGGTTTAATCATGACTCCTGATGGACAAGAAAGATATGAGCATACTGAAATTGGAAAAGATCCTGTTGAATTAGGTAATAAAGTTAGTGAAGTTTTAAAAGAGCAAGGTGCATATGAAATAATAAGAAAGCTAAATGAATCACAACCACATTAATACCAAATTTATAGAGGTGTAATGATAAATGAAACCAGTTGTAGTTATGACGCAAACGAGTAAAATACGAAGTGATTTAGTGGAGATTGTACATAAACCATTTATCCGTATTCAATCACTTGAATTTGATACTCAAATTTTGCAACATAGCTATGACTGGCTTATTTTATCTTCAAAAAATGCTGTTAGTATATTTTATGATTATTTATCTTTAGTCAAGATTAAATATATTGCGGCAATTGGTATTAAAACCGCTAAGTTATGTGAAGAATTAGGCATCAAAGTAGATTTTGTGCCTGATGATTATTCGCAAGAAGGGCTTTTAGAAAATTTAAATTTAAATAATCAATCAATTTTGATACCTAGCAGTGCTATGGCTAGACCTAAGTTAGAACATGAACTTTCTCAGAATAATCATGTCAGAAAAATTGATTTATATAAGCCAGTTGCTAACCATAAAAACATCGTAGAAACGATTAAATTAATTGAAAATGGAAAAGTTGATGCACTTACGTTTTCAAGTTCCTCTGCAGTACGTTATTATTTTAATGAAGATATACCTAAAGAATTTGATGATTATTATGCAATCGGTCAACAAACTGCTAATGTTCTCAATCAGTATGGTGCTATTCCAAAGATTGCTGATAAACAAACTTTAGAGTCAATAATTAATAAGATATTAGAAAGTAGGAATATATAATGGAATTCGATAGACACAGAAGATTACGCTCATCAGCGTCAATGCGCAATTTAGTAAGAGAAAATCACGTAAGAAAAGAAGATTTAATTTATCCAATATTTGTAGTTGAAAAAGATAATGTAAAAAGTGAAATTAAATCATTACCTGGCGTTTATCAAATTAGTTTAAATTTATTAGATGATGAAATAAATGAAGCATATCAATTAGGGATTAGAGCTATTATGTTCTTTGGTGTGCCAAATGAAAAGGATGAAGTTGGATCAGGAGCATACGACCACAATGGTATTGTTCAAGAAGCAACACGTAAAGCTAAATCACTACATGAAGATTTATTAATTGTTGCTGATACTTGTTTATGTGAATATACAGACCATGGTCACTGTGGTGTAATTGATGATCATAACCATGATGTGGATAATGATAAATCATTACCGCTATTAGTTAAAACTGCAGTATCTCAAGTTGAAGCTGGTGCTGATATCATTGCACCAAGTAACATGATGGATGGGTTTGTTACAGAGATACGTCATGGCTTAGATGAAGCAGGGTATTATAATGTGCCAATAATGAGTTATGGCATTAAATACGCATCAAGTTTCTTTGGACCATTCAGAGATGCTGCCGATTCTGCACCATCATTTGGTGATAGAAAAACTTATCAAATGGACCCAGCGAATCGCTTAGAAGCCTTACGTGAATTAGAAAGCGACTTAAATGAAGGTGCGGACATGATGATAGTTAAACCAGCATTGAGTTATTTAGATATTGTTCGTGATGTGAAAAATAATACTAATATTCCAGTTATTGCTTATAATGTTAGTGGTGAATATGCAATGACAAAAGCAGCTGCTCAAAATGGTTGGATTGATGAAGAACGTGTTGTAATGGAACAAATGGTGTCAATGAAACGTGCTGGCGCAGATATGATTATCACATATTTTGCTAAAGATATTTGTCGCTATTTAGATAAATAAAATAATTATCAAGGAGGATTTAACAATGGGTTATGAAAAATCACAAGAAGCAATGAAAATTGCTGAGGATTTAATGCCTGGTGGTGTTAACAGTCCGGTGAGAGCTTTTAAATCAGTTGATACACCAGCGATTTTTATGGACCATGCTAAAGGGTCAAGAATTTATGACATCGATGGTAATGAATATATCGATTATGTATTAAGTTGGGGACCTCTGATTTTAGGTCATAAAAATGAGAGAGTAATTAAAAAATTACATGAAGCGGTAGACAAAGGAACAAGTTTTGGTGCTTCAACATTAGAAGAAAATAGACTTGCTGAATTAGTAATTGAACGTGTGCCATCTATTGAAAAAGTTAGAATGGTATCTTCTGGTACTGAAGCTACGTTAGCTGCATTAAGATTGGCTCGTGGATATACAGGACGTAATAAAATCATTAAATTTGAAGGATGTTATCACGGTCATAGTGATTCGCTACTAATTAAAGCTGGTTCAGGTGTAGCCACACTAGGATTGCCAGATTCTCCTGGAGTTCCTGAAGGGACAGCTAAAAATACAATTACGGTGCCATATAATGATCTTGAAGCAATTAAAATTGCATTTGAACATTATGGGGATGATATTGCAGGTATAATTGTTGAACCTGTGGCCGGTAATATGGGTGTAGTACCTCCTAAAGATGGCTTCCTTCAAGGTCTTCGTGATATTACTACAGAATACGGTGCATTGCTTATTTTCGATGAAGTGATGACAGGTTTCCGTGTTGGTTACAATTGTGCCCAAGGATACTTTGGTGTAACGCCTGATATTACTTGTTTAGGAAAAGTAATCGGCGGAGGCTTACCTGTTGGTGCATTTGGTGGTAAAAAAGAAATTATGGACAAAATAGCGCCAGTAGGAAATATTTATCAAGCAGGTACGTTATCAGGCAATCCATTAGCAATGACAAGTGGCTATGAAACTTTAAGCCAATTAACACCTGAATCATATGAGTATTTCCAAGAACTAGGTGATTTATTAGAAGAAGGATTAAAAGAAGTATTTGGTAAACATAATGTGCCGATTACAGTAAATAGAGCTGGTTCAATGATTGGTTACTTCTTAAATAAAGGACCTGTAACTAATTTTGAAGAAGCAAATAAAAGTGATTTAGAACTGTTTAGTAATATGTATCGTGAAATGGCTAAAGAAGGTGTGTTTTTACCACCTTCACAATTTGAAGGGACTTTCTTATCTACTGCACATACTAAGAAAGATATTGAAAAGACAATTCAGGCATTTGATACAGCTTTAAGCCGTATTGTATAATATATTTAAATAGAATGAAGGATGGCTGGGGCAAATATAAGTTGTCTCAGCCTTAATTTACATTAGGAAGTAGTTGACTGATTTGAAAACGTACCTAAAACAATTTTCTGATTTAGTCATGCTTACCGGGTGAGACAGCGAACGTATTATAACTAATTAATATTACTGTGTCATTTCCATTTTGTATGAAAGAAGTGGGCGTAGATGAAGAATAAATGGATTAATAATTTAATTTTATTAATGACTGCCATTGTTATCAGTTTAATTTTATATTTTTCACATGTACTACTACCATTTATGTTCGGTCCAATTATTGCTGCAATCATAGTAATAAAAGTTTTTAAATTAGAGGTTAGATGGCCCTTTTGGTTTAGTCAAATAGGTTTAATACTCTTAGGAGTACAAATAGGCTCTACATTTACAACTAAAGTTATCAATGACATCAAAAATGATTGGTTAACAATTGTTGTAGTTACCGTATTACTCATCATACTGTCATTGTTAATTGCATACTTTTTCAAAAAAATAGCTCGAGTTAATACTGAAACTGCCATTTTGAGTGTTATTCCAGGTGCCTTGAGCCAGATGTTAATTATGGCAGAGGAAAACAAAAAGGCTAATATTTTAGTAGTTAGTTTAACACAAACTTCTAGAGTAATATTTGTAGTCATTTTAGTACCAGTTATTTCATATTTTTTCAGTGGTGGCAGTGGTAATACTCAATCACCGAGTACAGCGCCACCTTTAACTGAGAGATTGGATTTGTTAGAGGTATTGTTTTTAGCGATAGCTATAGCTATCGTCTATATACTAATGTCTAAAATTAATTTCCCTACAAAACAATTATTAGCACCTATTGCTGTTTTAGTGGCATGGAATTTAATTACAACAGAAACATTTACATTAGATAATTATATATTAGCCTCTGCACAAGTGATTTATATGATACGTATTGGCTTACAAATTGCTAATTTATTAGGTGATTTAAAAGGACGAATCGCCGTAGCTATCATTTATCAAAATGTCTTCTTAATTATTGGTGCATTCATTATGGTCTTCATCGTCCATCTATTCACAAACAATTCCGTAAACGAATTATTCTTAGGTGGTGCACCAGGAGGTATGAGTCAAATTGTTTTAGTAGCCATAGCAACTGGGGCAGATGTGGCGATGATTTCAAGTTTTCATATATTTAGAATCTTTTTTATATTGTTTATTGTTGCTCCAACAGTAAGTTTTTTCTTGAAAATGAACATGAAAAAATAAGAGATTTGAAAGTAGAAATCAGTTCAAAGTGACTAGCATTCTACTAACAAATCTCTTTTTTATAAGGTAATAGTCCTTAAATATTACTTATGGGGTTTGGAAGGACAACCTTCTAGATGCGCATCATATAACCCAGCCGCTTCTAAAAATGAAAATACAGTCACAGGTCCTAAAAACTTAAAACCATATTTCTTCAAATCTTTTGATAACTGAGTCGCTCGTTCATCAACCGTAATTCTATCTGATGGTTTTTTATAATGCATATCTATCGGTTGGTCATTAACATAAGACCATAAAAATGTACTAAAGCTACCATAATCTTTTTCAATTTCAAAGTATCCTTTTGCTTGTGACACGATGGCTTCTAATTTTTTTCGATTATGAACAATATTAGGAAATTCCATTAATGAATCAACATCTTCATCAGTCATTTTAACAATTTTTTCTGGATTGAAATCATAAAATGCTTCTTCGTATGAAGATTTCTTTTTCAAAATGGTTAACCATGATAAACCTGCATGTTGAGATTCAAGTGCCATAAGTTTAAATAGCGCTTTGCTATCATAAATGGGTTGTCCCCAAACATTGTCGTGATAATCTAAATAGATTGGATCTTTAGTACCAAAAGCACATTCATTCATAAATATACCTCCAAGTGATTGACTTATAGCGGTTTCCATTATACTATAATTAAGTAATGAAATATATTATTGGGAAGAGTAAGTTTGAATGATAGCACAGAGAGCATATGGTCGGTGTAAATATGTATAACATTCATTCCGAAGGTAGCCCACTTGAACTTTTATTGAACAGTAACTAAGTAGATAAAAGCGTGTTTGAGCGTTAATCATAATTAAGTGCGAGTATATATTTTTATATACTTGAATTTAGGTGGTACCACGGAACATCCGTCCTATTTTTTAGGAAGGGTGTTTTTTTAATTACTAGGAGGTTTAATCTATGAACATGGAGCCTAAATATAACCCGCGTGAAGTAGAAGCGGGAAGATATGAAGAATGGGTTAAAAATGACTATTTCAAGCCCACTGAAGATAAATCAAAAGAAACGTATACAATTGTAATTCCACCACCCAATGTAACTGGTAAATTACATTTAGGTCATGCATGGGATACAACATTGCAAGACATCATTACGCGTATGAAACGAATGCAAGGTTATGATACATTATACTTACCAGGTATGGACCATGCGGGTATTGCTACTCAAGCAAAGGTTGATGCTAAATTAAAAGAACAAGGTATTTCTCGACACGATATAGGCCGTGAAAAGTTCTTAGAACATGCATGGTCATGGAAAGAGGAGTACGCATCATTTATACGCCAACAATGGGCTAAACTAGGTCTTGGCCTTGATTATAGTAGAGAGCGTTTTACTTTAGATGATGGTTTAAGTAAAGCTGTGAAAAAAGTCTTTGTCGATTTATACAATAAAGGGATTATTTATCGTGGGGAACGTATTATTAACTGGGATCCCGAAGCTAGAACGGCATTATCAGATATAGAAGTAATCCATGAGGATGTTCAAGGTCATTTTTATCATTTTAAATATCCATATGCTGATGGTGAAGGGTATATTGAAATTGCTACTACAAGACCAGAAACCATGCTTGGAGATACAGCTATTGTTGTAAACCCTAATGATGAACGTTATAAAGACGTAATTGGTAAAAAAGTAATCCTGCCAATTATTGGACGTGAGTTACCTATATTAGCGGATGAATATGTAGATATTGAATTTGGTAGTGGGGCAATGAAAGTAACGCCGGCACACGATCCAAATGACTTTGAAATTGGTCAACGACATGATTTAGAAAATATCATCGTGATGGATGAAAATGGAAAAATGAATGATAAAGCAGATAAATATGCTGGTTTAGACCGTTTTGAGTGTCGAAAACAATTGGTTGAAGACTTAAAAGCGCAAGATTTAGTTATAAAAATCGAAGAACATATGCATTCAGTTGGACACTCAGAGCGAACTGGTGCAATTGTGGAACCTTATTTATCAACTCAATGGTTTGTTAAGATGAAACCATTAGCGCAACGTGCTTTAGACAATCAAAAAACAGACGACCGTATAGATTTTTATCCACCTCGTTTCGAAAATACGTTTAATAGATGGATGGAAGAAATTAGAGATTGGACAATTTCGCGTCAATTATGGTGGGGACATCAAATTCCAGCGTGGTATCACAAAGAAACGGGTGAAATTTATGTTGGTGAAGAAGCGCCTCAAGATATAGAAAATTGGGACCAAGATGAAGATGTATTGGATACTTGGTTCTCAAGTTCGTTATGGCCGTTCTCAACATTAGGTTGGCCGAATGAAGAAGCAGAAGATTTTAAACGTTATTATCCAACGAATGCACTAGTTACTGGTTATGATATCATCTTCTTCTGGGTTGCTAGAATGATATTCCAAGGGTTAGAATTCACTGATCGACGTCCATTTAACGATGTATTATTACATGGTTTAGTGCGAGCAGAAGATGGACGTAAAATGAGTAAGTCATTGGGCAATGGTGTAGACCCTATGGATGTAATTGAAGAGTACGGTGCGGATAGTTTGAGATACTTCTTAGCTACAGGTTCTTCTCCAGGACATGACTTACGTTATTCTACTGAAAAGGTAGAATCTGTATGGAATTTCATCAATAAAATATGGAATGGTGCTCGTTTTAGTCTTATGAATATTGGTGAAGATTTTAAATTTGAGGATATTGATTTAACAGGAAACCTTTCTTTAGCAGATAAATGGATATTGACACGATTAAATGAAACAATTGAAACTGTAACAAATTTAAGTGAAAAATATGAATTTGGTGAAGTTGGACGTGCACTGTACAACTTTATTTGGGATGAATTCTGTGATTGGTATATTGAAATGAGTAAAATACCAATGAATGGCGAAGATGAAACTCAAAAACAAACTACACGTTCTGTATTAAGTTATACTTTAGATCAAATTATGCGTATGCTACATCCATTTATGCCATTCGTAACAGAAAAAATTTGGCAAAGTCTTCCTCATGAAGGAGAAACAATTGTTAGAGCATCATGGCCTACAGTTAAAGAAGAATTTATCTTTGAAGATAGTAAACAAACAATGCAGCAACTTGTTGAAATTATTAAATCAGTAAGACAATCACGTGTTGAAGTAAATACGCCGTTATCTAAAGCTATTCCAATCTTTATTCAAGCAAAAGATGAAGATATTAAAGCAACATTAAATGAAAATGCGGATTATATTCACAAATTCTGTAATCCAAGTGAATTGACAATAAATACTAACATCGAGATCCCTGAAAAAGCTATGACGACTGTAGTTGTTGCAGGAAAAGTTGTATTACCTTTAGAAGGATTAATCGATATGGACAAAGAAATTGCACGTTTAGAAAAAGAATTAGAGAAATTGCAAAAAGAATTAGACCGTGTTGATAAAAAACTATCTAATGAAAACTTTGTAAATAAGGCACCAGAAAAAGTTATTAATGAAGAAAAAGAAAAGCAACAACGTTATCAAGAAAAATATGATGGTGTCAGAAACAGAATCGAACAATTAAAAGCATAGGAGAATCACCGATGAATTACCTAGAAAGCTTGTATTGGATACATGAAAGAACTAAATTTGGTATCAAGCCTGGCGTTAAGCGTATGGAATGGATGCTAAATCGTTTGAATAATCCTCAATTAAATATTAGAGGCATTCATGTTGGTGGTACAAATGGTAAAGGCTCTACGGTAGCTTATTTAAGAGCCGCTTTAGTCGAAAATGGATACGAAGTAGGTACCTTTACTTCACCATTTATTGAAACTTTTAATGAAAGAATTAGTTTAAATGGACAGCCTATTACAAATGACGAAATAGTGGAATTAGTTGAAAAAGTAAAACCAATTAGTGAAGCGTTAGAACAAGAAACCGAACTTGGTGGAGCTACAGAATTTGAAATTATTACTACTATGATGTTTGTATACTTTGGAGAAATTCACCCAGTTGATTTCGTTGTTGTTGAGGCGGGGTTAGGTATCAAAAATGATTCAACCAATGTATTCAAGCCTATTATTTCAATCTTGACTAGTATTGGATTAGATCACACTGATATCTTAGGCAATACATATTTAGATATTGCTAAAGATAAAGGTGCCATTATTAAACCTGATACCCCAGTCATATATGCTGTCAAAAATGAAGAAGCATTAAAGTATATTCGTGATTTTGCAGAAAGTAATGATGCAAAACCAATCGAATTAGATCGTGAGATAGTTGTAGTTTCTCAAGATGATGAATTTACTTATCGATATAAAGACTATGAACTTGAAACAATCATTTTAAATATGCTTGGGGAACATCAAAAAGAAAATGCCTCATTAGCAATCACAGCTTTAATTGAACTCAATGAAGAAAACATTATTGAATTAGATTTTAATAAAATGATAGATGCTATTGAAAGTGTTACTTGGACTGGGCGTATTGAGCAAGTAAAGGAGCATCCGCTAATTATTATTGATGGAGCACATAATAATGAAAGTGTTGAAGCTTTAATAGATACAATCAAAAATTATTATGATAATTCTAAAATGGATATATTATTCTCTGCAATTAAAGGAAAACCTATTGCAGGTATGTTAAATAAATTATCAGAAATTGCTAATACAATTTACTTTACGGAATTTGACTTCCCAAAAGCCTTAACTAAAGAAGAATTGTCTGAGAATGTAAACGTTGAAAATATAAATTATATAGATGATTATGTAAACTTTATTAATAATTATGACGGTAATGGTTTGCTAGTAACAGGTAGTCTTTATTTCATAAGTGAAGTAAAAGCGAATACAGAATTTTAATACTAAATTTTAAAACTCTAGTTGAATTAAGCGCAATTGCACTTAGTTTAATTAGAGTTTTTCCTTTTGAGTATAATAAATTAAATTTTATAGTAATAAAGGATTAGAAAATCATTTTAGGTAATAAAAGAATAAAATGTCAATAAATATAATTTACTTTAGAATTAAATTTGCTATAATACTTATAGGTGGTGTGATATGATTTTATTATCCTATTTGTGTAGCATTATATTTAGTTTTTTATACCAGTTTAACTCCGTCGAAAAGCCAACTTTTAACTATTTCTTATCTAGATCTAAATGCGATTATTGTTGTCAAAAATTAAAATGGCTAGATTTACTTCCTATAATAAATTTTATATTACTAAAAGGGCGAAGTTCTTGTTGTAAACAGAAGTTAAAACGTCACTATATTTTTGGAGAAATATTAGCATTTCTAGCTATTCCTATTATTATATTTTATCAATGTGACGTTTATATCCCTCTATTTATCTCTACTTATCTAATTTTATTAACAATGGCTATCTACGACATTGAAACCTACACGGTAAATTTAAACCTCTTAATAATTTTTTTTATCATTAATTTATTTCTAGCGAATACCTATATTTTAAATATAATTATTTTCTCATCGATTCTTCATTTATTCTTCTTCTTGCTTCCAAATCAAATCGGTTATGGAGATATCATACTTTTCAGCATGCTCTCGATGTTTTATCCGTATTATTTCTTTCTTATTTTCCTCAATATTACGTTCATTCTCGCTACTATTTATATTTTAATTACGAAAATTTGCATAAATAAAACGTATTTACCACTAATACCATTTATATTTACAAGTTATATCATCACTAGTTATTGCTACCATCACTTAGTAAATTTTTTTTAGAAGGGATGATTATTTGAACATCAAAGATATGGCTTCAACTGAATTACCTAGGGAACGATTAATTCATAAAGGAGAAAAGAGTCTATCAAATAGTGAACTATTAGCAATCTTAATAAATACTGGCAGACAAGGATATTCAAGTATTGATATTGCGAATGATATGATAAATCAATATGCAAGATTAAAAGAATTAAAACAATTATCAATTGATGATTTAATAAAAATCAAAGGAATTGGAATTTACAAGGCGGTGACACTTAAGGCAGCATTTGAATTAGGAGAAAGAATGAATGCGAGAGACACTGCAGAGAAAATTGTTATAAAATCACCAGAAGATGTTGCAGATATGATGATGTCTAAGATGAAAGATTTGACTCAAGAACATTTTGTAGCTTTATTTCTAAATTCTAAAAATGTAGTCATGAAAGAAGAGGTAATTTATAAAGGAACTTTAAATTCTTCAGTGATACATCCAAGAGAGGTGTTCAATGCAGCTATTAGAGCATCTAGTAACGCCATTATAGTTGTACATAATCATCCTTCAGGCGATGTTACGCCGTCTGAAGAAGATATTGCAACAACAATTAGATTAAAAGAATGTGGACACATATTAGGTATAAATGTATTAGATCATATCATTATTGGAGATCAAAAATTTACAAGTTTAGTTGAAGAAGGTTACTTTGATTAAGAAAATTAAATGTCTTTATAGTACGTAGTTATCATTTCTTGTATAATATACTTTAAATTTAACAATAGAGGTGTACCATGACATTATTCTTAATAATAGGCGTTTTAATTCCATTTATTTATGTGTTGAGACTAAATATAAAACAACACGCTATTAAATTTAGGGAAACTTTAATAACAATTTGTTTATCAATAAGTGGCATACTTATTTTTTCATTAATTGGCGTATTGATAAGCCACCAAAAAGTTAATATAGTCTCATTAATTATTGCGACAATTGTAACTGGTTTTATATGGGGATTATTGCTAGCGGGATTTTACAAAATATATAATTACTTAGCGTTTACATTTCGTAAATAAAAAATATGCTAGTTTAGCCATTCTTTAATGATATTAAAGATACATACTAGCAATTTTTATTTTTATTGAATAAAGGCTGAAAGTGAATGGAAATTTTCAAGAATCCATAATATGCCTTGATAACCTAAATAAAGTCCTAAAAGTACTAAAGCAGCAGAAATAAGAAATCTCAAAATTGCAAAACCGACTCTAAATAGCAATATCACGAGTAATGCAATTAAAATGATACTAATAATACTCATTGGTCACACTCCTCATGTAACGTACATTAATGTTAATATAATATCATTGTAAATCATTTTAATAGAAATAGGTATCAGACTTTAGTATTTTATTAACTAGTTCTTTCGACTGATGTACATCTATGGATACTAATTTATAATTGTCTAGATTGAGATTGGAGGGTGATTAATGCGTTTTATATTTAGTTTAATAAAAAATATATTTGCAGTAGTAGCTATTATATTTGTGATATATTTTGCTTTAAAATATGCGCCATTCCTTAGAGAACAAGAATGGAATCCTATTAATCATTCTCCCAGTAACGTTCAAACTAGTGGTGTACCAGCTGAAATGAATAATTCACAAGAAGTACCTAAAAATGGGAAGCATTATGTATTAAAAGATAATGATATTTTACAAAATATACCAGCTAGTCAAACCTATAACGTTTTTAAATTTCTAGATAAAAATGAATTTATGGCTGTGACAGGTATTGGAAGAATGGGATACAATGATAAATATATCGCTGGACAACGTGATGATGAATTTATTGTATATAAGTTTGGCAGTGACCATATTAAAGTATATAGAACTGAAATTGAAATGGAGCAAGATTTAAACGCACTCGGACAACATATTGAATTAAAACCGCAAGGGTCTTATTAAATTTATTTAAAAAGTTAATGTATTTGAAATGAAATATTTTTTGCGTTAAGGTTTTAATAGAGATAATATTTCAAAGGTTGGTGTGATGAATGTCTGAACAATCTAAAGAAAAACAAGCTAATGAACAAGCTAAAGCTCAAAATCTATTTGCAAAATGGAGAAAAGACCAAACGCTTTATAGCGAAGATGAAAAAAAAGAAAATAAGAATGAAAAGTAATTAAAATTAAATAGTATAATGTGAATGAGATTAGATAGATAGACCCATCGTTTTGCAGTATAAACGAGTCTAGAAGTCTAATCTTTTTTTATAATTTAATATTTGACGACATGTTGATTGAAGTTAGTGCTTTATTTAAAACATATAGTAATATAAAATAGAAAAGGACGATTTAAATTAAGATTTATAGAGGTGTTCTGAGTGCATAATTTTTTTAAAAATAACAAATTGATTGTTGTTTTTTGTGCAATTATTGTCTTTATTGCACTGATTGGTTTGTCTATACGCTCACAAACTCAATCACCTCCTGAACAATATGTAGGGGATTCAGTTTCTTTAGGGCAAAGAGTAGTAAGTTATCCCGTTAATTTTGTGACTGGAGCGATAAATCATCTTTTTAGCTCAAATAAAACAACAGACAGCAAAGAGATCGAAAAATTGAAAGCTAAAAACGAGAAACTTGAAGCGGAAAATAAAGACCTAAAAAAAGAACTGGATATGACTGATATTTCTAAATATGATCCTATCTCAGGTGCGGTTATTGCACGAAATCCAGACCAATGGATGAATACAGTTATCATTGACAAGGGTGAAAAAGCAGGAGTCAAAAGAAATATGGCCGTCATGACTGCAGAAGGATTGATAGGTCGAGTTACTAAAGTAAATCAATTTTCTGCGCAGGTTGATTTACTATCTACCAATACGCGAACAGGTAAATTATCTGTCAATATTCAGCAAAATTCTAAAAACGTATTTGGTCTTATCGATCATTATGATAAGAAAAATGAAGAATTAATAATTAGCAATATCAATAATAAAGACAAGATTGCTAAAGGGGATAAAGTTGTAACGAGTGGGTTAGCTGATCAATTACCAAGTGATTTATACATAGGTAAGGTAACTAAGGTTGAAAATGATGAATATGGTTTAGCTAAAGAAGTGAGAGTCAAAACAGAAGCTAATCTATCTGATGTATCACATGTTTATGTTGCTAAAAAAGATCCAAAAAATGGTACTGATGAAAGTGGGGACAATTAATGAGAGCATTAACTTATTTAATTATAGGTGTTGTATTGTTCTACATTGATAGTATCATTGGATTAGTTATTCCTATGAATATAGCTAAGTATGAAATCATATTTGTCCCACATTTAACGCTAATGTATATTCTACTTTTAACTATTTATCGCGGTGTTAGTGTTGGTTTAATATTGGCTGTCTTACTTGGCGTAGTCACTGACATTTATTTAGGTAGTATTTATGGTTTATACATGTTTGGTTATATTGTATTAGTTCTTCTCTTTGATAATTTTTTGAAGATATTTTACCGCGATTTTACGATGATGTTCTTATTTAATATTTGTGCAGTGATCGTATTTGAAATATATATAGCAATTATTTATGCCGTCATTGGATTCACAAATATTGATTTATTAAGTTTTATATTGTTACGTTTAATTCCAACTACGATATTAAATATTATTTTATTAATTATCTTATTCCCAATTTTTATTAAATTTGCTAGAAAAACACAAAACAAGATTGACACTAAGATACAGTAATGATAAGATGCAATAGTTGAGTAGTTTTATAGCTACATACAACCGCTCAAATATAGGTTTAAGAACATAATTAATGTCACCTATATATGGCGTGACTTAAAATATAGGAGGTGCAAAGTATGTTTGCTATTATCGAAACAGGCGGTAAACAAATTAAAGTAGAAGAAGGTCAAGAAATCTTCGTTGAAAAATTAGATGTTAATGAAGGAGATTCATTTACATTTGATAAAGTTTTATTTGTAGGTGGCGATTCAGTTAAAGTTGGAGCTCCAACAGTTGAAGGTGCTACTGTAACTGCTACAGTTAAAAAACAAGGACGCGGTAAAAAAATTACTGTATTCACTTATAGACGTCGTAAAGACTCAAAACGCAAAAAAGGTCATCGTCAACCATATACTAAATTAACTATTGATAAAATCAACGCTTAATTCTTATGATTACAGTTGATATCACCATTAATGATAGTGGAAAAGTCACAGATGTTATCATGAATGGTCATGCAGACCATGGCGAATATGGTTACGATATTGTTTGTGCTGGAGCTTCAGCAGTACTCTTTGGTAGTGTTAATGCTATCTTAGGCTTAACCAGCGAGAAGCCAGACATTGATTACGATGATGACGGTGGTCATTTTCATATAAGAAGTGTAGACACAAATAATGAACAAGCTCAATTGATTCTTCAAGCAATGTTAGTTTCTTTACAAACAATTGAAGATGAGTATAATGAAAATATCAGATTAAATTACAAGTGAGGTGTATCCCGATGTTAAAATTAAACTTACAATTCTTCTCATCTAAAAAAGGGGTAAGTTCTACTAAAAACGGTCGTGACTCTGAATCTAAACGTTTAGGTGCTAAACGTGCTGACGGTCAATACGTTTCTGGCGGTTCAATTTTATACCGTCAACGTGGTACTAAAATTTATCCTGGTGAAAATGTAGGTCGTGGTGGCGATGATACATTATTCGCAAAAATCGATGGCGTTGTTCGTTTCGAACGTAAAGGTCGCGACAAAAAACAAGTTTCTGTATATGCAGTAGCTGAATAATTTTGTCTAAATTAACACCAGAAGTGAATGCTTCTGGTGTTTTATTTTGTTTATAGAAATTTATAAACTTAGATGCTAAATTTTTAATAGTCTAATATATAATGATATAATATTGTCATTAATGAATGAAACGTAAAAGAGGTGAGATACATGTTTGTCGATCAAGTTAAAATATCTCTTAAAGCTGGTGATGGAGGTAATGGTATCACAGCATATCGTAGAGAGAAATATGTTCCATTTGGTGGCCCTGCTGGAGGCGATGGGGGTAAAGGTGCTTCTGTCATATTTGAGGTTGATGAAGGTTTAAGAACGTTACTTGACTTTAGATACCAAAGCCATTTTAAAGCCAAAAAGGGTGAAAATGGACAAAGTAGTAATATGCATGGCAAAAATGCTGAAGATTTAGTATTAAAGGTACCGCCTGGTACTATTATTAAAAGTGTTGATTCGGAAGAAGTATTAGCTGACTTAGTAGAGGACGGACAACGTGCCGTTGTAGCTCGCGGTGGTAGAGGTGGTAGAGGTAACTCTCGCTTTGCAACACCACGAAATCCAGCTCCTGATTTTAGCGAAAATGGTGAACCAGGAGAAGAATTAGAAGTTACTTTAGAACTTAAATTATTAGCTGATGTAGGGTTAGTAGGTTTTCCTAGCGTTGGGAAATCGACTTTACTATCAATCGTATCAAAAGCAAAGCCTAAAATTGGTGCTTATCACTTCACAACGATTAAACCAAATTTAGGTGTTGTGTCGACACAAGATAATAGAAGTTTTGTAATGGCTGATTTACCTGGTTTAATTGAAGGTGCCTCTGATGGTGTAGGTCTTGGTCATCAATTTTTAAGACATGTAGAACGTACAAAAGTCATTGTACATTTAATAGATATGAGTGGTTCTGAGGGTAGAGATCCTTACAATGATTATCAAATTATAAACAAAGAATTAGTCAATTATAAACAACGTTTAGAAGACAGACCACAGATTGTTGTTGCTAATAAAATGGATATTCCTGAAGCACAAGATAACTTAGAATTATTTAAAGAAGAAATTGATGACGAAAACGTCATTATCGTTCCAGTTTCAACAATTACTAGAGATAATATTGACCAATTATTATATAAAATTGCTGATAAATTAGAAGAAGTTAAAGATATTGACTTTAGTGTTGAAGAAGATGAAGAAGCAGGTGTTAACCGTGTACTTTATAAACATACGCCTTCACAAGATAAATTTACGATATCTCGTGATGATGACGGTGCTTATGTAGTAAGCGGAAATGCAATTGAAAGAATGTTCAAGATGACTGATTTCAATAGTGATCCAGCAGTAAGACGATTTGCTCGTCAAATGCGTTCAATGGGTATCGACGATGCACTTAGAGCACGTGGATGTAGTAATGGTGATATTGTAAGAATCTTGGGTGGAGAATTCGAATTTGTAGAATAGGAGTGCTATAAGTGGACAATAAAGATTATAAAAAGTTCTATTTAATAAGAGAAGATGTTTTACCTGAATCAGTTGTAAAAACTTTAAAGATTAAAGATGCCTTAAAAAATAATTCTGAATTGTCCATTTATGAAGCAGTTAAGATGTTCAATCTATCGCGAAGTGCATTCTACAAATATAGAGAAACCATCTTTCCAGTGGATGAAAAGATGCTTGATCATCGAGAATTCACATTAATTTTATATGTTAATGATGTTGTAGGAACCTTAGCACAAGTACTCAATACTGTTTCTAATTTAGAATTATCTGTATTAACAATCCATCAAAGTGTCCCGATGGAAGAAAAGGCTACAATCACTTTGTCATTAAGTGCAAAAGATACTAGCCTTTCAATTGATGAAATTATAGTTACCTTGAGAAACATTGAACATGTATCTAAAGTTGAATTAATAAGTATGAGTATGTAGTAAGGAAGGTTAAATATGTACGCTTATATTAAAGGACAATTAAAACAATTGTTTCCAACTCACGTTGTACTTGAAACAGCGGATGGAGTAGGATATGAAATTCAAACACCTAATTCATATCGTTTTCAAAAATTTTTAGGTCAAGAATCCATTATTTATACATCTCTAATTGTTAGAGAAGATGCGCAATTATTATACGGATTTATAAATGAAGAAGAAAAAGAGATGTTTTTAAGTTTAATTAAGGTTACTGGCATAGGTCCCAAATCTGCCCTGGCAATTTTGGCTACGAGTACGCCTAATGAAGTTAAACAAGCTATAGAAAATGAAAATGACGCTTATTTAACTAAATTCCCAGGTATAGGTAAAAAAACGGCTCGCCAAATCGTCCTTGATTTAAAAGGAAAGGTTCAAATTACGCAAGAAACACCAGAAACCTTATTGAATATGGATGGACTATCAAATGATAATTCACATCTTACAAAAGAAGCTTTATTAGCACTTGAGCATTAGGATATTCTAAGAGAGAATTAGCTAAAGTTGAAAAAGTCCTAAATAAAACAACATTTGAAACGGTCGATGAAGCTGTGAAATTAGGTTTAACACTTGTTTCATAATTAACACACTTGTTCATAATTAAACGCAAATATGCATAATGCAATAGACTGGGGGGATAGATATGAATGATAGAATGGTTGACCAATCATTACATAATGATGAATCGTCTTTTGAACTCTCTCTCAGACCAACTAGATTAAAGCAATATATAGGACAAGCTTCAATCAAAAATAATTTAGAAGTATTCATTAAAGCTGCTAAATTAAGAGAAGAACCACTTGATCATGTGCTTCTTTTTGGACCTCCTGGCTTAGGTAAAACCACCTTATCCAATATCATTGCTAATGAAATGGAAGTAAATATTCGAACAGTTTCAGGTCCTTCTTTAGATAGACCTGGTGATTTAGCTGCAATATTATCTGGATTGCAGCCTGGTGACGTTCTTTTTATAGATGAGATTCACAGATTAAGTAGCACGGTTGAGGAAGTATTATACTCTGCTATGGAAGATTTCTTTATTGATATTATAATAGGTAAGGGTGATGAAGCACGAAGCATTCGTATTGATTTACCGCCCTTTACTTTGGTTGGGGCTACTACTAGAGCTGGTAGTTTAACAGGCCCATTAAGAGATCGATTAGCGATTTGGTGTGCATCTTAGACTTGAATATTATAACGAATTTGATTTAAAAGAAATTATTATTCGAACTGCGGAAGTACTTGGAACTAATATAGATGATGAAAGTGCCACTGAGTTAGCTAAACGTTCACGTGGAACACCTCGTGTTGCCAATCGTTTGCTTAAACGTGTTAGAGATTTTCAACAAGTTAATGAAGATGAACAAATCTATATTGAAACAACAAAACAAGCTTTACAATTACTTCAAGTGGATGAAGAAGGCTTAGATTACATTGACCATAAAATGATGAATTGTATCATTAATCAGTATAATGGTGGTCCAGTAGGTTTAGATACGATCGCTGTATCAATAGGCGAAGAACGTATAACGATTGAAGATGTTTATGAACCTTTCTTAATCCAAAAAGGTTTTATCGAGCGCACACCAAGAGGTAGAAAAGCCACTGCGTTTGCTTATGAGCATTTTAAAAAATATTAAAGAGTGAGGGAATTGAAATGAATGTTGAGGAATTTGATTATGATTTGCCTGAATCATTAATTGCTCAAACCCCTTTGAAAGATAGAGATCATAGTCGTTTGTTAGTGTTGGGAAGACACTCAGGAAATATAGAACATAAACACTTCACTGACGTCATTGATTATTTTGAAGCGGGAGATACGCTAGTTCTTAATGATACGCGTGTAATGCCTGCTCGTTTATTTGGTCTTAAAGAAGAAACTGGCGCAAAAGTAGAAATGTTAATGCTTACTCGAATTGAGGATAATGATTGGGAAGTATTATTAAAGCCAGCTAAAAGAATTAAAGTAGGGAATACACTAACTTTTGGAGATGGAAAAATCACAGCTGAATGCATTCAAGAACTAGACCAAGGTGGTCGTATTATGCGACTTCATTATGATGGTATCTTGGAAGAGCGTTTAGATGAACTTGGAGAAATGCCGCTTCCACCATATATTAAAGAACGTTTAGATGATCCAGATCGTTATCAAACGGTGTATGCGAAAGAGAATGGTTCGGCAGCTGCGCCAACAGCAGGTTTACATTTTACAGACGATTTATTGGAAAAAATTAGAGCTAAAGGTGTAAACATAGCATTTATTACGTTACATGTTGGCTTAGGCACATTTAGACCTGTTAGCGTTGATAATATAGATGACCATGAGATGCATAGTGAATATTATCAAATGACTCAAGAAACGGCTGATTTGCTAAATCAAACTAAAAATAATGGGGGAAGAATCATTTCAGTAGGTACGACTTCTACTCGAACTTTGGAAACGATTCGTCGTGACTACGATGAATTCAAAGCAGTTAGTGGTTGGACAGATATTTTTATTTATCCTGGTTTTGAATATAAAGCTATTGATGGTTTGATTACTAATTTCCATTTACCGAAATCTACACTAGTTATGCTTGTTTCAGCTTTTAGTAGTAGAGAAAACATATTGAACGCATATAATAAAGCTGTTGAACTTAAGTATAGATTCTTCAGTTTTGGCGATGCGATGTTAATTATTTAAGAAATGAGAGGTATAGAATATGCCAGCAGTTACATATGAACATATAAAAACTTGTAAACAATCGGGTGCACGTTTAGGTATCGTTCATACGCCACATGGATCTTTTGAAACACCGATGTTTATGCCAGTTGGAACAAAAGCAACCGTTAAAACAATGAGTCCAGAAGAGTTAAGACAAATTGAAGCGAAAATAATACTCGGAAACACGTATCATTTGTGGTTACAACCTGGAAATGATATTATCAAACAGGCTGGGGGTCTACATAAGTTTATGAATTGGGATGGCCCTATTCTTACAGATTCTGGTGGTTTCCAAGTATTTAGTTTAAGTAATCTTAGAAAAATTTCTGAGGAAGGTGTAGAATTTAGACATCATACTAATGGATCTAAACTATTTCTAAGCCCAGAGAAGTCTATGGAAATCCAAAATGATTTAGGTTCAGATATTATGATGGCATTTGATGAATGTCCACCCATGCCATCTGAATATAAATATGTAAAAGATTCTATAGAACGTACAACAAGATGGGCTGAACGTTGCTTAAAAGCGCATAAAAGACCTGAAGACCAAGCATTATTTGGTATTATTCAAGGTGGAGAATATAAAGACCTTAGAGAGCAAAGTGCCAAAGAATTGGTTGAATTAGATTTTCCTGGGTATGCTATTGGCGGTTTATCTGTTGGTGAACCGAAGCCAGTAATGTATGAAATGGTTGAGCATACTGTACAATATATGCCAGAAAATAAACCAAGGTACCTTATGGGCGTTGGTTCACCTGATGCACTTATTGAATGTAGCATTAGAGGAATGGATATGTTTGATTGCGTATTACCAACGCGTATTGCAAGAAATGGCACATGTATGACTTCTAATGGAAGATTAGTTATTAAAAATGCTAAATACGCTAATGATTTTAGACCACTAGATGAAAATTGTGATTGTTACACATGTAAGAATTATTCACGTGCTTACATTAGACATTTAATTAAAGCTGAAGAAACATTTGGTATCCGTCTTACTACTATTAATAATTTACATTTTCTGCTAAAATTAATGGAAGATATTAGACAGGCCATTCGTGAAGACCGTTTATTGGACTTCAAAGAGGAGTTCTTTGAACAATATGGACTTAATGTAGATAACCCTAAAAATTTTTAATAAGGAGATTACAGAATGAACGTTTCAGCACTTATTTTACCTATTATTTTAATAATAGTGTTTTATTTCTTCTTGATTCGACCTCAACAAAAGCGTGCAAAAGAGCATCGTGAAATGATTAGTCGAATTGAATCAGGACAAAGAATTACTACGATTGGTGGCATCAAAGGAACAGTTAAAGCTGTAGATGAAACTACAGTTGTTATTACTGTTAACGGTCATGGTACAGAAATGACTTTCGAAAAACCAGCAATTAAACAAGTAGATCCATCTTAATAAAACTATAATCACTTAAGGTTATAAGATAAAAATAATAATATAAAGCTACTTAGTAAATTCGTAGTAGCTGACTGAACTGAGAAGGTCTTTAAATCAATCTTTTCTCAGTCCTAGTCATCCCATGCGGGGATGAAACAATGAATTCAAATTGAATTCTGTTTCATTCCCGTTTTAATTTTGTAAAAAAAACATTGAAAGGTCTTAATTTCACTAAATGATATGGTATGTTAATATAGATAAGTCGATTTATATCTTTGTAATCTTTTATTAACTTGCACGTGTTTTAGTAAAAGATTATCCTTAGTACATAAGTAAATAATGAGGTGTTCATGTGAAGAAATTAAGTAGGATAATTGCATTCATCCTAATTGTGGCTGTACTATTTGTTGGTATGGGTCTTACATATAAGAATGTAGTTAAAAATGTAAATCTTGGTCTTGATTTACAAGGTGGTTTCGAAGTGCTTTATCAAGTTAAGCCTCTCGGCGATGATAAAAAAATAGATGACAAAGCACTGCAATCAACAGCACAAACTTTAGAAAATCGTGTTAACGTTTTAGGTGTTTCTGAACCGCACATCCAAGTTGAAGACCCAGATCGTATTAGGGTTCAACTAGCTGGTGTCAAAGATCCTGATGAAGCACGTAAAATATTATCATCCCAAGCTAATTTAACCATTCGTGATGCGGATGATAAAGTTAAGTTAACTGGTAAAGATATTCAACAAGGTTCTGCTAAACAAGAGTTCAAACAAGGTACGAATGAACCTGCAGTTACTTTTAAATTAAAAGACCGTGCTAAATTTAAAAAAGTAACAACTGAAATATCTAAAAAACAAGAGAATATGATGGTAGTATGGTTAGACTATAAAAAAGGTGACAGCTATCATAAAGAACTGAAAAAACCTGAAAATAAACGTAAATATGTTTCTGCTGCCTCAGTAGATCAACCTATAAATTCAGATAGTGTTGAGATTTCTGGTGGTTTCCAAGGTCAAAAAGGTGTGGAAAGAGCAAAACAAATTTCAGAATTATTGAATGCTGGTTCTTTACCGGTAGACTTAAAAGAAGTTTATTCAAATTCAGTAGGTGCGCAATTTGGACAAGATGCTTTAGATAAAACAATTTTCGCATCTGTAATTGGTGTAGCGATTATTTACTTGTTCATGGTTGGTTTTTATAGATTACCTGGTTTGGTAGCTATAATCGCTTTAACTGTTTATATTTATTTAACATTAGTTGCATTCAATTTCATCTCTGGTGTGCTTACATTACCTGGTTTAGCAGCATTAGTACTGGGTGTAGGTATGGCAGTCGATGCCAATATCATTATGTACGAACGGATAAAGGATGAATTAAGGATAGGACGAACGCTTAAACAAGCTTATTCAAAAGCAAATAAAAGTTCATTCCTTACTATTTTTGACTCTAACTTAACAACAGTCATTGCTGCTGGTGTACTGTTCTTCTTCGGTGAAAGTTCAGTAAAAGGTTTCGCAACTATGTTGTTACTTGGTATATTAATGATCTTTGTAACAGCCGTATTCTTATCTAGAGGATTATTATCATTATTGGTATCATCTAACTACTTTAAGAAAAAATACTGGTTATTTGGTGTTAGCAAGAAAGAACGTCATGATATAAACGAGGGTGTCGATGTTCATGACTTAAAAACATCATTTGAGAAATGGAATTTCGTTAAATTAGCAAAACCATTAATCGGCGCAAGTATTTTAATTTTAGTTGTAGGTATAGTGATTTTAAGTATCTTTAAATTGAATCTAGGCATTGATTTTTCTGCAGGTACAAGAGCAGATCTAAATTCTGATACTAAATTAACACAAGCCAAAGTGGAACGAACAATGAAAGATATGGGTCTTACGCCTGATCAAATACAAATAAATGGTAAAGATAGTAAGCAGGCTACTGTTCAATTTAAAAAAGACTTATCTAAAGATGAAGTTGTAAAACTTAATCAAAAAGTTAATGATCAATATGGACATAAGCCAACAGTAAATACAGTATCACCTATGATTGGACAAGAATTAGCTAAAAATGCTATGAAAGCTCTAATCTATGCAGCTATAGGTATTATCATTTATGTATCATTAAGATTCGAGTGGCGTATGGGTCTTTCATCAGTATTAGCACTTTTACATGACGTATTTATGATAGTAGCGTTATTCAGCTTGTTCCGTTTAGAAGTGGATATTACATTTATTGCCGCAGTATTAACGATTGTAGGTTACTCAATCAATGATACGATTGTTACATTTGACCGTGTAAGGGAAAACTTGCATAAAATCAAGGTAATTACTAGCCCTGAACAAATTGATGACATCGTTAATAGATCAATTCGTCAAACAATGACACGTTCTGTTAACACTGTTTTAACTGTCATCGTTGTAGTTGTAGCGATTTTAATCTTTGGTGCATCAAGCTTATTCAATTTCTCATTAGCACTATTAATTGGATTAGTTTCAGGTGTATTCTCTTCTATCTTCATCGCTGTTCCATTATGGGGCATCATGAAAAAACGACAATTAAAAAAATCAGATGATGGAAAACTTGTCGTTTATAAAGAGAAAAAATCTAATGATGAAAAAATATTAGTATAATGACGTTACTAATCATTTTTAAGGTATAGATATCATAGCGAGAGTAGAACAATGAATTTTGTTCCGCTCTCGTCTTTTTTTGTGCATTATCATAAAAGTGATTACTTTTTATTTCATCATTTTTTAGGTATAATGGCTTTTGGAAAAAGGAAGGAAATGTGTATGATTAAATCAAAATTTAACTGGTTATATGATGCTCCAACAGAATACATACATGATGATTTAGTAAAATCTTTTAAGCTTTCTCCAATTATAAAAAAAGTGCTTGAGAGTAAACATCTTATTAATGAAAAAGATATCAATGAAGTGCTTAGTGATAGTACGATTGATCATGATCCATTACTTTTAAGCGATATGGATAAAGCAGTAACTCGTATTAACGAGGCTATTGATAAAAACGAGAGAATATTAGTCTATGGGGATTATGACGCTGATGGTGTAACTTCTACAACAATTTTAGTGACTACGCTTAGAACTCTAGGGGCTGAAGTAGGCTGGTATATTCCAAACCGATTTACTGAAGGATATGGACCTAATGAACTTGCATTCCAAAATGCATATGATGAGGGTATTTCATTAATTATTACTGTAGATAACGGAATTCAGGGTCACAATGAAATTAAAATGGCGCAAGAATTAGGTGTTGATGTAATTGTAACCGATCACCATGAAATTGGTCGTACACTTCCAGATGCATATGCAATTGTTCATCCAATGCATCCAGCGTTCGATTATCCATTTCATTATTTATGTGGTGCTGGAGTAGCGTATAAATTAGCTCAAGTCTTATTAGATAATCCACCAAATTATTTTTTAAGTCTAGCAGCAATAGGGACAATTGCTGATTTAGTATCATTAACAGATGAAAATAGAACAATCGTAAAAAAGGGACTCTCGTATTTAAATGAACATTGTCCATTCCAAATTAAGGCCATTCTGAATCAAGCTGGATTTAATGATACCATCAATGAGGAAACGATTGGTTTTATTATTGGCCCTAGACTTAATGCTGTTGGACGTTTAGAAGATGCTTCACTTGCCGCTGAATTGTTAATGTCTGAGAATGCTGAAGAAGCGGAATTCCTAGCTGAGCAAGTTGAACATTTTAATGTTGAACGTAAAGATATAGTTGCGCAAATTACTGAAGAGGCTTTAGTTATGGCTGACGAGAAAGTTAAAGCGGGACAACGTTTTTTACTATTAGCAAAAGAAGATTGGCATGAAGGCGTATTAGGTATCGTGGCTTCAAAGATAGTTGAAACATATGGTTTGCCAACTTTAATATTAAATATTGATTTAGAACAAAATCACGCAAAAGGTTCAGCAAGAAGTATTGAACAAGTTTCAATGTTTGAAATTTTAAGTGCTCATCAGGATTTAATTACTAAATTTGGTGGACATCATATGGCTGCAGGGATGACTATGGACATTGACAATATCCATGACTTAGAGCGAGGATTAAATGATTGGATGACACAGTTGGCCGAACATACTTCATTAGATCCAAATAAACACGTCACTGTTAAATTAGATGAAGCAGATATTTCTGTGAATAATATAAGAGATTTTCAAAGGCTAAGTCCATTTGGTACTGATTTTGAAAAACCTCTTTTTGAAATTGATGATAATGAAGTAATTGATGTTAAAGCAATTGGTAAAGATAAAAATCATTTAAAACTTACATCCGGTGAACAACATTTGCAAAGTTTATTTTGGCAAAATGGCCAACTTGCTTCGCAAATTGAAATCGGACAGCCCATAAACTTATTAGGTCATCTACAAGTCAATGAGTGGAATGGTAATCAATCACCACAATTTATAATTCAAGATTTAGCAACTCACAGTGAAGAAATATTGGACTATCGAAGTAAACGAAAACAATTAGATGTTGACCCTTCAAATTCTCAAATCGCATTTATCATACATCCTAAAAAAGAAAAAATAAATGAAAATTATTATTACTATGGCGAATCCATTAGTGATAAACATGATATTGTTGTACTTAGAGATTTGCCGGTAGACATCGATAGTCTAAGCCAAAGTCTTCGTGGACTAAA
This sequence comes from Staphylococcus taiwanensis, assembly GCA_020544305.1. Taxonomy (NCBI): domain Bacteria; kingdom Bacillati; phylum Bacillota; class Bacilli; order Caryophanales; family Staphylococcaceae; genus Staphylococcus; species Staphylococcus taiwanensis. The sequence continues at coordinate 1,258,504 of CP058667.1, forward strand.
TTATTCACAATTATATCTTGTGTTGCAACATCAACAATCCATATACTTTGATGGTATGCCTACAGCAGTTAATTTCAAAAATTGTTATAAAGCATTATTGAATAAAAAGGCAATGAATTTAGAACAAGAAGGAATGTTATTATGCCAATATTTAAATATAAAGCCTAAAATTTTAAAATTTATGTTAAAAGTGTTTATTGATTTAGGCTTCGTAATTGAAGATAATGGTATAATTAAAATAAATGATAATCCCGATAAGCAAAGTATTGAATCAAGTCGGATATATCAATTAAGACAATCAAGAATAGAAGTTGAAAAGCTATTGCTTTATGATGATTTTTCACATCTAAAGCGTTGGATAAAAGATCAAAAGGGTTAATTAATAGGAGGAAAATTTTAAATGGATTTAAAGCAGTATGTATCAGAAGTTCAAGATTGGCCAAAACCTGGTGTTAGTTTTAAAGATATAACTACTATTATGGATAACGGAGAAGCATATGGCTATGCAACCGATCAAATTGTAAAATATGCTAAAGAAAGAGATGTTGATGTTGTCGTAGGCCCAGAGGCAAGAGGATTTATTATTGGATGTCCTGTGGCATATTCAATGGGAATTGGCTTTGCTCCTGTTAGAAAAGAAGGAAAATTACCCCGTGAAGTAATCCGCTATGAGTATGACTTAGAGTACGGAACAAATGTTCTTACTATGCATAATGATGCCATTAAACCAGGTCAACGCGTACTTATTACTGATGACTTGCTTGCAACAGGTGGTACGATTGAGGCAGCTATTAAATTAGTTGAAAAACTTGGTGGTATTGTCGTAGGTATTGCATTTATTATTGAATTGAAATATTTAAATGGTATTGAAAAAATTAAAGATTACGACGTAATGAGTTTAATATCTTACGATGATTAAAATAGCAAATTTTTTAAGAAGTTGGGTCTAATACAATGACTCAACTTTTATTTTTAATCGACTAAACTGTTATCACTATAACCCTTATACCATTTATTTATTTAGAAACTTGTAGTATCATAAAACTATTATTTATAAAAATGTTAAATCTTTCATAGTTCTTTTAACTTTTGATAAAATTAATGTAATACTCGCGTTTCTAAATAATATAAAGGTTATACTCGGATTAATGAATCGGCAATGTATGTTTTCTTAATTTTTAAAAATTCGAATGTTGGGCGGAGTATTTGGAATATAAATGAGTTGGGGTGTCATATATTGAATAACGAGTATCCATATAGCGCTGATGAGGTGCTACATAAAGCAAAATCATATTTATCTGCTGATGATTATCAATATGTATTAAAAAGTTATCATATTGCTTATGAGGCACATCAAGGCCAATTTCGTAAAAATGGTTTACCATATATTATGCATCCAATTCAAGTCGCTGGTATCTTAACTGAAATGCGTTTAGATGGTCCAACGATTGTGGCTGGATTCTTGCATGATGTTATAGAAGATACACCATATACTTTTGACGATGTTCAAGAAATGTTTAATGAAGAAATCGCACGTATTGTAGATGGTGTTACGAAACTTAAAAAGGTTAAGTATCGTTCAAAAGAAGAACAACAAGCTGAAAATCATAGAAAACTATTTATAGCAATTGCTAAAGATGTACGCGTCATCTTAGTAAAATTAGCTGATAGATTGCATAATATGAGAACACTAAAAGCAATGGCACGTGAAAAGCAAGTACGTATTTCAAAAGAAACATTAGAAATCTATGCACCACTTGCGCACAGATTAGGTATTAATACAATTAAATGGGAATTAGAAGACACTGCCTTGCGTTATATTGATAACGTTCAATATTTCCGTATTGTTAATCTTATGAAGAAGAAACGTAGTGAGCGAGAAGCCTATATTGCAAATGCAATAGATAAAATTCAAACTGAAATGATAAATATGAATATTCAAGGTGAAATTAGTGGTCGTCCTAAACATATTTATAGTATTTATCGCAAAATGATGAAACAAAAAAAGCAGTTTGATCAAATATTCGACTTATTAGCGATTCGTGTAATCGTTAATTCAATTAATGATTGTTACGCTATTTTAGGTTTGGTACATACGTTATGGAAACCAATGCCTGGACGCTTTAAAGATTACATTGCTATGCCAAAACAAAATATGTATCAATCATTACATACAACTGTAGTAGGTCCAAATGGAGATCCTTTAGAAATTCAAATTAGAACTTTTGAAATGCATGAAATAGCTGAACATGGTGTTGCAGCACACTGGGCATATAAAGAAGGAAAGACTGTAAACGAAAAAACTCAGGATTTTCAAAATAAGCTTAACTGGTTAAAAGAATTAGCTGAAACTGATCATACATCTTCAGATGCACAAGAATTTATGGAATCATTAAAGTATGACTTACAGAGTGATAAGGTTTATGCTTTTACACCAGCGAGTGATGTAATAGAATTACCATATGGTGCAGTACCTATTGACTTTGCATATGCAATACATAGTGAAGTAGGTAATAAAATGATTGGTGCTAAAGTCAATGGAAAGATTGTACCAATAGATTATGTATTACAAACTGGAGATATTATTGAAATAAGAACTAGCAAACATTCTTATGGGCCAAGTAGAGATTGGTTGAAAATTGTTAAGTCATCAAGTGCCAAAAGTAAGATTAAAAGCTTTTTCAAAAAGCAAGACCGATCTTCAAACATAGAAAAAGGTAAATTTATGGTTGAAGCGGAAATTAAAGAACAAGGCTTCAGAGTGGATGATATATTAACAGAAAAAAACATTGAAGTTGTTAATGATAAATATAACTTTGCTAATGAAGATGACTTATATGCTGCTGTTGGCTTTGGTGGCGTAACAGCATTACAAGTAGTTAATAAGCTAACTGAGCGACAACGTATTCTTGATAAACAAAAATCTTTAAATGAGGCACAAGAAATATCGAAATCGTTACCAATAAAAGAAGATATCATTACAGATAGTGGGGTTTATGTAGAAGGTATTGAAAATGTCTTAATCAAACTTTCAAAATGTTGTAATCCTATACCTGGAGATGATATTGTAGGTTATATCACTAAAGGACATGGTATTAAGGTGCATCGAACGGATTGTCCTAATATTAAAAATGAAGTAGACCGTTTAATAGCTGTTGAATGGGTGAAATCCAAAGATTCAACACAACGTTACCAAGTTGATTTAGAAGTAAGCGCATATGATCGTAATGGTCTCTTAAACGAAGTTATTCAAGCTGTTAATTCAACTGTAGGAAGTATCATTAAGATTAATGGACGTTCTGATACAGATAAGAATGCTATCATTACTCTAAGTGTGATGGTAAAAAACGTCAATGATGTATTTCGTGTTGTAGATAAACTAAAACAATTAAGTGATGTCTATACAGTTTCAAGAGTATGGAATTAATTGAGGTGCTATAGAAATGAAGATAGTTGTACAAAGAGTAAAAAGAGCTTCTGTTACTAATAGCAGTATTCATAATGAAATTGATAAGGGGTATTGTTTATTAGTGGGTGTTGGTCAAGACTCAACGGAAGTTGATGTTGAAGCAGTAGCTAAAAAAATTGTTAATGCGCGTTTATTCGAAGATGAAGCGGGCAAACTTAACTTAAATATCCAACAAGTTGAGGGTAAAATATTATCAATTTCTCAATTTACTTTATATGCGGATGTAAAAAAAGGTAATCGCCCAGGATTTACTAATTCTAAAAATCCTGAAGAAGCTGAAAAATTATATGATAAATTTAATGAGAAATTAAGAGAGTATAATATTGAAGTTAAAACCGGGCAATTTGGCACAGATATGGAAGTTGAGATTATAAATGATGGTCCTGTAACAATTATTTATGAAAGTCAGGATGGCAAAGTAATATGAAAAATATAGATGCATGGTTAACTAAACATGATCTGAAAAATATAACTACTTTAATCGTTGTAATTGCATTTATTTTATTTTTAATTTTACTCTTTATGTTAATGAATCATAGTGATCAAGGAAGTAATAGAATAACTGCATCTGAAAATGCAGAATTACGTACCGGACCTAATGCTACATATCCTGTTATTTATCAAGTTGATAAAGGTGAAACATTTACCAGAGTAGGCAAATCAGGTAAGTGGATTGAAGTTGAAACTAGAGATGGCACTGAAAAGGGTTGGATTGCAGGGTGGCATACCAGTTTAAATATCGAAGCGGATGCGAGTAAAAAAGAAAACCCTTTGAAGAATAAGGTCATTGTCTTAGACCCTGGACATGGAGGCAATGACCAAGGTGCATCTAGTAATACTTCTAAAAAAAGCTTAGAAAAGAACTATACGTTAAAAACGGCAAAGGAGTTACGAAGAGCGCTTGAAAAGGCAGGTGCTACAGTTAAATTAACGCGTTCTGATGATACATATGTCAGTTTAGACGATAGAAAACAAAATGGTGACGTTTTTATAAGTATACATAACGATTCATTAAATAGCCCATATGCTAATGGTGCAACAGTTTATTGGTATCATGACAATCAAGAAACATTAGCAGAAACACTTAATACTAATATTCAGAAAAAAGCTTTGCTTAGTAATAGAGGAACACGACAAGAAAACTTTCAAGTGCTAAGACAAACAAATAAACCAGCAGTATTGTTAGAATTAGGATATATAAGTAACCCTACAGATGAGGTTATGATTAGAGATCAGTTACATAGACAAGTTGTAGAAGAAGCTGTGGTCGATGGTTTAAAACAATATTTTGCTTCTTAAGTCTTGCAAAGAAGACATAAAGTCGTTATCATAAATAGTGAACTTTATAAATAATACCGTTAATATTCTTGAAAGTGTAAATGAAAGAGGTAGTAACATTTAATTGTTGCGAAGAGATATAATCCATGGCTGTAAGGTTATACTGAGTAATTTATGTTTTTAACACAAGAAAAGGTGCTTTAATAAAAGCCGGTTTACGTACGTTACACGTTTGAGTGGGGACTGAATTTATTTAATAATTTAGTCTCAATTAGGGTGGCAACACGGCTTATCGTCCCTTATATAGTTTAGTGCTATATAAGGGGCTTTTTTATTAAAGAAAGTTTTAAAGAAAGTAAGTAAATTTAAAAGGAGTGATTGCGTGATTAGAATACCAAGAGGTACGCAAGATATCTTACCTGAAGATTCAAGTAAATGGCGATACATTGAAAATAAATTAGATGAATTAATGGAAGTATATAATTATAAAGAGATTCGTACGCCTATCTTTGAAAGTACTGATTTATTTGCTCGTGGTGTTGGGGATTCTACTGACGTCGTTCAAAAAGAAATGTACACATTTAAAGATAAAGGTGATAGAAGTATCACTTTAAGACCTGAAGGTACTGCAGCAGTAGTACGTTCATACATTGAGAATAAAATGCAAGGTTATCCTAATCAGCCTATTAAGCTTTATTACAATGGTCCTATGTTTAGATACGAACGTAAACAAAAAGGTCGTTATCGCCAATTTAATCAATTTGGAGTTGAAGCTATTGGAGCTGAAAATCCAAGTATTGATGCAGAAGTTTTAGCTATGGTAATGCATATTTATGAATCATTTGGATTAAAACATTTGAAATTAGTTATTAATAGTATTGGTGATGCTGATTCACGAAAAGAATACAATGATGCTTTAGTAAAACACTTTGAGCCAGTCATTGATTCGTTTTGCGATGATTGTAAATCAAGATTACACACAAATCCAATGCGTATATTAGATTGTAAAATTGATAGAGACAAAGAGGCAGTAAAAACTGCACCTAGAATCACAGATTACTTAAATGACGAGTCTAAAGCTTATTATAATGAAGTTAAAACACATTTAGATGATTTAGGAATTCGCTATGAAGAAGATCCAAACTTAGTTCGTGGACTTGACTATTATACGCACACTGCTTTCGAATTAATGATGGACAATCCAAATTATGATGGTGCAATCACTACACTATGCGGTGGTGGCCGATACAATGGTTTACTTGAATTATTAGATGGGCCTAACCAAACAGGTATTGGTTTCGCATTAAGTATTGAACGCTTATTGTTAGCACTTGAAGAAGAAGGTATTGAATTAGATGTAGAAGAAGATTTTGACTTGTTTATTGTCACTATGGGCGATGAAGCAGAGCGTTATAGTGTAAAACTTTTAAATAATTTAAGAAAAAATGGTGTTAAAGCTGATAAAGATTATTTAAAACGTAAAATCAAAGGTCAAATGAAACAAGCGGATCGTTTAAATGCTAAATACACGATAGTCATTGGCGATCAAGAGCTTGAAAATAATGAAATTGATGTAAAAAATATGGAAACGGGTGAATCTGAAACTGTTAAGTTAGATGAACTTGTTAACTATTTCAAAAGAAAATTATAAAAAGTAATAAAAAGGAGAATTAAAATGAGTAAGCGAACAACGTATTGTGGTTTAGTAACTGAAGCGCTATTAGATCAAAAGGTTACATTAAAGGGATGGGTTCATAATCGTCGTGACTTAGGTGGCCTTATCTTTGTAGACTTACGTGATAGAGAAGGTATTGTACAAATCGTATTTAACCCAGATTTCTCTGCGGAAGCATTGAGTATTGCTGAAACTGTACGTTCAGAATATGTGGTAGAGGTTGAAGGAACTGTCACTAAACGTGATCCAGAAACAGTTAACCCTAAAATTAAAACTGGACAAGTTGAAGTACAAGTTTCTAATATAAATATAATCAATAAATCAGAAACACCTCCGTTTGCAATTAATGAAGAAAATCAAAATGTAGATGAAAACATTAGATTAAAATATCGCTACATTGATCTTAGACGTCCCGAATTAGCTCAAACTTTTAAAATGAGACATCAAACGACACGCTCTATTCGAGAATATTTAGATAATAATGGATTTTTCGATATTGAAACACCTGTACTTACTAAATCAACTCCTGAAGGTGCACGTGACTATTTAGTTCCTTCTCGAGTACATGAAGGTGAATTTTACGCTTTACCTCAATCACCACAGCTATTTAAACAATTACTAATGATTAGTGGTTTCGATAAATATTATCAAATTGTTAAATGTTTCCGTGATGAAGATTTACGTGCAGATCGTCAACCTGAATTCACTCAAGTCGATATTGAAATGAGCTTTGTTGATCAAGAAGATATCATTCAAATGGGTGAAGAAATGCTACAAAAAGTTGTTAAAGATGTTAAAGGAATTGACATCGAAAGCAACTTCCCACGCATGACTTATGAAGAAGCAATGAGACGTTATGGATCTGATAAACCAGATACTCGCTTTGGTATGGAATTAATTGATGTTTCACAATTAGGTAAAGAAATGGACTTTAAAGTTTTTAAAGATACAGTTGAAAATAACGGTCAAGTTAAAGCGATTGTCGCAGAAGGTGCAGCAGATAATTATACTCGTAAAGATATGGATGCTTTAACTGAATTTGTAAATATTTATGGTGCTAAAGGTTTAGCATGGGTTAAAGTTGTAGAGGATGGTTTAAGTGGTCCAATTGCTCGATTCTTCGAAGACCAAAACGTTGAATCTTTAAAAGAATTAACTGGTGCTAAAGCAGGAGACTTAGTAATGTTCGTTGCTGACAAACCGAGCGTAGTTGCTCAAAGTTTAGGTGCTTTACGTATTAAAATAGCTAAAGAACTAGATTTAATTGACGAAAGTAAACTTAATTTCTTATGGGTAACTGATTGGCCGTTACTAGAATATGATGAAGATGCTAAACGTTATGTTGCAGCACATCATCCATTTACATCTCCTAAACAAGAGGATATTGCTAAACTTGACTCAGAACCTGAAAATGCACAAGCCAATGCATATGATATTGTTTTAAATGGTTATGAATTAGGCGGCGGTTCAATCAGAATTGCTGATGGTGAATTACAAGAAAAAATGTTCGAAGTATTAGGATTTACTAAAGAACAAGCTAGAGAACAATTTGGTTTCTTATTAGATGCATTTAAATATGGTGCACCGCCACATGGTGGTATTGCATTAGGTTTAGACCGTTTAGTCATGTTATTAACAAATCGTACGAACCTTAGAGATACAATTGCATTCCCTAAAACGGCTTCAGCAACATGCTTGTTAACGGATGCACCAGGCGAAGTGTCTGACAAACAATTAGAAGAATTATCATTACGCATTCGCCGTTAATCTAAAGCGTGAACTTCTAATAATATAATATGGTTTGTAAAAATCACTAAAGTTTGTAAAAAGGCTTTGGTGATTTTTTTAAGTTTTTAAGGGACATAGGTAAATTACACTAAGTATAACTATAATTATATTATGTAAACTTTAATATTTAAAATTAATTTTCTAAATTAAAAAGTACCTCATTCAAAGTCATTAAGATTTCTTTATATTGAAGGTTATGCTATTATATTGATATAAGATAGTCATCTGTATTGTTCGTATGTTTGCTTTTTATTTGGGCCTAACACTTTTTGATCTGGGAGTCCAATAGGTTTTCTTGCAGCGCACACGCCTCAATTGGAGGACTTGCAAAACAAGAAACAGGACACCCACCTGTATATAGCAGGCCGAATGATCAAGCTTTTTATAACTACGGCAATTACGGACTCTATCGGTACGCAAGGCTTTAAGTCTTGCGTATTTTTATTTGTCTTTTTTATGTTAATATGGACTTATCGTATTGTAATGAATAAAGGAGCTTATAATGAAACATCAATTTTCAAGAAATGAATTAGCATATGGTCAAGAAGGATTAGATTTGTTGAAGAATAAAACGGTTGCTGTATTAGGTATTGGCGGAGTAGGTTCTTTCGCGGCTGAAGCTCTAGCTAGAACTAATATTGGACACATTATATTAATTGATAAAGATGACGTAGATATCACAAATGTGAACCGTCAAATTCATGCTTTAACTACGACTATTGGTCAAAGTAAAGTAACTTTAATGGAAGAACGAATTAAGTTAATTAACCCTGAATGTAAAGTTACCTCTCTCCATATGTTCTATACTGAAGAAACTTACGAAGACTTATTTAATAATTATGAAATTGATTATTTTATTGATGCGAGTGATACAATCATATATAAAGTGCACTTAATGAAAGAATGCTTAGAACGCGGTATTAAAGTAATTTCAAGTATGGGAGCAGCTAATAAAACTGATCCAACGCGTTTTAAGATTGCTGATATTTCTAAAACATACATGGATCCGATGGCTAAAATTATACGTAATAAATTAAAACGTCAAGGTATAAAAAAAGGTATTCCTGTTGTCTTTTCGGATGAAAGTCCAATTGTAATACGTGAAGATGTTAAAGCAACAGTTGGAGATGCCAATGCTATTAACCGTAAAGGGCAAATGCCCCCTTCATCAAATGCATTTGTGCCTAGTACTGTAGGTTTAATTTGTGCAAGTTATGTTGTAAATGATATTTTAAAAAATATTCCAGTACGTCGAATTAAAGATAAAGGGAATTTTTAAATAGAAAGACTATGAATCAAACAAAATGCCATTAAAGTATTGGCTTTGAGCGATTCATAGTCTTTTATTATTTTTGGTTTCTTAAATTTTCATATATTGTTTTAAACTGTTGTTCGCTTTTAGACGTTGTTTTCGGTTCATAATAGATTTTATTTTTTAATTTATCAGGTAAATATTGCTGAACTACATAACCATTATCATAATTGTGAGGGTATTTATATCCTATTGAACGTCCTAATTCTTTAGCGCCTGCATAATGGCCGTCTCTCAAATGATCAGGTATTTGTCCAACTTTGCCATGCCTAATATCACTAAGTGCACTATCTATCGCAGTTATAGCTGAGTTTGATTTAGGTGATAGAGACAATTCTATCACTGCCTGACTAAGTGGAATACGTGCCTCTGGAAATCCTAAACGCTCTGCTGATTGAATTGCTGCTAATGTTCGTTGACCAGCACTAGGTGAAGCTAATCCTACATCCTCATAACTGATAACTAAGAGGCGTCTTACGATAGTGGGTAAATCACCAGCTTCTATTAATCTTGCCAAATAGTGTAGCGCGGCATTTACATCACTACCTCTTATTGATTTTTGAAATGCACTCATAACATCATAATGCATATCTCCATCCTTATCACTTACAAAAGCTCCTTTTTGCAAACAATCTTTAGCATCTTCTAAAGTTACATGTCTCGTATTATCAACATCTTGTGCACTTAATACTGCTAGTTCAAGCGCGTTAAGTGCACTACGCACATCTCCATGGCTTTGAGTTGAAAAATACGCAAGCGCATCTTCATCAATGCTTGGATTATACTGATTCAAGCCACGTTCTTTATCTTTTAAGGCTCTATCTAGTGCTGTTCTTACATCATTATCATCTAATGGGTATAATTCAAATATTTGTGCACGAGATCTAATTGCTGGATTAATAGCATGATATGGATTTGAAGTAGTTGCACCAATTAATACAATTTTGCCATTTTCTAAATGTGGTAATAAGAAATCTTGTTTAGCTTTATCTAGCCTATGGATTTCATCAAGTAATAATATTACCTGTCCAGACATTTTGGCTTCTTCAACAACCATTTGCATATCTTTTTTAGAATTTGTTACTGCATTAAGTTGTCTGAATCTATATTCAGTACTACCAGAAATAGCTTTGGCAATACTCGTTTTACCAATTCCTGGAGGTCCATAAAATATCATTGATGATAATCTTTTTGTTTCAACCATTCTTCTAATAATGCCTCTAGGACCAACTAAATGTTGTTGTGAAATAATTTCATCTATATTTGTAGGTCTCATTCTTGAAGCTAAAGGTTCAGTAGTCACGATTTTCACACCTTTCTATTACTATCTTAACTGAAAAAATGCTAGAATGGGAATATATACTATTCGAATTAAGTGAGGTAATGTTATGAAAATATCAACGAAAGGGAGATATGGATTAACTTTAATGATTTCCCTTGCTAAAAGGGAAGGTCAAGGTTGTGTATCATTAAAGTCCATTGCTGAAGAAAATGGTTTGAGTGATTTATATCTCGAACAATTAGTTGGCCCTTTAAGAAATGCTGGATTAATTCGAAGTGTTCGTGGTGCTAAAGGTGGTTATCAACTAAGAGTACCAGCTGACGAAATTAAGGCAGGCGATATTATTCGCTTATTAGAAGGACCTATTACTATTGTTGAAAGCATTGAATCAGAACCACCTGCTCAAAAGCAATTATGGCTACGCATGAGAGATGCAGTAAGAGAAGTTTTAGATAATACTACTTTAAAATATTTAGCTGAATATGTTGAAACTGATGACCAATTAGATGGTTATATGTTCTATATTTAAAAATTTTCCTAAAGCATGTTTTAGAAAATGACGGTGGGGTATTACAATACTACAACAGTTTAATACATCCGTCGTATTACTGATAAAAACACAATTTTAATCATTAAAAAATAATGCTTAAATTTGAAAGGAGAATTTCATTATGGGATTCATGGATAAAGCGAAAGATGCAGCAAATAAATTTAAAGATAGCGATAACGAACAAGTAAATCAAGCTAAAGATAAAATCAACGAATACACTGGCGGTAACGACAGTGATAAAAAAGAAGATAAAGACGATAAATAATTTATTTATCTATTTAGGAGTCCGGGACATAAAGTTCTTGGATAAGTGAATAAAAGACAATTTCTATTGAAATAATATAGAAATTGTCTTTTTTATAAATTTTTTGATTATTTTCAGCTCGTTGAGCTACTACTTTTCTTATATTAAGTGCCATTAATACAAAACCAAGTTCTCTTTTGACTTTATTGAGTCCTCGGACAGACATCCGAGTGAAACCCAAAATAGCCTTCATAAATCCAAAAACAGGTTCCACATCAATTTTTCTTTGACTGTAGATATTTTTTGTTTTTGGTTCTGAAAGCTTTTTGTTAATTTGGGATTTAAAATATTCCCAGTTATAATTCTTCATTATTTTTTTGTTTGTTTTTGAATTGAAGTTCATACATTGATTTTTCAGAGGACATTCTGAACAATCGTCACATTCATATAATTTGAAGTCTCGCTTGTAACCATACTTATCATGACGATAGGCATATCTTTTAAAACCTAGCCGTTTATTATTCGGACAAATGAATTCGTCATTAATTTCGTCATAGTCCCAATTTTGAGTATTAAAGATGTCACTTTTATATTTTTTAGTTTTATCTTTTATAAACATTCCATATGTTATGAGTGGCGTTCGATTAAAGTCATCTATAATTGCCATATAATTTGATTCACTACCATAACCTGCATCAGCTACAATATATTCAGGTAAATGACCGTAGGTCTCTTGAATTGAATTTAAAAATGGAATCATCGTTCTAGTATCCGTTGGATTTTGATACACATTATAAGATAAAACAAATTGGGAATTTGTCGCTATTTGTAAATTATACCCTGGCTTAAGTTGTCCATTTTTCATGTGATCTTCTTTCATTCTCATAAATGTCGCATCATGATCTGTCTTAGAATAACTATTTCTATCCTTTAAAATAGATTTTTGAAATTCGTATCGATACTTTCGCTCAGAATAATCATTGATTTGCTTTTTGTATTTTTTGATTTTAGTTCTTTTGAGACGTATTTGTTTTCTTGTTTTAGTACATTTTTCATTGTTGATATGTTGGTTTAAATCTTCGATTTCTTTATCTAAATGACTACCAATCAAATCTATTTCTTCTTTTGTTAATTCATTATCATGATCTTCTTTGATTTCCGGTATGATTTTATTGGTTACCAATTCATGGTAGAGGGCTTTAGAATCCTCATTCATCTTTGATTCATGGTTTTGAATACTCTTTTTCCATACAAATGTATATCGATTGGAATTTGCTTCAATTTTTGTACCATCAATAAAAATAGCTTTATCATCTATAAGATTTTGTTTTATACACTGACTGTAAAATTGAATAAATAAAGATTCTAATAAAGCATCTACTTTTGGATTTACTCTAAATCGATTAATTGTTTTATAAGAAGGTTTTTGATTTTGTGATAGCCACATCATTCGGATGCTATCATTAAGCATTTTTTCTATTTTACGACCTGAGAATACAGATTGTGTGTAGGCATATAGAATCACTTTTAACATCATTTTAGGATGGTACGAAGTTGCACCACGGTGATGTCTGAATTCGTCGAATTCATTGTCAGGAATTGTTTCAACAATATCATTTACATGTCGTGAAATATCATTTGTGGGGATAAGAACTGAAGTTTCCATTGGTAGAGTAAGTTGAGTCATGTTATAATTTTTATACATAAGGCACCTCGTTAATTTAGTTTAGTGATGTTTATTAAATTATACGAAAGTGCTTTATTTTTTTAAAGTATTACAATGTAAAATTACATATAAATACAAAGTATTTTGGCGAGACTCTTGAGGGAACAGGACAAGCTGAAGACTACAGGCTGAAGCTGTCCCCTAAGAAAGCGAGCCAACAATACGGAGTATTGTAAATAAAGAAGCCAGTAAATGAATTTGTTAAAACTCATTTACTGGCTATTTCTCTAGGAATTATGTCCCAGACTCTTTTTTATGTATTTTTCAATTGTTATTATTACTTTTGAAAGATTTAAAAAGCTAATAATTAATCGAAATTGTCCGTGAGTACTAAAAAGATTAATTGTAACTAAATAATTAAAACATACTAAGATTAGCTGTGAAGAAATCTATGACGATAGATTTCTTCACAGCTGTTTTTTATAGTTGTAGAGAGAAGTAGACTGTACGCTCCCTTGGATTTTAAATCCGTATTAAAAACGAGTCAGCTTTACTCTCGCCTTTTGAAATTCGTTTGTAGTATGTTGGGCTCTTGAAGCCGTGTAGAGGAAAGTGAAATGAGAAAGGTTAAGTAAAGTTTCAGCTTCTCAAAACAATTAAGGAGGAATTACGTGGATTATTTAGGCATTGATATTATTAAAAGAACGAGCGTCATCGCACATTATTTTGAAGATAAATTCCAAAAGGAATTTACAATTCAGAATAATAAAAATGGTTATAATCAGTTACTTAAATACTTAAAAAAACTTAATCAACCTCAACTTATATTTGAATCTACCGGTGTGTATTCAAGAGGTATAGTTCAATTTTGTCAGGTTAACCATGTGAATTATATTGAAATGAACCCATTAGAAGCGAAATTTAAAACAAATTCTCTAAGGTCATGGAAAACGGATCACTCTGATGCTCATAAATTAGCACAACTAGGACTCACTTTAAAATCCACTAATAGTTTAAATACTAAAGATGAAATTTACTTTGAATTACGTGAACGTACTCGATTTCATCTTGAAATCGAAAAAAATCAAAATCGGTTAAAAATACAGATTATCGAAATACTTCATCAAACTTTTCCAGGTTTAGAAAAATTATTTAAAAGTCGCTATTCAATGATTGCTCTCAATATCGCAAAAATTTATTCACATCCTAGTTTTGTTCAACAACAAGATAAAGATACTTTAATCTCAAATATTTTTAATTCTACAGAGAAAGGGTTATCTACTCGAAAAGCAGGAAACTATGCTAAAAAATTATTTAAAATAGCGCATGAAAGCTATCCAAGTGTTAAAGCTTCTTCCTTTTTAGTGAAAAAGTTCAATTATTGATTCAACAATTAAAAGATTCTATAGAACAGTTGTTCCAATTAGATAAGGAAATGATTGAACTGGCACAAGAATTGGAATGTTATAAAATTATACAATCTATTCCTGGTATTGGAGAATTAACAGCAGCTATGTTAATCGGAGAATTAGGAGATATTACTCACTTTAAGACAAACAAACAATTAAATGCTTATGTAGGTATTGATATCAAACGATATCAATCCGGTAGCACTCATTATAGAGATACAATTAATAAGCGGGGAAATAAAAAAGCTAGACAATTATTATTTTGGATAGTGATGAATATTATACGGGGCCAGCGTAACTATGATAATCATATCGTCGATTATTACTACAAACTAAGAAAGCAGCCTAATGAGAAATCTCATAAGACTGCCGTCATCGCTTGTATAAATCGACTATTAAAAACGATTCATTATCTGATAATGAATCAGAAATTGTACGATTATCAAATGTCCCCACATTAGCCAAACGTACAATCAAATATAGTTTAACACCTTATTCAAAAAATTAAAATTGAACGGTTTAGTTAAGTAATGCTTATTTTATTTTTAAATACTTGACTAATCGTAGGAGAGGGAGTGGGACAGAATTCTTTTTAAATTCGTCGTCCCACTCCCAACTTGCTTTGCTTGTAGAATTTCTTAGTGAAATTCTCTTTGTAGGGGCCCCGCCCGCAAGGATGACTAGAACTGGAAAAAGCTTGATTTAAGCGCATTTTCAGTTCAGTCAGCTACTGCGAATTTGCAAAATAGCATCATCATATTATTTATGTCCCAGGCTCTCTGGTCGTTTTTAAATTACTTATTTAAAGATTCTACTACATTTTTTAAACGTTCAAATGATTCAAATTGTTTGTCTTGATCATAAATATAACTAATACCCATTAGTTCATCTATTTCTCCATATTCTTCGATAAATGATTCTAATTTTTGTTTAACAGTAGCTTCAGATCCTATTAATGAATCTTCAAATCTTTGTTTTGACATTTCATATTCTCTAGGCGTTAACAAACCTTGCAAATCATTTGTAGGTGGTTGAACTGGTTGCATTCTTCCTCGTGCAATTCCTATAAATACTTGTGCCAGAGTACTTGCTAAATATTCTGCTTCTTCATCTGTTTCAGCAACAATCGCATTTAAACACACAATCATATATGGTTTATCTAAGACATCTGATGGTTCAAACAATTCTTTATATATTTGTATAGCTTCCTTCATTTGTTGTGGCGCAAAATGACCCGCAAAGACATAAGGTAAACCTTTACGTGCAGCTAAATGGGCTGAATCAGTTGACGAACCTAAGATATATAAGGGTACATTTTTGCCTACAGCTGGATATGCACGTACATACGCTTGTTTATTACCCGGTCCAAAGTATGTTTGTAATTGTTCTACTTCTTCAGGGAATTCATAGACACCGTTATGTTGATCGCGTCTTAACGCACTCGCTGTCATCATATCTGTACCAGGCGCTCTTCCTAAACCCAAATTAACTCTATTAGGGAAAAGGGTTTCCATAGTTCCAAATTGTTCAGCAACAACTAAAGGTGCATGGTTTGGTAACATAATGCCACCTGAACCAACTTTAATATTTTTAGTATGTTCTAGCGTATGTTGGATTAATAAAGCGGTAGCAGAACTTACTAAGTTTGGTGCGTTGTGGTGCTCAGCAATCCAATATCTTTCATAGTCAAGACGATCTAATTTTCGACCAAGTGCTACCATATCCTCTATTGCATCTTTATCAGTTTGACCTTCTTTAATAGGTACTAAATTTAATGCAGATAATTTAATATTAGACATCTATAAAGTCTCCTTTGTATTTTACTATTGACTAGTTTAACAAGTATATTTAAATACAGTTATTAAATTGCTCATGTTAAATATGTGTTCTTATTTTCAATATAGATTTCTCAAAAATATATTAAATTAATGCATTTAAGAATGTTAAAATAGAGATAATTGAACATGTATTTACAAACAACTATCTAGAAAAATTACCTGCCAGGTGCTATTATAGGAACATTGATAATATTGTGAGGAGTGTACTAAATAATGGAAGTATATGCTGACTATGCAGCTACTACCCCGGTTAAATCTGAAGTCGTTGATGCCATGATGACCATCTATCAATCGCATTATGGGAATCCATCATCTATTCATACTATTGGACGAGATGCTCGTCGCTATTTAGATGAATCACGTAGAAAAGTGGCTAATTTGTTAGGCGCTAAAACGAGCGAAGTTATATTTACAAGTGGTGCAACTGAATCTAATAATACTGCGATTAAAGGATTAGTCTATGCCAATGAGCATTTAGGTAATCATATTATTACAACTAAGATTGAGCATCATTCTGTCTTACATGTATTTGAACAACTAGAAAAAGAAGGCTACGATGTCACTTACCTAGATGTTGATGATACAGGTAAGGTCGATTTAGACCAACTTAAAGAAGCTTTAACTGACGATACGATACTCGTGTCTATTATGTTCGTTAATAATGAAGTTGGCACAGTTGAGCCAATTTATGATATTGAAGATTTGGTAGCTGAATCAAATGCATTACTTCATGTTGACGCAGTGCAAGCAATTAGCCACTTTGATATAAAATTTGAGGATTTTAAAATTGATACTATGAGTATTACTGCGCATAAATTTGGAGGTCCTAAAGGCGTAGGTGTGTTATTAGTTAAAGAACATACACCTATTGAATATGCACAGTTGGGTGGCGAACAAGAGACTAAAAGACGTGCTGGAACTGAAAACTTAGCACAAATTGTTGGTTTAACAAAAGCACTTGAACTTGCTGACGAAAATCGTGATAGCAATAATGTACATCTAATGCAACTAAAAGAACTATTTTTAGTTAGTTTACAAGAGCGCGCGATACCATTTGAAGTTAATGGTTCTATGGTTGAAACAACAGGTCATATTTTAAACCTATACTTTCCATTTATCGATGTTGAAACAATGTTGACGTTGTTAGATTTATCAAATATATATGTATCTTCAGGTTCTGCATGTACAGCCGGTTCAACGACGCCATCACATGTTTTAGCGGCGATGTATGAAGATGAAGAACGTGCTAAACATTCAATTCGTTTTAGTTTTAATGAACAAACAACTGAATATGAGATTAAATATATTGTAGCTGAAATTCACAAAATATATCATAAATTTAAGGAGGAATAATATTGTCTAATAAAGATATACGCGTAGTTGTTGGTATGTCTGGTGGCGTCGATAGCTCAGTTACTGCACATGTGTTAAAAGAACAGGGCTATGACGTAATTGGCATTTTCATGAAAAATTGGGACGATACTGATGAAAATGGCGTTTGTACTGCGACAGAAGATTATAATGATGTCATCGCAGTATGTAATCAAATTGGTATTCCGTACTACGCTGTTAATTTTGAACAAGAGTATTGGGATAAAGTATTTACCTATTTCTTGGATGAATATAAAAAAGGTCGTACGCCTAATCCGGATGTAATGTGTAATAAAGAAATTAAATTCAAAGCATTTTTAGAACATGCACTAAAACTTGGTGCAGATTATGTGGCAACAGGTCACTATGCCCGAATTCGTAGACATGAAGACGGTCATGTTGAAATGCTTAGAGGTGTGGATAATAACAAAGATCAAACTTATTTCTTAAATCAATTATCACAAGACCAACTATCTAAAGTAATGTTTCCAATCGGCGATATAGAGAAAAAAGAAGTTAGAAAAATTGCTGAAGAACAAGATTTAGCGACAGCTAAAAAGAAAGATTCTACAGGTATTTGTTTTATTGGCGAACGAAACTTTAAAACATTTCTATCTCAATATTTACCAGCACAATCTGGAGAAATGCGTACACTAGATGGTAAAAAAATGGGAACGCATGGAGGTTTGATGTATTACACTATTGGCCAACGTCATGGCCTTGGAATAGGTGGCGATGGGGATCCATGGTTCGTTGTAGGTAAAAATTTAAAAGACAATGTTTTATATGTAGAACAAGGTTTTAATCATAATGCGCTTTATAGCGATTACCTTATTGCATCAGACGTATCTTTTGTAAATCCTGTTGACTTAGAAACAGGATTTGAATGTACTGCTAAATTTAGATATAGACAAAAAGACACTAAAGTTTTCGTCAAAAAAGAAAATGAACATTCAATTAGAGTTACGTTTGATGAACCTGTGCGTGCGATTACGCCAGGACAAGCTGTCGTTTTTTATGACGGCGACGTTTGTTTAGGTGGCGCTACTATTGATGATGTATTTAAAAATTCTGGTCAATTAAGTTATGTTGTTTAAATCTAATAGTAAATAGGGTGGAACGTTGAAATCAATTTAGTAACATTTGATTTCTGTTCCACTTATTTATTTTTTACTTTGATTTAACCAAAATGAAGTACATTAACCATTTTAAAATGAAAAGAGTTGATAATGTGGTAACAAGTCAAGAAACTATCTATCAATGGATTCAAGATGGAAAACTTGAAGATGCATTAAAAGCATTATTTCAAAATATAGAAGATGAACCTAAAACAGTGGAAAATTATATTAATGCGGGTATTGTTTTAGCAGATGTAGGTGAAGTCGAAAAAGCACAACGGTTTTTCCAAAAAGCAATTACATTAGATGACAAGAATGGTGCCGTTTACTATAATTTAGCTAACTTATATTATGATCAAGGGAAGTACCAAGACGCCATAAAACTATACCAATTAGCTTCAAAAAATAATATGGATAAAGTTGATACTAATTATATGATTGGAATGTCATTTAATCAGCTTGATGCACATAAAGAAGCACTGCCATTCTTTATGACAGCTGCTGAACAAGACAACGCTAAAGATGCGGAGGTACAATTTCAATATGGTCTAGTACTATGCCATTTAGAAATGTTTGAACAAGCTATAGATCAATTGAAAATTGTATTAGCAATTGATTCTAGACACGTTGATGCATTATACAATTTGGGATTAGCTTCATATATGCTCACAGAAGATATTGACTTGCCAATAGCCTATTTTGAACAAGCCATTCATATTGATCCAGAGCATTTATTAAGTCAACATGCTAAAAGTACTTTTGAGGCTTTAAAAAACGAGGAGGAGTAATATGTCAGACCCTACATTATTTGATTATTCAATGATAAAAGGTACAGTTGATGCTATCTTATTTCAAAATAATGATAATTTTTATACTGTGCTCAAAGTCGATACGATAGAAACCAATGAGTCTTTTGGTAATTTGCCAACAGTCGTAGGTTTCTTTCCTAATATTGTAGAGGGTGACGTATATACTTTTAAGGGTCAAGTTGTAGAACATCCTAGATATGGTAAACAATTAAAGGCTGACACATTCGAGAAAGAGATTCCTCAAACAAAAGATGCGATTGTAAGTTACTTATCTAGTGATTTATTTAAGGGTATCGGGAAAAAGACTGCTCAAAATATAGTAAATACACTCGGTGAAAATGCTATTAATGATATTTTAAATGACGCTACAGTACTTGAAAATGTTCCAAGTCTTCCAAAAAAGAAGCAAAAGCAAATTGCTGAACAAATACAGGCTAATCAAGAGTCAGAAAAAATTATGATCCGCTTACACGATTTAGGCTTTGGTCCTAAATTATCAATGGCAATATACCAGTTTTATCAATCTGAAACACTTCAAGTCCTTGAGAAAAATCCATACCAACTTGTATATGATGTAAAGGGTATTGGTTTTCAAAAGGCAGATACACTAGCTAGAAATAATGGTATTGCGTTCAATGATCAAGAAAGATTGAAAGCTGGATTACTATTTACTTTGGAAGAAGAATGTATTAAACAGGGTCATACTTATTTAGCATATGACTATGTTATTGAAGTTACTCAAGAAATGCTAAGTGACAAACGTCAAGGGGAAACAATAGAGCATCGACAATTAGAAGAAGTTTTACAAAATTTATCTGAAGAAAGCAAATTAATTTTTGATAACCAACGTGTCGCCATTCCTAGTTTATATTATTCTGAGTTGAAAAGTGTTCAGAATTTGTACCGTATTAAAACATACAAAAATAAACTGAAAGAAATAGAACAGTCTGATTTACAGTTACATATTGGCGAAATTGAGGATAACAATAATGTGAATTACGCACCTTCACAAAAAGAAGCATTACAAACTGCTATAAATTCTAAAGTAATGCTTTTAACCGGTGGACCAGGCACAGGGAAAACAACAGTAATAAAAGGGATTGTAGAGCTATACGCTGAAATTCATGGATTATCTTTAAATTATGCAGATTACCAAGATGATGATTATCCCGTTGTTTTAGCAGCGCCGACTGGCCGTGCGTCCAAACGACTGCAAGAATCAACCGGACTAGAGGCGATGACTATTCATCGTTTAATAGGGTGGAATCAAGATACACAGCCCGAAGATATATTGGACAATGAAATAAAAGCTAAATTAATTATTATTGATGAAATGTCTATGGTAGATACTTGGTTATTTCACCAATTCTTAAGTGCAGTTCCTTTAGATGCACAAATTGTGTTTGTTGGAGACGAAGACCAATTACCTTCAGTTGGTCCAGGTCAAGTTTTTAAAGATTTAATAGATTCTAAAGCTATTCCACGTGTTAATTTAACCGAAGTATATCGTCAACAAGATGGTTCCAGTATTATAGACTTGGCACATCGTATGAAGCACGGAGAATCTATTGACATATCACAACGTTTTCATGATAGAAGCTTTATCAATTGCGGTGTAGAACAAATTCCTTCAGTTGTTGAGAAAGTAGTCGCAAGTGCAGTCAACAAAGGTTATGATATGAGCGATATTCAAGTGTTAGCACCAATGTATAAAGGTAGTGCTGGCATAAAGAGATTAAATCAAGTATTACAAGATATTTTAAATCCTAAGGAAGATGATACACGAGAAATAGAGTTCGGTGATATCAAATTTCGTAAAGGAGACAAGGTATTACAATTAGTCAATCGGCCTAACGATAATATATTTAATGGCGATATAGGCATTATTGTTGGAATCTTTTGGGCGAAAGAAAATGCTCTAAATAAAGATGTACTGGTAGTTGATTTTGAGGGAAATGAAATCACCTTTACAAGACAGGATTTACTTGAATTAACACATGCCTATTGTACATCGATTCATAAATCACAGGGTTCTGAATTTCCGATAGTCATAATGCCAATTGTAAAGCAATATTTTAGAATGTTACAAAAACCTATTTTATATACAGGACTTACTCGTGCAAAACAATCTCTTGTTCTACTAGGCGATCCTAAAGCATTTGATATGGGTTTAAATACACAAGGACAAGCACGTCACACACAACTTTGTGAATTAATTCTAGCGTATTTTAAAATTGACGCTACTCATGAGCAAGTGATAAAAGATGAAGATGACATATTCAACGTAAATAAAGATAATATTGATACGAGAGACCATTCCATTGAAAAAGAAGATCAAAATCATATCGTCTTAAGTGAAGCTACGATTTACCAAATTAATCCTATGATAAATATGGGCGAAACTTCTCCTTATGATTTTGTTGAGCGTTGACATTTGGTCGAAAAATACTTAAAATAAATTTAAATTCACATGAAGATGAGTAGGCAATTTTAAACTATTTTTAGAGATGTACTGGTTGGTGAGAAGTACAAAGTAAATTGTTGAACGCTACTTCGTGTCATTTTCATAATGTAATGAAGTGATAAGAATGGTTGATTTTCGATTGTTTTCAACATTCTTTTAACTAGGGTGGTACCGCGAGAACGTTCGTCCCTTTCGAGGATGAACGTTCTTTTTTTCTATAATTTTATAAAATTAAGATGGTATAGGAGTGAAAGAAATGAAAAATTTAAAAGCTAGTGAAATTCGTCAAAAATATATTGATTTCTTCGTTGAAAAAGGACATATGGTTGAACCTTCAGCGCCGTTAGTACCGATTGATGATGATTCATTATTATGGATTAATTCTGGTGTCGCAACATTAAAAAAATACTTTGATGGTCGTGAAACACCTAGAAAACCAAGAATTGTCAATTCTCAAAAAGCAATCAGAACGAACGATATCGAAAATGTCGGATTTACTGCAAGACATCATACATTTTTTGAAATGTTAGGAAATTTCTCTATTGGTGATTATTTCAAAAAAGAAGCAATTCATTTTGCATGGGAATTTCTAACAAGTGAAAAATGGATGGGAATGGAACCAGAAAGATTATATGTCACTATTCATCCGGAAGATACAGAAGCTTATCGTATTTGGAATGAAGAGATAGGTTTAGAAGAAAGTAGAATTATTCGAATTGAAGGCAATTTCTGGGATATTGGTGAAGGTCCTTCTGGTCCTAATACAGAAATCTTCTATGATCGTGGGGACGAATATGGTCAAGATGATCCAGCTGAAGAAATGTATCCAGGTGGAGAAAATGAAAGATATTTAGAAGTATGGAACTTAGTATTTAGTGAATTTAATCATAATAAAGACAATACTTATACACCACTTCCTAATAAAAATATTGATACTGGTATGGGTCTTGAACGTATGGCTTCAGTTTCTCAAAATGTTCGTACGAACTATGAAACTGATTTGTTTATGCCGATTATCAATGAAGTTGAAGCAGTATCAGGTAAAAAATATCTAGAGAATGATACACAAGATATAGCGTTTAAAGTTATTGCTGACCATATTAGAACAATTGCTTTCGCTATCGCTGATGGCGCTTTACCTGCCAATGAAGGTCGAGGATATGTTTTACGCCGTCTTCTTCGTCGTGCCGTGCGATTTAGTCAAACTTTAGACATTAATGAACCATTTATGTATAAGTTAGTGGATATTGTTGCAGAAATCATGGAACCATATTATCCAAATGTTAAGGAAAAAGCTGACTTCATTAAACGTGTTATTAAATCAGAAGAAGAACGTTTCCATGAAACACTTCAAGAAGGATTAAGAATTTTAAACGACTTAATTTCTAAAGCTAAATCTTCTACAAAAGAAATTAATGGATCTGATGCATTTAAATTATATGACACTTATGGTTTCCCAATTGAATTAACTGAAGAATTAGCTAGTCAAGAAGGTATTTCTGTAGATATGGCTACATTTGAAAAAGAAATGGAACAACAACGTACACGAGCTCGAGAAGCACGTCAAAGTTCTCAATCAATGCAAATCCAAAGTGAAGTATTAAAAAACATCACTACACAAAGTAAATTTGTTGGTTATGAAACAACTGATTATCAAACAACATTAACGGATTTGATTTTTAATGGAGAAGCTGTTGAGAGTGCTGAAGCAGGCGAAACAATCTATTTTATTCTTAAAGAAACACCGTTCTATGCTGTTAGTGGTGGACAAGTTGCTGATAAAGGTACAGTCGGAAATGAGCAATTTGAAATTGAAGTTCAAGAAGTAACAAAAGCACCGAATGGTCAAAATCTGCATCAAGGCGTCATTCAATTTGGTCAAGTTACAGTTAATAGTGAAGTGGATGCAAGTGTAAATAGAGACGAAAGAAAAGATATTCAAAAAAATCACAGTGCCACTCACTTACTTCATGCAGCATTAAAAGAAGTCTTAGGTGAACACGTTAACCAAGCCGGCTCATTAGTAGAAAGTGAACGTTTACGTTTTGACTTCTCTCATTTTGGTCCGATGACACAAGAAGAAATTGATAGAGTAGAACGACGTGTGAATGAAGAAATTTGGCGAGGTATTACAGTTCATATTCAAGAAATGCCAATTGATGAAGCTAAAAAAATGGGTGCCATGGCTTTATTCGGTGAAAAATATGGTGATGTCGTACGTGTAGTAAATATGGCGCCATTCTCAATAGAGCTTTGTGGTGGTATTCATGTAGACAACACTGCAGAAATTGGACTTTTCAAAATAGTAAGCGAATCAGGAACTGGTGCAGGTGTTAGACGTATTGAAGCGTTAACCGGAAAAGCTGCATTTTTATATTTAGAAGAAATACAAAATAAATTTAATTCTATTAAAAATCAAGTTAAAGTTAAATCAGACAACCAAGTGCTAGACAAAGTCGTTCAATTACAAGATGAAGAGAAAAATCTTCATAAACAACTTGAGCAACGTAATAAAGAAATTACAACATTGAAAATGGGTAATATAGATGAACAAATTGAAACAATAAATGGTTTCAACGTTTTAGCAACTGAAGTAGAAGTATCTAATCCAAAAGAAATCAGACAAACGATGGATGATTTTAAATCAAAACAACAAGATGCTATTATTATCTTAGCTAGTAATGTTGGAGGTAAAGTTTCACTTATAGCTACAGTGCCAAAAGAACAAACGAATCAAATTAAAGCCGGAGATATCATTAAGAACATGGCTCCAATCGTTGGGGGTAAAGGTGGCGGTCGACCTGATATGGCTCAAGGTGGCGGTACTCAACCTGAAAATATCTCAGAATCATTACGCTTTATTAAAGATTACATTAAAAAACTATAACTTTATATCTAACTAGTGTAAAATTAGTATGTGTAAGATAATTCGTTATAGAGGAGTGTCGCATCTATGGATAATATTGATAAAACAATGAAGTTTGATTATGATGAACTTCCAAAAAAGAACGTTGAAGCAGTATTAACGAACGTACATCGAACATTAGAAGAGCGAGGTTATAATGCTGTTAATCAAATAGTGGGTTATTTATTATCAGGTGACCCAGCCTATATTCCACGTCAAAATGATGCTCGAAATCAAATCCGTCATATTGATCGCGACGTCATCATGGAAGAACTCGTTTCAAATTATTTAAAAGAGACTAAACAATAGGTTATGCTAACACACAAGATTTTAGGCTTAGATGTAGGGAGCAAAACGGTTGGTATAGCTATTAGTGACTTGATGGGTTGGACAGCCCAAGGATTAGACACTCTCAGAATTAATGAGGAACAAGAGGAATTTGGCATTGATAAGCTTGTATCTATTATTAAAGAAAATAATGTTGGTACAGTAGTGATAGGGTTACCTAAAAATATGAACAATTCTATTGGATTTCGTGGCGAAGCCTCGTTAAAATATAAAGCGTTACTTCAAGAAAGCTTACCCCAGATAGAAATTATAATGTGGGATGAACGTTTGAGCACAATGGCTGCTGAACGCTCATTACTTGAAGCTGACGTTTCAAGAGAAAAAAGAAAAAAAGTAATTGATAAAATGGCAGCAGTATTTATATTGCAAGGCTATTTAGATTCTATCCAATAAAGGAGATTAAATAATGACTGAACATAATCATAACCACGAGCATATTAATGATGTTGATTTAAATATAAGTAACGAGGAAGAATTATTAACATTATTTGATGAAGAAGGAAATGAAGTTTTATATCGTAAGATGTTAGAATTCTATCATCCAGAATTCAAAAAAGAATATGTTATTTTAGCCGAAGAAGGCGCACAATCAGATGACGACGATATGATTGAACTAATTCCTATGATCAATGAACCAGATGAATCTGGCGATGGTGGTAAATTAGTTCCAATCGAAACAGATGAAGAATGGGATATGGTTGAAGAAGTAGTCAATACTAACATGGAAGAATAATTACACTTCAAATTAAGAAGTTGAGACAAATTTAAATTGTCTCAACTTTTTTTATTTATAACTTGACAAATTAATGCTTTTTAATCTTTTCATCTTAAATTTAACTTGAAAATATGGTAAAATACTTAAAGTTAAATTCTTATAGACACATAAAAATCATAATTAATAAAATCAGTCGCAATTAATATAAGATAAAATTTCAAAAGTTATTTCGATTTAAATGTGTGAGTAATTACAAGACTGGTTTATTTTTTAATGTCATTTTTGTATTTTAGAAGGAAGTAAATTAATGGAAACAAATCAAAAGTATTTATTAGAAATACATAAAAAAACAGATAATGAAATTGAAGTCCTAAGGGATTATGCAGTCGAAAATGCCGTGCCAATCGTTGATAGACTATCTCTAGAAATGATTAAACAATTAATTAGAATTCATAATGCTAAAAATATTTTAGAAATAGGTACAGCGATAGGATATAGTTCAATGCAATTTGCTTCAATTTCAAATGACATTCAAATTACGACTATTGAACGAGATGAAGAAATGATTCTTCAAGCTAAAAACAATTATAAAAACTATGGGTATGAGGATCAAATTCGTCTAATCGAAGGAGATGCTCTAGAACAAATAGATAAAGTAAATAATGTAGAATATGATATTATCTTTATTGATGCAGCTAAAGCACAATCAAAAAAGTTTTTTGAATACTTTACACCTTTACTACGAAAAGGTGGTTTAGTTATTACTGATAATGTCTTATATCATGGTTTTGTATCCAATATTGATATTGTACGTTCAAGAAATGTAAAACAAATGGTTAAAAAAGTGCAAAAATTCAATACATGGCTTATGGAACAAGACAATTATCAAACAAATTTTATAAATATGGATGATGGATTAGCTATATCTATTAAAGGAGAATGAATATGACAGAATTACTCGTTACTCCTAAATCATTAGCTCATTTAGAAACATTGATAGATATCGGCGCAGATGCGTTTGTTATTGGTGAAGAAAAATTTGGGTTACGATTACCAGGGGAGTTTAATCGCGAAGATATACAAAAAGCAGTTAACTTAGCTCATGACAATAATAAAAAAATTTATGTTGCTGTAAATGGAATTTTCCATAATTATCATTTAAATGCTTTAGAAGATTATATTAATTACTTACATCAAATTAAAGTTGATCGTATTATATTTGGTGATCCAGCTGTCGTAATGTATGTTAAACATCATGAAGACCCAATCCCACTTAATTGGGATGCTGAAACGATAGTTACTAACTATTTCCAATGTAATTATTGGGGAAAACGTGGCGCTAATAGAGCTGTACTGGCACGAGAATTAAATTTAGATGAAATTATAAATATTAAAGAAAATGCCCATGTCGAAATTGAAGTTCAAGTTCATGGAATGACATGCATGTTTCAATCAAAGCGCATGTTGCTAGGTAACTACTATACTTTCCAAGATAGACAAATGAAAATCAAACGTAATGGAGATCAAAAAGAATTATTATTATATGATGAAGAACGTGATAATAAGTATCCTGTTTTCGAGGACTTTAATGGTACACATATTATGTCACCAAACGATATTTGTCTCATTGAAGAATTAGAACCTTTATTTGAAGCCGGTATTGATTCATTTAAAATAGATGGAATTTTACAAAGCGAAGAATATATTAATGTAGTTACTGCGCAATATCGAGAAGCCATTGATTTATATAATGAAGATCCTGAGACATATGAAGATGAAAAATTTATGTTGGTCGACCCAATTGAAGATATTCAGCCTGAACATCGTCCATTCGATGAAGGCTTTTTATACAAACAAACGGTTTACTAAGAAAGGGGCGCTAAAATGAAAACTCTTACTGAGATAAATTCAAAATCAAAAGTTAAAATTAAAAAACCTGAATTATTGGCGCCTGCTGGTAATTTAGAAAAATTAAAAATAGCTGTACATTATGGTGCAGATGCCGTATTTCTTGGAGGTCAAGAATATGGTTTACGTTCGAATGCAGATAACTTTACAATTGAAGAAATAAAAGAAGGCGTAGATTTTGCGAAACGTTATGATGCTAAAATCTATGTAACGACTAATATCATTGCTCATGATGAAAATATTGATGGACTAGAAAATTATTTACAGTCTTTAGAATCAACAGGTGCTGCAGGTATAATTGTAGCTGATCCACTTATTATTGAAACATGTAAACGCGTAGCTCCAAAATTAGAGATTCATTTATCAACACAGCAATCACTTTCCAATTATAAAGCAGTGGAATATTGGAAAGAAGAAGGATTAGATCGTGTCGTACTAGCACGTGAAACTGGTGCAATGGAAATGAAAGAAATGAAAGAAAATGTCGACATTGAAATAGAGGCTTTTATTCATGGTGCAATGTGTATTGCATACTCAGGACGTTGTACTTTGAGTAATCATATGACTGCACGAGATTCCAATAGAGGTGGATGTTGTCAAAGTTGTCGTTGGGACTATGATTTATTATCGGTTGATGAAGATGGGGAGCTTGATTTATTTTATCAAGATGGTGATGTTACTCCTTTTGCAATGAGTCCGAAAGATTTAAAATTAATAGAGTCTATTCCACAAATGATGGATATTGGAATTGATTCATTAAAAATTGAAGGACGTATGAAATCGATACATTACATTGCTACTGTAGTATCTGTTTATAGAAAAGTAATCGATGCATACGCAGAAGATCCAGAGCATTTTGAAATCAATCCAGAATGGCTAATTGAATTAGATAAATGTGCAAACAGAGATACTGCACCTGCTTTCTTTGAAGGTACGCCAGGATACGAAGAGCAAATGTTCGGCGTACAACAAAATAAAAAATCACCTTATGATTTTTGTGGCTTAGTTCTAGATTATGATGAAACAAGTAAAATCGCAACGGTGCAACAAAGAAACCACTTTAAACCTGGCCAAGAGATTGAATTCTTCGGGCCTGAAATTGATAGTTTCAGACAAGTCGTGGAAGCCATCTATGATGAAGAGGGAAATAGTCTAGATGCAGCTAGACATCCTCTACAAATCGTACAAATAAAAGTAGATCAACCAATTTATCCAAACAACATGTTAAGAAAGGAAATCGGATAATGGCGAATACAACAATAATCGGAATTGCCGGTGGGTCAGGCTCTGGAAAAACTACAGTGACTAATGAAATTATGAAGAATTTAGAAGGGCACAGCGTGGCATTACTTGCCCAAGATTATTATTATAAAGATCAATCTCATCTAACTTTTGAAGAAAGATTAGAAACTAACTATGACCATCCTTTTGCATTCGATAATGATTTATTAATTGAAAATTTAAAGGATTTGCGCAATGGTCAAGCTGTAGAAGTACCGACATATGATTACACAAATCATACAAGAAGTAATGAAACAATTGCATTTGAACCGAAAGATGTTATTATCGTAGAAGGTATATTTGCTTTAGAAAACAAAACTTTACGTGATATGATGGATGTTAAGATATATGTTGATACTGATGCCGACCTAAGAATTCTAAGACGTTTAGTACGTGATACTAAAGAGCGTGGACGATCAATGGAATCAGTAATCAATCAATATTTAAATGTTGTAAAACCAATGCATAATCAGTTTATTGAACCTACTAAAAAATATGCTGATATTATTATTCCTGAAGGCGGTAGTAATAAAGTAGCCATTGATATTATGACAACCAAAATCCAAACGCTTGTTAGTAAGCAATAAATAGCCTTAAAGTATCTATCTAAATAGTATTATTTTAATATTAAAAAGGCCAATTTAACTTAAATAATGTGAAAAGGAAGATGACATAATGGAAAATCAAAAACAATACCCAATGACTCAAGAAGGGTATGAACAATTAGAACAAGAATTGGAAGAATTAAAAACAGTAAAAAGACCTGAAGTAGTCGAAAAAATCAAAGTAGCACGTTCATTTGGTGACCTTTCTGAGAACTCAGAATATGACGCAGCCAAAGATGAGCAAGGCTTTATTGAACAAGATATTCAACGCATTGAACATATGCTAAGATACGCTTTAATTATTGAAGATACTGGCGATAATAATGTTGTTCAAATTGGTAAAACAGTAACATTCATTGAATTACCTGGTGATGAAGAAGAAAGTTACCAAATTGTTGGTTCTGCTGAATCTGATGCATTCAAAGGTAAAATTTCAAATGAATCTCCAATGGCTAAAGCTTTAATTGGTAAAAGTTTGAAAGATGAAGTTCGCGTTCCATTACCAAATGGTGGAGAAATCAATGTTAAAATT
The DNA here is from genome assembly GCA_020544305.1 of Staphylococcus taiwanensis. Classification (NCBI taxonomy): domain Bacteria; kingdom Bacillati; phylum Bacillota; class Bacilli; order Caryophanales; family Staphylococcaceae; genus Staphylococcus; species Staphylococcus taiwanensis. The sequence goes on from CP058667.1 coordinate 1,289,071, forward strand.
GTAGATATCAAATAGAATTACAATACTTCAAAAGCTAAGTAAATTCATTTAGCTTTTGAAGTTTTTTGTTTAAATTTGAATTATTAGATAAATATAGTCTATTTGTGTCATTTTTACGTATAAAATTACAAATATCCTAATAAATATCGTCAAATTTATTTAAAATTTATAACTTTTTCATGACAAAATTAGTTTTATATGCTTAAATAACATTGTGAATAAAACTGAATAAGAGTTGAAAATACAATAAAGTAAGCGATTACATTTTGTCCTTACTTTTTTATTATTCTTAATTTGAAAGTCTTATTAAACAAATATGATATCTAGATGTTATAATTTTTATAAATATTCTGATTTTCTAACAATAAGATATTATTATCTTGTTAAAATTCGATAATATTAGATATCTATAGCTTTAAAGGGGGCGGCAAAAGATTGGATATTAAAGTGATCAATGAGCAATCAATATTGCTTTATTTTAAAGAAGAAATTAGCGAAACTAATTATCAAGATGTAAATGCAACAACACAATACATACTTTCAAAAAATATCTCTGCTATAAGAGACATAATACCGTCATATAGAGCTATTATGATTAACTTTAATAATGAATTGATTGAATATGAACAGTTAATAAATCAGTTAGATTTAGATAATTTAAATGTTTCAAAATCAGAATCAAATAATCAAAAACGAGTGATACATATACCAGTTCTATACAATAATGATTTCGGCCCTGATTTAGAAGAGGTTGCTAATCATAATAATTTAGATGTTCAAACAGTTATTGATATACATTCTAACAACGAATATCTGGTTTATATGCTAGGATTTATGCCTGGATTTCCTTTCTTAGGAGGATTAGACGAGAAGTTACATACACCAAGAAGATCTGAACCTAGGGTGAAAATAGCTGCTGGATCAGTTGGAATCGCTAATAATCAAACTGGATTATACCCATCTGATTCTCCAGGTGGTTGGCAGATAATTGGAAGAACACCGTTAAAAGTATTTGATCAATTTTCAGAACCAATGACGTTATACGAAGCTGGAGATTATATAAAATTTTACCCAATTGATGAATCAACTTTTAGAGAAATCGAAACAGAAATTGCTGAAAATAGATTTGATAAAGAAAAGTGGGTGACTCGAAGTGGGAATTAAAATTATTAAACCAGGTCTTTTCACTACTGTACAAGATAAAGGACGCTTTGGTTATCAACATTTAGGTTTTTCAAGTGCTGGAGCCATGGATGTATATAGCTATGAAATCGGACAAGCACTTATTCATAATAACGGACCTTCATTGGAATACACTGTAATTGGTCCAACAATTCAATTTACAAGTAATAACACATTCGTTTTAACGGGTGGTCAATTTGGTGCGAAATTAAATAATCAAAATATTGATAACAACACAGTTATCCTAGCTAACAAAGGTGATTTATTAGAAATCGGTGCATCAATTAAAGGAGCTCGAGGCTATATATTCTTTGGAAATCCTTTAGATATTGAACAAGTTGCTGGTAGTTATTCTACTCACACCCGAAGCAAAGTGGGTGGGTATCAAGGAAGAACACTTAAAAAGAATGATATAATCAACATTAGTCAAAATGATAACTATAAATCTAATTTAGGTAAAACGATAGATTATGAGGCAGTACCAGAAGATAATATCATTCATATTATTAAAGGTCCGCAAATTGACGCGTTTTCTATTGAAAAGAAAAATAGATTGGTTGAATCTGAATATAAAATTTCTGACCAGTCAGATAGAATGGGTTACCGATTAATTGGTGAGACTGTTCCACCGGACAATGGCGCTGATATCATTTCGGAGCCAGTAGGTTTAGGAAGTATACAAGTACCTAATGATGGTAATCCAATTATTTTACTAAATGATAAACAAACGGTCGGTGGTTATACTAAAATAGCTACGGTCAGTCAATTAGATTTGAAAAAATTGGCACAATTTAAGCCAGGCAACACAATTCAATTTAAATGGATTTCTGTCAAAGAAGCATCAGAAAAATTAAATGAATTCGATGAACATTTCAACAATTTATTGAATAGCATCGAAACCCAACCAATATTTAGTATGCAATCTATACGTAATACATCACATAAAATATCTAAAATTATCGAGGAGGAATAAATAATGAATATTAAAAAGATAGAAGAAGTCATTAATTTAGTTAAATCAAATGGAGTAAAAAGATTTAAATTTAAAGATAGTAAAAATGAATTAGAGTTAGATTTTACAGAAGATAATCAAATTCAAAATACTGCTAATGCACCTTCTCAAACTATACCAAATCAAGCTGTTAATAATGAAGTATCTGAAAATGAATCCAATCAAACTGAACAATCACAAGAAATCACTTCTCCTATGGTCGGTACTTTCTTTTTACAAGATAGTAAAGAATTAACTGACCCTCAAATTAAAGTTGGCGATAAAATCAAAGCTGGCGACGTTATAGGATATGTTGAAGCAATGAAAGTAATGAATGAAGTCACTAGTGATATTGATGGTGAAGTCATAGATATTGTAGTCGACCACGGCACAAACGTTGAATATGATCAAGTGTTAGTAAAAGTTAAATAAGGGGGGACAGGTTAATGTATCGTTGTTTAATAGCAAACAGAGGAGAAATCGCGGTTCGTATTATTAGAGCTTGTCGAGAAATGGGCATTGAAACCGTGGCAATTTATGCTAAAGGTGATGAACAAAGTTTGCACGTTAGTCTTGCTGACCAAGCAGTTTGTATTGGTGAAGCTAATCCTTTAGATAGTTACTTGAATATCGAACGTATTATTGGTGCTGCTGAAATAACTGGTGCAAATGCAATTCACCCAGGTTATGGTTTTTTATCTGAAAGCACTACATTTGCTGAAAAAGTAGAAGAAAATGATATACATTTTATAGGTCCAAGTAAAAAAACTATGGAAATGATGGGAGATAAAATCACAGCGCGTCAAACAGTTGACTCAGCGGGTGTACCAGTTATTCCAGGATCTCAAGGTGCAGTTGAATCTGTAGACGAAATTAAAAGTTTAGCTGAAAAAATTGGATATCCGTTAGTGTTGAAAGCAGCTAGTGGTGGTGGCGGTAAAGGAATTAGAATCGTCAAAGAACCTGAACAACTTGAAAAAATGTTGAAAGAAGCCAAAAGTGAAGGTCAAAAATACTTTAATGATGATCGAGTATATGTAGAAGCATTCATTCCAGTAGCTAAGCATGTTGAAGTTCAAGTTATAGGTGATGGAAAAGAAAATTATGTACACTTAGGTGAACGTGATTGTTCAGTACAACGTAAAAATCAAAAGTTGATTGAAGAATCTCCTTGTGCAGCACTAACTGAAGAAAGAAGAAAACAAATTTGTGATGACGCCGTAGCAGTCGCAAAAGCTTCTAACTATCGTAGTGCAGGTACAATTGAATTTCTAGTAACAAATGATGCGCACTACTTTATCGAAATGAATGCACGTATACAAGTAGAGCACACGGTTACAGAAATGCGTGCAGACCGTGATTTACTGCAAGCACAACTATATTTAATGCAACACGATCAGTTACCATTTTCACAAGAAGATGTTGTATTTAATGGTCATGTTATTGAAGCACGTATTAACGCTGAAAATCCTGAGAAAAAGTTCCAACCAACACCTGGTAAAGTAAAAAAATTACATTTACCACAAGGATTTAATATTCGAGTGGATTCATTATTATATCCAGGTTATCAAGTATCACCATATTATGATTCACTTGTAGCTAAAGTGATTGTTAAAGATACGGATCGTAAGTCAGCAATCAAGAAACTAAAGGTAGCACTTGATGAAATGGTAATTGAAGGATTCACTACTACAGCTGATTTCTTATATGCTGTTTTAAGTTACCCATTGTATGCTGATACTGATGCAAGTGAGGTTGATATAAAATTCCTTGAAAAACATCAAATTATTAAAGGAGTTGAGCTATAATGAAAGTAGATTTAAATTGTGATTTAGGCGAAGCTTTCGGAAATTATTCATTTGGTGGAGATAAAGATATCATTCCTTTAATAACTTCAGCTAATATTGCTTGTGGATTTCATGCAGGCGATGAAAATGTTATGTATGACACTGTGAAACTAGCTAAAGACAATGGTGTAGGTATAGGTGCACACCCAGGCTTGCCAGATTTAAAGGGTTTTGGTCGACGTAACATGGATATTTCACCAAATGAAATTTATAATTTAGTTGTTTATCAATTAGGTGCATTAGATGCTTTTTGTAAAGTTCATGATACACGTATAAACCATGTTAAGCCTCATGGTGCGCTTTATAACATGGGTGCTAAAGATAAAGCTATCGCACATGCTATTGCTCAAGCAGTTTACTATTTTGATTCATCGCTTGTTTTAGTCGGACTTTCAAATACTTTATTAATATCAGAAGCTGAAACTTTAGGATTAAAAACTGCATCAGAGGTTTTTGCAGATAGACGTTATGAAGATAATGGTCAATTAGTAAGTCGTAAAGAACCAGATGCAGTAATCACTAACACTGATGAAGCGCTTGAGCAAGTTTTGAAAATGGTAATGAACAACAAAGTTACAAGTAAAAATGGTAAAGAAATTGACTTGAAAGCAGATACAATTTGTGTGCACGGCGATGGCGCTCATGCATTAGAATTTGTACAACAAATTAGAGAAAAATTAACGAAAGAAGGCATTGATATTCAGTCCTTATAAGGGGGTCCATTCATGGGAGAAAATTTAAAACAAAATTCAAATCAAGAAGTAAAATCAAATGAGAAAGAATTTAAATTTACTAAGAGTCATAGACGATTATTATATGGTTCTGTATTTTTAATGGCAACATCTGCAATTGGTCCAGCTTTCCTTACTCAGACAGCTGTATTTACCGCAGAATTTTATGCCAGTTTTGCATTTGCAATTTTAATTTCGATTATCATTGACATTGGGGCACAAATTAATATTTGGCGTGTTTTAGTTGTGACTGGCTTACGTGGTCAAGAGGTATCTAATAAAGTAATGCCTGGATTAGGTACATTAATTTCTATATTAATTGCATTTGGGGGTCTTGCATTTAATATTGGTAATATTGCTGGTGCAGGTTTAGGACTAAATGCTATGTTTGGTCTAGACATCAAATGGGGTGCAGCAATTACCGCGGTATTTTCAATTTTAATTTTTGTTAGTAAAAGTGGTCAAAAAATAATGGATGTTGTATCGATGATTCTAGGTGTTGTAATGATCTTAGTAGTCGCATATGTAATGGTTGTGTCTAACCCGCCATATGGTGATGCATTAGTTCACACATTTGCACCAGAACATCCAATCAAATTAATTTTACCAATTATCACTTTAGTTGGCGGAACCGTTGGTGGTTATATCACATTTGCTGGCGCGCATAGACTACTTGATTCTGGAATGAAAGGCCAACAGTTCTTACCGTTTGTAAATCGTTCTGCAATTGCTGGTATTTTAACTACTGGAATTATGAGAACATTATTATTCCTAGCAGTATTAGGTGTAGTAGTAACAGGTGTTACACTAAGTGCTGATAATCCACCTGCATCTGTGTTTGAACACGCAATTGGACCAATTGGTAAAAACATATTTGGAATTGTAATCTTTGCTGCTGCGATGTCATCAGTTATTGGATCTGCTTATACTAGTGCTACATTCTTAAAAACTTTACATAAATCATTATTTAATAAAAATAACTTGATAGTAATTGTATTTATTGTAGTATCTACGTTAATATTCTTATTTATTGGTAAACCAATTAGTTTACTTATTATTGCTGGTGCAATTAATGGTTGGATTTTACCTATAACATTAGGTGCAATTCTTATAGCAAGTCGAAAGAAATCTGTTGTTGGTGATTATAAACACCCAACATGGATGCTAGTATTTGGTATAGTTGCTGTCATCGTTACGATAATCACAGGTATATTCTCACTACAAGATTTAGCAACATTGTGGAAAGGTTAAAACCACGAACTCTACATTCAAATGAATGTAGAGTTTTTTATTTATAATTGATATAAAAGGCATTCATATAATATGAGATTCTAAATAATCATTGTCGTGATGATTAAAAATATATGATAAAATAGCAAGTGCTAAGAAAATGATTGAGGTGTAAATATGATTGGAATAATAGGAGCTATGGAAGAAGAAATAGCTATATTAAAAGATAAATTAACAAATATGAGTGAAATTTCTATTGCTCACGTAAAATTTTACCGAGGACAATTAAATAATAAAGATGTCGTGCTAACTCAAAGTGGAATTGGTAAAGTCAATGCTGCCATTTCGACGACGTTATTGATTGAAAAATTTAATCCTAAGTTAATTATCAATACAGGTTCTGCCGGAGCATTGGATGAAAGCTTAGCTGTTGGGGACATGTTAATTAGTGATGATGTTATTTATCATGATGCAGATGCTACCGCATTTGGGTATGAGTATGGACAAATACCTCAAATGCCTGCTAAATTTGAAGCTAATAAAGAGTTATTAAAGATTACCGAAAAAGTGATTATTGATAATCATTATAACGCGAAAATTGGACCTATTGTTAGTGGTGACAGCTTTATAGGTAGTGTTGATCAACGTCTGCACATTAAGCGTCAATTTCCTAAAGCAATGGCCGTTGAAATGGAAGCTACCGCTATAGCACAAACATGTTATCAATTCAAAGTGCCATTTATTGTAACGCGTGCGGTTTCTGATTTAGCAAATGGTGAAGCTGACGTTTCATTTGATGAATTTTTAGGACAAGCGGCTCAATCATCAAGTATCATTGTAGCGCAGCTTGTTGAAACACTATAAATTAAATAAAAGGTGAAATTTAAATGGGATTAATAAAAAAATATTTTATGCCTAATGACTATGTAAAATCTGTTTTTCAAATCGATATTGAAAAATTGGCAAAAGCGGGTTTCAAAGGCATTATCACAGATTTAGATAACACATTAGTTGGTTGGGATGTCGAGTCACCAACTATTGAAATACAAGAGTGGTTTAAAAGAGCCAATGAATTAGGCATTACAATCACAATTGTATCAAATAATAATGAAAATCGCGTATCCAGCTTTTCTAAAGATTTAAATGTAGATTTTATTTTCAAAGCTAGAAAACCTATGGGTAAATCATTTAAGAGAGCGATTAAACACATGAATATTAAGCCAGAAGAAACGATAGTAATTGGCGATCAAATGTTAACGGATGTTTTTGGCGGTAATCGTAACGGTTTATATACTATTATGGTTGTACCAGTTAAACGAACAGATGGATTTATTACAAAGTTCAATCGTATTATTGAACGTCGTCTATTAAATTATTTTAAAAATAAAGGCTATATTACATGGGAGGAAAATTGATTGAACGAAACACTTAAATGTATTGGTTGTGGTGCACCGCTACAATCTGAAGATAAAAATGCACCAGGTTATGTACCTGAACACAATCTTTTTCGCGAAGATGTTATATGTCAACGTTGCTTCAGATTAAAAAATTACAACGAAATTCAAGATGTTGGTATGGATAGTGATGATTTTTTAAATCTCTTAAATAGCCTAGCAGATCGTAAAGGCATCATAGTTAATGTAGTTGATGTATTTGATTTTGAAGGATCATTTATTAATGCTTTAAAACGTATTGTTGGTAATAAAAAAGTGATTTTAGCTGCGAATAAATTAGATCTTTTGCCTAAACAAATTAACAAACGACGTGTAAAAGAATGGTTGAAAAGGGCAGCTAGAAAATATGGACTTGAAGCCGATGAAGTAGTCTTAATTTCTGCACAAAAAGGTTGGGCGATTGAAGACTTGTTATCAGCCATTAACAAACATAGAGATAATAGTGATGTGTATATTGTCGGTACAACTAATGTAGGTAAATCAACTTTAATAAATAAATTAATTGAGCAAAGTGTTGGAGAAAAAGATGTTGTTACAACATCAAGATTTCCTGGAACAACACTAGATATGATTGATATACCTTTAGATGAGAAAACATTTATGTATGATACTCCGGGCATTATTCAAGCGCATCAAATGACACATTATGTTACTGAAAAAGAATTAAAAACTATCGTACCCAAAAATGAAATTAAACAACGTGTTTTCCAATTAAATGAAGGTCAAACGTTATTCTTTGGTGGATTAGCTCGAATAGACTATGTTTCAGGAGGTAAGCGACCTCTTGTATGTTACTTTTCAAATGATTTAAATATTCATCGTACAAAAACTGAAAAGGCAAATGATTTATGGCGTACTCAAATAGGTAATGTTTTAACGCCTCCCAATAATCCTGAACATTTTGACATGGCAGAAACTAAAGCAGTTAGACTTGAAACAGGTAAAGATAAAAGAGATGTTATGATTTCAGGTCTAGGATTTATTACTATAGAAGCTGGTGCAAAAATGATTGTTCGTGTACCTAAAAATGTGGATGTTATTTTACGTAATTCAATAATGTAGGGTGGTTATTATTATGAAGTATGCAGTAATAGGTGACCCAATAGACCATTCATTATCACCAATAATGCATAAAGCAAATTTTACATCTTTAAATATGGATGACTCATATGAAGCTTTACACATTCCAAGCAAAGATATACATCAAATACGTGAAATTATAGAGGAAAATAGTATCGATGGTTTCAATATCACAATTCCTCATAAAGAAAATATCATTCCATATTTAGATGACATTGATGAACAAGCTAAAACTGTAGGTGCAGTTAATACTGTTAAAATCATTGATAATAAATGGATAGGTTATAACACTGATGGAATTGGATATGTAACTGGGTTAAAACAAGTGTATCCTGACTTATCTAATGCATATATTTTAATTCTCGGTGCTGGTGGTGCTAGTAAAGGGATAGCAAATGAATTAAGCCGTTACGTACATCCTAAGCTAACCGTAGCTAATAGAACAATGTCCCGCTTTGATTCATGGGATATTGATATTAATGCAATTTCATTAAACCAAGCTGAATGTCATTTAGATGAATTCGACATCATTATTAATACAACACCAGCTGGTATGGCTAATAATAATGATATGATAATTAGCTTAAAAAATTTAGCACCTGATTCTTTAGTAAGTGACATTGTATACGTTCCTTATAAAACTCCATTTTTAAAACAAGCAGAGCTTCGGGGAAATCAAATTCACAATGGACTTGATATGTTTATATATCAAGGTGCCGAAAGTTTTAAAATTTGGACAGGTAAACAACCGAATATAGAAGAAATGATATATGCAGTATTAAAAAAATTAAAAGGAGAATAATATGTTAACTGGTAAACAAAAAAGATATTTAAGAAGTTTAGCCCACAATATTGATCCGATTTTTCAAATAGGCAAAGCTGGAATTAATGAGAATATGGTTTCTCAAATTAAAGATACTTTAGAAAATCGTGAATTAATTAAAATTCATGTATTACAAAATAATTTTGATGATAAAAATGATTTAGCAAATACTCTTAGTAAAGCGACTAGTAGTGAAGTGGTACAAGTTATCGGCTCTATGATTGTTATATATAAAGAATCTCAAGAAAATAAACAGATAACTTTACCATAACAATATGAAAACTAAAAAAATTGTTCTATATGGTGGACAATTCAACCCGATTCATACTGCTCATTTATTAGTTGCTAATGAAGTTTATCACGCAATCAAACCTGATAAATTTTATTTTTTACCAAGTTATATGGCACCATTGAAAAAACATGATGATTATTTAGATGCTGAGTATAGAATTGAAATGATTAGTATGGCAATTAAAGAATTAAATTTTGGAGAAATATGTGATGCTGAACTTATTAGAAAAGGTCAAAGCTACACTTATGAAACCATTAAAGAATTAGTTAACCAAGAACCAGATGCTAAGTTTTATTTTGTAATAGGAACAGATCAATATAATCAACTCGACAAATGGTACGAAATCAAAAAGGTGAAACAATTAATCACTTTTGTGATAGTTAATAGAGATGTTGATATGCAAGAAGTTGAAGACAACATGATTTCAATTACTATACCTCGTATGGACATAAGTTCATCAATGATTAGACAAAGAATTAAAAATAATGAATCAATCAATATTTTAGTCCCTCGTAGTATTTCAAACTATATTAGAGAGGAAGGATTCTATTTATGAAGATTAAAAAAGCTGTCGAACTCATTAAAGAAAAATTGCCAGAAAAACGTTATAAGCATTCTTTAAGAGTTGCAGAAACTGCCGTAAAACTTGCTGAGATATATGATGGAGATAAAAATAAAGCAGAGTTAGCTGGAATATTACATGATTATTGCAAATATGATGATTTAAGTACTATGTATCAAATTGTCAGACAGCATGATTTAGATAGTGAGCTATTAAGCTATGGTTCTGAAATTTTACATGGACCTGTTTGTGCTGCAATTATGGAATCTGAGTTCAATGTGAAAGATGAAGAAGTGCTTTTAGCCATTAAAAACCATACAACTGGCAGAAAAGAAATGACTAAAACAGAGAAACTTGTTTTCATAGCCGATTATATTGAACCTGGTAGAAAAACCCCAGGAGTTGAAGAAATTAGGGATATGGCATACAATCAAGGTAGCTTAGATAAAACAATTTATGAAATATCTAAGCGTACAGTTCTTTTCCTAATTAGTAAAGATATTACAGTTTACGGTGCTACGATTTCATGTCTAAACTATTATAATTATAGTGATCAAAGAATAAAGGATGATTAAATGAATTCAGAAGAATTATTAAATATTGCTGTCAGTGCGACAGAAAATAAAAAAGCAGAAGATATTGTTTCTCTAAATATGCAAGGTATTAGTGATATGACTGATTACTTTGTAGTGTGTCATGGTAATAATGAACGTCAAGTTCAATCAATTGCTAGAGCAGTTAAAGAAGCAGCTCATGAGCAAAATATTGATGTTAAACGTATGGAAGGTTATCAAAGTGCTAGATGGGTTTTAATTGATTTAGCCGATGTAGTTGTACATATTTTCCATAAAGATGAACGAAATTATTACAATATTGAGAAGCTATATCAAGATGCTCCAATAGAATCATATGGTCAGGCTGTTTATTAAATGACACAATACGCAGAAATGAGTTCAGTTTATGACCAGTTAACACAGGATCAACCTTATGATAAATGGTTTGATATAGTGAGTAGTTTAACACAATCATTTAATTCTAAGCCTAATATCTTAGATATAGGTTGTGGTACTGGTAGTTTAACTACTCGACTTACTTCTATTGGTTCGGTTACAGGAATGGATTTAAGCACTGATATGCTGGCCATTGCTGCGAATAAATCTAATCATGTTAATTGGTTAGAAGGTGATATGACCGATTTTTCATTAAATACTAAATTTGATGTTATAACAATATTTTGTGATTCCCTGAATTATTTACCAGATATTGAGGAAGTAGTTATGACATTTAATAATGTTATAACTCATTTAAATGAATCTGGTATTTTTATATTTGATGTTCACACTATTACAAAAATGAATACACTATTTAACAATCAATGTTATATTGATGAAAATGAATCAACATTTTTAGCCTGGGAAGCTATATCTGGCGAAGAACCTAATAGTGTATATCATGATATGAGTTTTTTTATTAAAAATGAAGAAGGTTACTACATTCGATTTGATGAATCTCACTATCAAAGAACCTTCGAAAAGAATACGTATCTTAAATTATTACAACAAATAGGTTTTACTAAAATAAAAACATTTGTAGATTTTGACTTTAATAATCATGATGAAAAGGGCGATCGCTTATTTTTTATCGCATATAAATAAATGAAGTAAACTCATTTCCTTAAACGTTTATACATATAAGGAGATGAGTTTTTTGTTTGAAAATAAAACTGAACTATTGAATTTTATATTAAAATGGAAATTTCAAATTATATTAATTACAATTATCCTAGTCGCTCTTTCATTTTTTTATTTTTACTCACAAAAGAATGACGAATCGATAATGAATTCACAATCAACAGTTAACAAATCGTTTGATAATAGTACTAAAAATGGGAATTTGCAAAAATCAAGTAACCACAGTCATGATACAAATAATTCGATAAATCAAGAAGATAATAAAGTCATATATGTAGATATAAAAGGTGCAGTTGAACATCCTAAGGTCTATAAAATGCAAAGTGATGATAGAGTTAAAGATGTATTAGAAAAAGCAAAGCTTTTAAAAGAAGCCGATGTATCTACAATAAATTTATCTGAAAAATTAACAGACCAAAAAATGATATTTATTCCTAATATAAATGATAAAAATGATCTAAATATAGTTGCTTCAAATCATGGCCAACAAGATAATACATCTACTAACAAAAAGATATTAACTAATAATAGCGATAAGGTAAATCTTAATACTGCTAGTGAAAATGATTTACTTAAAGTCCCAGGTGTGGGTCCAACTAAAGTTAAAGAAATAATAAACTTTAGACAAACTAATGGTCATTTTCAGAGCGTAGAAGATTTAAAAAATATTAAGGGGATAGGGAATAAAACTTTTGATAAAATAAAAGATTATTTTATAGTCTAAATAAAATATGATTGGCTATGAAATTATCTTAATTTATAATACATATAGTTAATACGAAACAGGAGTTGAATTACATGGAAAGACTTAAATGGGATGAGTATTTTATGGCACAAAGTCATTTATTAGCTTTACGTTCTACGTGCCAAAGACTTTCAGTCGGTGCTACGATTGTCAAAGATAATAGAATCATAGCAGGTGGTTATAATGGCTCTGTAGCTGGAGAGGTACATTGTATTGATGAAGGGTGTTTAATGGAAGATGGGCATTGTATAAGAACAATTCATGCGGAAATGAATGCGTTATTACAGTGTGCTAAACAGGGTGTATCTACCGAGGGTGCAACAATATATGTGACACATTTCCCTTGTCTCAATTGTACTAAATCTATTATTCAAGCTGGTATTAAACAGATATATTATGCTCAAGACTATCATAACCATAAATACGCTATTAAACTTTTAACTCAAGCTGGTATTGATTATCAAAAAATATCATTCTCTGCAGAAAAAGTTGCTCAGTATTTGAGAAATTAAATTTATGATTTATTATGCATTATCTTTACTGTCCGGTATTTTATGGGTACATTTAAGAATTTTTTCGATTTTTATCATCTCAATCATCATATTAGTTTGTGTTCAAAAGCGTTTTAAATTATTCAGTATATCAATGTTGCTCCTAACTTTTATAGCTGGAATTTTATTAATTCAATACAATGATAAAATGAACGATTTTCGGGTTAATTATTTTCAAAATCATAATTTAATTAATGGACAAGTGCAATTTAGTGGTCAGATAAAGCAAATTGGGCAGCAATTGAAAGGGGACTTTAATTATAAAGGAGAGACTTATCATTTTAATTTAATAGCTAAATCAATCTCATCAAGTACTCTTGAAAATAAGTCTTGTATGATAAAAGGTAAAGTAACAAATATGATTAACCAAAATATTTACGTGACTATCAATAACATATTTTCAAATACTTGCAAAAATAATAATAGAATTTCTTTCATTGACCTTCATTTGAAATATATTAATAATAAATTACATCAAACATCTTTAGAGCACCCGGAAAGAATTATTGCTCTGATTACTGGTGAAATGAGCGATATAAATCCTGATTATTTAGATGATGTAAAATCTATTGGCATTTATCATCTTTTAGCTGTTAGTGGATCACACATTGCAACAATATCTTTTTTAATTTATCAATCGTTAGTAAGATTCAATATCCCTAAAATATTAATTAATATTCTAATTATAATTTCACTAATTATCTTTGCATTTTATTCAGGATTAGCACCAAGTGCTTTAAGAGCAATATTATCTACAATTATCATTTTAATTTTAACAAACACAAAAAAGACACTTATTGATGTTTTAGGTTTAGTATTTATTATAATGGTTATCTTTTCATCAAATCTAATTTATGACATCGGGTTTCAATTTTCTTTCTTAATTTCTTTATTTATTATATTAATATTACCCCTCTTAAATAAACGCTCTTCAATTCAAAATCTATTATTAATAACATTAGTAGCACAATTATCTTCTTCTTTAATAAGCATCTATCATTTTAATCAATTACAATGGCTTGGATTATTTACAAATATGATATATGTACCATTTTATGGTTTCGTACTTTTTCCATTGGCAATAATGACTTTCATGATTTATCATTTTTTCAATAATATTAATATATTGAATGCAATCGTTAATGAAGTTTTCGAACTACACGATAAATTACTTAATTTCTTTTTGCATTTCAAATTTTATCAAGTTTTTATTTATCCTCATTCATCACTTGAATTGTTTTTATATTTTTTCCTTTTCTTTCTATTGTACTTTCTTATATCCCATAAAAAGGTTATTTTAACTTGTATTATTATCATTACTTTAATCATTCTAATTTTAGTAGGTACGAGTCCCCAATCAACAACAATTACATTTTTAGATGTTGGACAAGGTGATAGTTTAGTATTTCAAACTAAACAAAAAGAGACTGTCATGGTTGATACAGGTGGCAAAAAAACGCTTTACGGAAAATATAATAATCATAGCATATCTAAATATCATATTTTACCAACTTTAAGACGAAAAGGCATTTCAACAATTGATTATCTCATAATAACGCATCCTCACGCTGACCATATGGGAGAGTTATCATACATCGTAAATCAAATAAAGATTAAGACAATTTATATAAATTTGCCAAGTTTCACAGAAAAAGAACTAACTAATATTCAAATAATGTGTAAAAAATATAATATTGAATTATTCGATGCCAGTGAAATCAATGATTTAAGTTTAAAATCAAGTAAAATAAGATTTTTACATAGCTATATTCCTACAAGTGAAGACAAAAATGAACAAAGCCTCATCATACTAATTAACTATAAGACCTATCATTTGCTTCTGATGGGTGACGCTACAAAGAATAATGAAGCACTTTTGATAAAAAAATACGAGTTGCCCAAAATTGATGTATTAAAAGTTGGTCACCATGGAAGTAAAGAAAGTAGCTCAAAAACATTTATAGATTTAATAAGACCAACTATAAGTATTATCTCAAGTGGCAAAAGTAATAAGCACAATATTCCTAGTCAAAATACAATTAAAAATTTACAAGATGTAAATAGTAAAATTTTAAACACTCAAGATAAGGGTGAGATTTCAATTGATCTTGATAGAAATTTAGAATTATCTTTTCATTAAATCTTACATACTAGTGATACTTCCTATTACCGTGATATAATATTTAAACGCTTGATATTTTGAAAGGGAGCTCGTTAAATGGGAAATAATATAGTGGCTATATACGGTGAAGTGCCAGAACTAGTTGAAAAGAAAAGCAATGAGGTTGTTTATAATTTTCTTAAAGAAGAAAAAGATGATTTCAATTACATAAAATTTAATCTTTATGAAACAAATATTTCATCTATCATTGAAGAGGCTTTAACCTTGCCATTTATTTCTGAGAAAAAAGCTATTATTGTCAAGAATTCATTTATTTTTACAGGTGAAAAGGTAACTAAAGATATTACTCCTAATAATGAACAAGTAATTGAATTTTTACAGAAATATGATGGTGATAATTTAATTATATTTGAAATTTATAATGGTAAGTTAGATGAAAGAAAAAAATTAACTAAAACCTTAAAGCAAACTAGTCAACTTTCAAAAGTAGAACAAATGTCAGAACAAGAAATGAAAGCATGGATTCAAAATAAATTACATGAAAACTATAAAGACATCAAACAAGATGCGCTAAACCTCTTTATTGAACTTACAGGAATTAACTTTAACGTTATTGTACAAGAAATTGATAAGATTATTTTATTTTTAGGTGATAGGACGACGATAAATAAGAATGATGTAAGTTTGATTATTAATCGTAGTTTAGAACAGAACGTCTTTTTATTAACTGAATACATTCAAAAAGGACAAAAAGAAAAAGCTATACAGTTAGTAAAAGATTTAATAGTTATGAAAGAAGAACCAATCAAATTACTTGCTTTAATTACCAGTAATTACAGGTTGTACTATCAATGTAAAATATTAGCTCAAAAGGGATATAGTGGGCAACAAATCGCTAAAACAATAAATGTACATCCATATAGAGTTAAATTAGCACTTGGCCAAGTACGTCATTATCAATTACATCAATTATTAAATATCATTGATAATTGTGCAGAAACAGATTACAAATTAAAATCATCATATATGGATAAACAACTAATATTAGAATTGTTTATTTTATCTTTATAATTAATTAATATTTAGCACTTTAGACTAATAGTTTGTATTAGAATCAGAAATAAAAAAAGGCTGAGACAACTAAAGAGATGTCTCAGCCTTTGAATTAATTATTTACTTGATGACATTAATTGTGATTTAATGCGATTAGCTTTATTTGAATGAATTAAGTTACTTTGAGACGCTTTATCAACTGATTTGATAGCGAAGTTTACTAATTCAGCTTTGTTATCAGCATTATTTGCGATTGCTGATTTAGCATTTTTCACTGCAGTACGCATAGCGTTCTTTTGTGAAATATTACGAGATTCAGCATTTTCAGTTGTTTTAACACGTTTAATAGCAGATTTAATATTTGGCATTATTGTCACCTCCTAAAAGTGATCTTTAGCATATCAAATTTTATTTTGATTACAACAAGAAATATTTTATCAAAACAAACATGTTTGTGCAATCATTAATTAGAGATAGTTAATGATTAATATAATAAATAACTATTAGCTATTGGAAAGCAAAAGACAACACTTTATAATTAAACCATACAAGATTACAAAGTTCGTTTAAAAATGATAACCTTTAAATACGAAAATAATATTTTACTATCTATATAATGATTGCAATTAAATATTAAAAACGATATTATATCAAAGATGTATACATATACGGGCTAAATTTATGAAAGCGAGAATGATAAGTTATGGATATGCAAGAACGCTATAACAGAAGAGAAAATATAAGAAATTTTTCTATTATTGCTCATATTGATCATGGTAAATCAACTTTAGCTGATAGAATTTTAGAAAATACGAAATCTGTTGAAACTAGAGAAATGCAGGATCAGTTATTAGATTCTATGGACCTTGAAAGAGAAAGAGGTATTACAATTAAACTAAATGCTGTTCGTTTAAAATACGAAGCAAAAGATGGTCAAACATATACTTTTCATTTAATTGATACTCCTGGTCATGTTGATTTCTCATATGAAGTTTCAAGATCGTTAGCTGCATGTGAGGGTGCTATATTAGTAGTGGATGCCGCTCAAGGTATTGAAGCACAAACATTAGCTAATGTATATTTAGCTCTCGACAATGAATTAGAATTATTACCTGTAGTTAATAAAATAGATTTACCTGCAGCTGAACCGGAAAGAGTGAAGCAAGAATTAGAAGATGTTATTGGCTTAGATAAAGATGATGTCGTTTTGGCCAGTGCTAAATCTAATATCGGCATTGAAGAAATTTTAGAAAAGATTGTTGAAGTTGTTCCACCACCTGAGGGAGACCCAAGTGCGCCGCTTAAAGCATTAATTTTCGACTCAGAATACGATCCTTACAGAGGTGTTATATCTTCTATTCGAGTAATGGAAGGTGTAGTGAAAGCTGGAGATCGAATTAAAATGATGGCAACTGGCAAAGAATTTGAAGTGAGTGAAGTGGGCATTAATACACCCAAACAACTACCGGTTGAGGAGTTAACAGTGGGTGATGTAGGCTATATAATTGCTAGCATCAAAAATGTTGATGACTCTCGTGTTGGTGATACAATCACCCATTCTGAACGACCTGCTGAAACACCGCTAAAAGGGTACAAAAAAATGAATCCAATGGTTTATTGTGGTTTATTCCCAATAGAAAATAAAGATTATAACGATTTGAGAGAGGCTCTAGAAAAATTACAATTAAATGATGCTTCTTTAGAGTTTGAACCTGAATCTTCACAAGCACTTGGATTTGGTTTCAGAACAGGTTTCTTAGGTATGCTTCATATGGAAATTATACAAGAGCGTATAGAAAGAGAATTTGGCATTGAATTAATAGCTACAGCACCGTCTGTTATTTATCAATGTATTATGAAAGATGGCTCTGAAGTAACAGTTGATAATCCAGCTCAAATGCCTGAAAGAGATAAAATAGAAGCTATTTATGAGCCATATGTAAAAGCAACAATGATGGTTCCAAATGATTACGTAGGTGCCGTTATGGAATTATGTCAACGTAAACGTGGTCAATTTATAAATATGGATTATTTAGATGATATTAGAGTGAATATCGTGTATGAAATTCCTCTTTCAGAAGTAGTGTTTGATTTCTTTGATCAATTAAAATCTAACACAAAAGGATACGCTTCATTTGATTATGAATTTATTCAAAATAAAGAAAGTAATTTAGTGAAAATGGATATCCTATTAAATGGAGATAAAGTAGATGCATTAAGTTTTATTGTTCATAGAGATTTCGCATATGAGAGAGGTAAATCTTTAGTTGAGAAACTTAAAACACTAATTCCTAGACAACAATTCGAAGTACCTGTTCAAGCAGCTATCGGACAAAAAATTGTGGCTAGAACTAATATCAAATCAATGGGTAAAAATGTATTATCTAAATGCTACGGCGGTGATATTAGCCGTAAACGAAAATTACTAGAAAAACAAAAAGCAGGTAAAGCTAAAATGAAAGCTGTAGGTAATGTTGAAATACCACAAGATGCTTTCTTAGCAGTTCTAAAAATGGACGACGAATAAGTTATTTAAAAAGAGGTCGAGATATATACATTCATCATATGATAATATTATTTTTTAATCTTATGATGATTTTAACAGACAAAGTAATAAAGCATTACTAATTATTACTGTTAAATTTTGAATATGTCTCATAGCCTCTTTTTTGTATGAATCTATTTAAAATGAAGGTGTAATGATGACGGTTAAAAGTGCCTATATACACATACCGTTTTGTGTGCGGATATGTACATACTGTGACTTTAATAAATATTTTATTGATAAACAACCGGTAGATCAATATTTAACAGCACTTATAAAGGAAATGAATACTAGCAAGTTTCGAAATTTAGAAACAATGTATGTAGGTGGTGGTACACCTACAGCGCTAAGTGAGAATCAATTAGAGCGATTATTAAAAGCAATAACTTCAACATTCACTATTAATGGTGAATTTAGTTTTGAAGCGAATCCAGATGAATTAACCTTTGAAAAAGTAAAATTGTTAAAAGATTATGGGGTTAATAGAATTTCAATGGGAGTACAAACCTTCAAGCCCGAGTTATTAAACATTTTAGGGAGAACGCATAATACTAATGATATTTACCATGCAGTGGATAACGCTAGGAAAGCAGGCATCGAATCTATAAGTCTTGATTTAATGTATCATTTGCCTAATCAAACTTTAGAAGACTTTTCAGAGAGCTTAGATCTAGCGCTGCAAATGAATATTGACCATATTTCAAGTTATGGTTTAATTTTAGAACCTAAAACACAATTCTATAACTTGTATCGAAAAGGACAGCTCAAACTCCCCAATGAAGATTTAGGAGCTGAAATGTATCAATATTTAATGCAAAAACTAAGTAATACACCGTTTGAACAATATGAAATTTCTAATTTTGCTAAAGCCAAACATCAATCTGAACATAATAAAGTATATTGGTTAAATGAAGAGTATTATGGTTTTGGAGCTGGTGCAAGTGGATATGTACAGGGAGAACGGTATACTAATCTAAACCCCGTTCAACATTACATTAACGCAATTAATAAAGACCAAAGACCAATTTTAAGTAGTAATTTTCCAACTTACGAAGAAAGAATGGAAGAGGAAATGTTTTTAGGGTTGAGAATGAATGAAGGCGTTAGTAGAGAAAGGTTCGCTTTAAAATTTGATCAGCCTTTAGAAAATGTATTTGGTCAAACGATAAATGAACTGAAAGAGAAAAAGCTACTACAAGAACATGAAGGTTATATCTATCTTACTGAGAGAGGCAAAGTGATTGGAAATGAAGTATTTGAAGCTTTCTTATTAAATAACTAGAAATTTTAAAATTATAATGCTTTAACGTTGACTTACTTTGACCAATTTGATAAATTATAATTAGCACTTGAGATAAACGAGTGCTAATGAGGTGAGAACATGATTACAGAAAGGCAATTAAGCATTTTAAATGCAATTGTTGAAGATTATGTTGATTTAGGACAACCTATTGGTTCTAAAACCTTGATTGATAGACATCGTTTAGATGTAAGTCCCGCAACCATTAGAAATGAAATGAAACAACTTGAAGAATTAAATTTTTTAGAGAAAACACATTCTTCATCGGGACGTTCTCCTTCGGAAGAAGGTTTTAGATTATACGTCAATCAATTGTTAAAACAAACATCTCATCAAAATCAAATAAAAATTCAACGTTTAAATCAACTATTGATTGAGAATCACTATGATATATCTTCAGCATTAAGTTATTTTGCAAATGAATTATCAATGAAATCTCATTATGCGACGTTAGTTGTGCGTCCAGACCCAAATAAAGATAACATAAACAATGTCCATTTAATTCGCGTAAATGACTCAATTATAGTTTTAGTTATTATATATAATTCAGGTTATGTTGAGCATTTGCATTTTAATCCATCAATATCTATAGACACTTATAGATTAAATGCAATATCTAACTTTATCAATGAGAATAATATCAATATGACTTTGAATCATATTGATAAAATTAAAATGTTTGCTACCTCAACAGATGAGGAAAAATTTATAGTGGATATTTTTAAATTTATTAAATCTCATATTCGCAAACAAAGTAATAGCATTTTCATGGGTGGAAAGGTTAAACTAATTGATGCGTTAAATGAATCAAATGTTTCATCAATTCAACCAATTCTACAATACATTGAATCTGAAAAAATTACTGACTTACTTGAAACCATTACTACATCAGATATAAATGTTAGAATTGGAAAGGAAATTGATGAGTCTTTAAGTGATATTTCAATAGTTACTAGTCAATATCACTTTGATGATTCTCTAAAAGGGCAAATTGCGGTTATTGGACCAACTGCGATGCATTATCAAAATGTGATTCAATTACTTAACCAGATTTGGTAAGTTCAATTGTAATTGTATTGGAGGGTATAGAATGACAGAAAAAGATGAATCAGTAAAAAGTAATGCTGAACAAACTGAAGAAAACGAAGTTCATACAGAAGAAACTTCAACAGTAGAGAAGACTGATAACACAACTTCAGAAAATAATGATTCACTTGAGAATAATGAGAGTGAAGAAAACCCTGAGGAAAAAACAGTTGATCCTAAAGATGAAGAAATTCAGCAATTACAATTAAAAGCTAATGAAAATGAAGAAAAATATTTAAGATTATATGCTGAATTTGAAAACTATAAGCGCAGAATTCAAAATGAAAATGAAACAAATAAAAAATATCAAGCTCAGCGCGTTTTAACAGATATTCTACCAACTATTGATAATATTGAACGTGCTTTACAAATTGAAGGCGATGAGGAATCATTTAAATCATTGCAAAAAGGTGTTCAAATGGTTCATGAAAGCCTTTTAAGAGCTTTAAAAGAAAATGGTCTTGAAGAAATTCAATCAGAAGGACAAGAATTTGATCCTAATTTCCACCAAGCAGTAGTTCAAGATGACAATCCAGATTTCAAATCTGGCGAAATTACACAAGAACTACAAAAAGGTTATAAATTAAAGGAAAGAGTTTTAAGACCATCTATGGTTAAAGTAAATCAATAAATTGATGAAAATACCATTATAATTAATAACTAATTGGAGGAATTATATTATGAGTAAAGTAATCGGAATAGACTTAGGTACAACAAATTCATGTGTGGCTATATTAGAAGGCGACGAACCTAAAGTAATTCAAAATCCTGAAGGTGCTAGAACTACACCATCAGTAGTAGCATTTAAAAATGGAGAAACACAAGTAGGTGAAGTTGCTAAACGTCAAGCAATCACAAACCCAAATACTGTTCAATCAATTAAACGTCATATGGGTACTGATTATAAAGTGGATATTGAAGGTAAATCATATACACCTCAAGAAATTTCTGCAATGGTTTTACAAAATTTAAAAAATACTGCAGAAAGTTATCTTGGAGATAAAGTGGATAAAGCTGTAATCACAGTTCCTGCTTATTTCAATGATGCTGAACGTCAAGCAACTAAAGACGCTGGTAAAATTGCTGGTTTAGAAGTTGAACGTATTATCAACGAACCAACAGCAGCAGCTTTAGCTTATGGTTTAGATAAAACAGAACAAGATCAAAAAGTATTAGTATTTGACTTAGGTGGCGGTACTTTTGACGTATCTATCCTAGAATTAGGTGACGGTGTATTCGAAGTACTATCTACAGCAGGCGATAACAAACTTGGTGGTGACGATTTTGACCAAGTTATCATTGATTACTTAGTATCTGAATTCAAAAAAGAAAATGGCGTAGACTTATCACAAGATAAAATGGCGTTACAACGTCTTAAAGACGCAGCTGAAAAAGCTAAAAAAGACTTATCAGGTGTATCTCAAACTCAAATTTCATTACCATTTATTTCTGCTGGAGAAAATGGTCCATTACACTTAGAAATTAGTTTAACACGTTCTAAATTTGAAGAATTAGCTGATTCATTAATTAAACGAACTATGGAACCTACACGTCAAGCACTTAAAGATGCAGGCCTATCAACTTCTGAAATCGATGAAGTTATTTTAGTTGGTGGTTCAACTCGTATTCCAGCAGTACAAGAAGCAGTTAAAAAAGAAATTGGTAAAGAACCTCACAAAGGTGTTAACCCTGACGAAGTAGTAGCAATGGGTGCAGCTATCCAAGGCGGTGTAATCACTGGCGATGTTAAAGACGTTGTTTTATTAGACGTTACACCACTATCATTAGGTATCGAAATCATGGGTGGTCGTATGAATACGTTAATCGAACGTAACACAACTATCCCAACATCAAAATCACAAGTTTATTCAACTGCAGCCGATAACCAACCAGCAGTAGATATTCACGTGTTACAAGGTGAACGTCCAATGGCATCTGATAACAAAACTTTAGGCAGATTCCAATTAACTGATATTCCACCAGCTCCACGTGGTGTACCTCAAATCGAAGTGACTTTCGATATCGATAAAAATGGTATTGTTAACGTAACAGCTAAAGATTTAGGTACAAATAAAGAACAAAACATCACTATTCAATCTAGCTCTGCATTATCTGACGAAGAAATTGATCGTATGGTTAAAGACGCTGAAGAAAATGCTGAAGCTGATAAAAAACGTCGAGAAGAAGTTGATTTACGTAACGAAGCAGATAGCTTAGTTTTCCAAGTTGAGAAAACAATTTCTGATTTAGGCGAAAATATTAGTGAAGAAGATAAATCTAATGCTGAAAGTAAAAAAGATGCTTTAAAATCTGCGCTTGAAGGTCAAGATATCGATGATATTAAAGCTAAAAAAGAAGAACTTGAAAAAGTAATTCAAGATTTATCAGCTAAAGTATATCAACAAGCTCAACAACAAGCTCAAGATGGTAATCAACAACAATCAGGTAATGATAGTAATGTTGAAGATGCTGAATTTAAAGAAGTTAAAGACGATGAAGATAAAAAATAATTGCTAATTGTTTATAAAGTTTGCTAGATGAGCTAACTGTTATAAATGTCAGCCAAAAAGTCAAAGTCAATTGAACATTGGCTTTGACTTTTTATTTTATAATTACAACATTATATTAAATTATTCTAAATATAAAAAAGGAGAGATGACTGTGGCTAAAAGAGATTATTATGAAGTCTTAGGTGTTAGTAAAAGTGCTTCTAAAGATGAAATCAAAAAAGCTTACCGTAAGTTATCAAAAAAATATCATCCAGATATAAACAAAGAAGAAGGTGCTGACGAGAAATTCAAAGAAATATCTGAAGCTTATGAGGTACTAAGTGATGATAATAAACGCGCCAACTATGATCAATTTGGTCATGATGGTCCTCAAGGAGGATTCGGTAGTCAAGGATTTGGTGGACAAGACTTTGGCGGCTTCAGTGGCGGCGGCTTCGAAGATATTTTCAGTTCATTCTTTGGGGGATCACGACAAAGAGATCCTAATGCGCCACGTAAGGGTGATGATTTACAATATACAATGACACTTGAATTTGAAGAAGCTGTATTTGGAACTAAAAAAGAAATTTCAATACGTAAAGATGTAACCTGCCATACTTGTAATGGTGATGGTGCTAAACCTGGTACAAGTAAAAAAACTTGTAGTTATTGTAATGGCGCTGGTCATGTATCCGTTGAACAAAACACTATTTTAGGTAGAGTTAGAACACAACAAACTTGCCCTAAATGTGATGGTACTGGACAAGAATTTGAAGAACCATGTCCAACTTGTCATGGTAAAGGTACAGAAAACAAAACAGTTAAATTAGAAGTTACTGTCCCAGAAGGTGTAGACAATGATCAACAAATACGTTTAGCTGGCGAAGGTACTCCAGGTGAAAATGGTGGCCCTCACGGTGATTTATATGTTGTCTTTCGTGTGAAACCTTCTGACAAGTTCGAACGAGATGGAGACGATCTATTCTATAAACTAGATATTAGTTTCCCACAAGCATCTCTAGGTGATGAAATTAAAGTACCTACCCTTAATGGCAATGTTATGTTAACAATCCCATCAGGAACACAAACAGGTAAGCAGTTTCGCTTAAAAGATAAAGGTGTAAAAAATGTTCACGGTTATGGTCATGGTGATTTATTTGTTAATATAAAAGTTGTAACACCTACTAAATTAACAGATAAGCAAAAAGAACTAATGAGAGAATTTGCAGAAATTAGTGGCGAATCTGTAGAAGAGCAACCATCTAATTTTAAAGATAGAGCGCGTAAATTCTTTAAAGGAGAATAATAAATGAACTGGACAGAACTTTCAGTTGTTGTAAACCATGAGGCAGAACCTTTAGTTACAGACATTTTAGAAAACTATGGATCTAACGGAGTAGTTATTGAAGATTCTGATGATTTAATAAACCAACCAGCAGATAAATTTGGTGAAATCTATGAGCTTAAAAAAGAAGATTATCCAGAACAAGGGGTTAGATTGAAAGCTTACTTTAATGAATTGAAATATACACAATCATTAGCTGATAGCATTAAAGAAGATATATTGAATCTTGAATTAATTGATAAACAAATTGTGCAATTTTCTGAAAATAGTATTGCTGAAGTTGATTGGGAAAATGAATGGAAAAATTATTTTCATCCTTTTAGAGCTTCAGAAAAATTTACTATCGTACCAAGTTGGGAAAATTATACCAAAGATTCTGATTCTGAATTATGTATCGAGCTTGATCCTGGCATGGCTTTTGGAACTGGGGATCATCCAACTACAAGTATGTGTTTAAAAGCCATCGAAACATATATTCAACCTGAAATCTCAGTTATAGACGTCGGCACTGGCTCTGGAATTTTAAGTATTGCAAGTCATTTACTCGGAGTTAAAAGAATTAAAGCCTTAGATATTGATGAGATGGCTGTAAAAGTTGCTAAAGATAATTTTAAAAAGAATAATTGCGAAGATGCAATTGAAGCTGTACCAGGTAATTTATTACAAGATGAAACTGAAAAATTTGATATAGTAATTGCAAATATTTTAGCTCACATTATTGATGAAATGATTGAAGATGCATATAATACACTAAATGAGGAAGGATATTTTATCACTTCAGGCATTATTGAGGAAAAGCATGAAGAAATTTTATCTCATATGAAGCGTGTAGGCTTTAATATTGTATCAATTAATCATGACAACGGTTGGGTTTGTATCGTTGGTCAGAAAGTGAGTGAATAAGTTGCAAAGGTACTTTATTAACCAAAACGCTGATGAAAATCAGCGTTTTTTTATAACAAGTAAAGAAGATATACATCATATAACTAATGTAATGCGTAATACGATTGGTAATAAAATTATAGTTACATTTAACAACAAAGTAGCCTATAAAACTGAAATTGCAGATATTACAAATGAAGCAATCGAAATTAAATTGTTAGATCAATTACAGATCAATACCGAACTACCTTACGATATCACAATTTGTAGCGGATTAATTAAAGCTGATAAATATGAATGGTTAATTCAAAAATCAACAGAATTAGGTGCAAATAACTTTATTGCAGTTGAAATGAATAGATCAATTGTTAAACTTCAAACTAATAAAGTAAGCAAAAAAATAGAGCGCTGGCAAAAGATTATTAAAGAAGCTGCAGAACAAAGCTATCGTTTAATCATTCCTAAAATTAGTTTCAAGTCGAATTTAAATGAAATATATGATACTATTAATCAATATGATTATATTTTATTAGCATATGAAGACGAGGCAAAACGTGGGGAAGTTAGTCTTTTTAAAAAAACGTTACAAAAATTTAAAACTAACGATCGCATATTAATTATATTTGGACCTGAGGGCGGATTTTCTGAGAATGAAATTGATTTATTTAAAGATGTAAGTGTTAATGTTGGCCTTGGTCCTAGAATTTTACGGGCAGAAACTGCACCACTCTATGCTTTGAGTGCTATAAGTTTTGAAAAAGAATTAATGGGGTGAATTATATGTCAACAGTTGCGTTTCACACATTAGGTTGTAAAGTGAATCATTATGAAACTGAGGCAATTTGGCAATTATTTAAAGATGCTAATTATGATAGAGTAGAATTTGAAACAAATGCAGACGTATTTGTTATTAATACTTGTACGGTAACTAATACTGGTGATAAAAAGAGTAGACAAATTATTAGACGTGCAATTCGTCAGAATCCAGATGCAGTTGTATGTGTTACTGGTTGTTATGCACAAACGTCATCAGCTGAAATTATGGAAATTCCTGGGGTTGATGTTGTTGTCGGTACTCAAGACAGACATAAATTATTAGAGTATATTGATCAATTTAGAGAAGAACGTCAACCAATTAATGGTGTAGGTAATATCATGAAGAATCGTACCTATGAAGAATTAGATGTACCTTATTTCACTGATAGAACAAGAGCATCTCTTAAAATTCAAGAAGGTTGTAATAATTTCTGCACATTCTGTATCATACCTTGGGCTCGAGGCTTAATGCGTTCACGAGACCCAGAAAAAGTAGTAGAACAAGCAACACAATTAGTAAATGCTGGGTATAAAGAAATCGTCTTAACAGGGATTCACACTGGTGGATACGGTCAAGACTTAAAAAATTATAATCTAGCTCAATTATTGCGTGATTTAGAAGAAATTGAAGGTTTAGAACGAATCCGTATTTCTTCAATTGAAGCTAGTCAATTGACAGATGAAGTGATTGGTGTATTAAAACAATCAAATAAAGTCGTTAGACATTTACATGTTCCTCTACAATCCGGTTCTGATACGGTATTGAAACGTATGAGACGTAAATATACAATGGAACACTTTTCAGAAAGATTAACCAAACTACATGATGCTTTACCTGACTTAGCGGTTACAAGTGATGTTATAGTTGGTTTCCCTGGTGAAACTGAAGAAGAATTCCAAGAAACTTATGACTTTATTGTGAAACACAAGTTTTCTGAGTTACATGTCTTCCCATATTCACCAAGAATTGGTACACCAGCAGCTCGAATGGATGACCAAATTGATGAAAATGTTAAAAATGAACGTGTCCATAAATTAATTGCCTTAAGTGATCAATTGGCGAAAGAATATGCTTCTAAATTCGAAAACGAAGTATTAGAGGTAATCCCTGAAGAATCAGGTGAACAAGAAGGTACTCTAGTAGGATATGCCGATAATTATATGAAAGTTGAATTTGAAGCAGACGAATCACTAATTGGACAAATTGTTAAAGTTAAAATTCTTAAATCTGATTATCCAATTAATATTGGTAAAGTCATTAGAATTGTGGATCATGCGTCTAATAAATCAGAAGAAGGCGTACTATTATAATTTTTAAAAATTATAATAATTTGCAATTGACCACAATAAATTCATATATTATACTAAGTAAAGCATAGTTCTAAGCACTATGTGATAATTGACTTTAAAGTTCCGTTGATATTTGGAGGGAGGGAAATACAGATGTCTAAAACAGTAGTACGTAAAAACGAATCACTTGAAGATGCTTTACGTAGATTTAAACGCTCAGTGTCTAAAAGTGGTACTATCCAAGAAGTACGTAAACGTGAATTTTACGAAAAACCAAGCGTAAAACGTAAAAAGAAATCAGAAGCTGCACGTAAACGTAAATTCAAATAATTAATAGCTCTGTTGACTCCCTCAACAAGAATATTAATTATATATATGCTCTCGATTAGCTAAGCTAATCGAGAGTTTTTTATTTTGATTTAAATAAGTTCGTCAAACACTATTATAACGTACTGTATTCATGTATAATCTGAATTGAGAGCGAGGTGAAATTGTGAACTATTTCAATGCAATACATATGCTTTTTAATTCAATTTTATCAACTAATTGGATGTCTAACTTCTCAAATATCATAACTAGCCCATTATTATCGTTAATCTTGACTTGCATCATATTTGTTGGCTTTTTATACCAACTATATTCAAGAAGAGTTAACTTTGCAGGTATTATTGCGGTATTATCACTTTTAGTTTTATTTTTAGGATTCTTAATTAGTGGCGATGTTAATATAATATCAGTTTTATTATTTTTTGTTGGTGCGATTTTAGTCATCATTGAATTGTTTGTCATTGGTGGCATATTAGGATTTATTGGAATAACTTTAATCATATTGAGTATAATAATGCTTGGAGATAATATACTATTAATGCTACTTAATGTAGTATGCGCATCGATTTTAACAATTATCGAATGGGTAATATTGGTAAAAATATTTAAAAAGAAGATTCCTTTATTAGATAAAGTTGTGTTAAAAGATTCAACAAATACTGAAGCAGGCTATAGATCTCACGATGATCGTTCTCATTTAGTAGGACAAATAGCAACTACTATTACAGATTTAAGACCCGCAGGAATTATAACTTTAAACGATGAAAGAATTGACGCAGTTTCAGACGGTGCATTTATTCTTAGAAATAAAAAAGTTAAAATTCTTGAAGTTGAAGGTAGTAGAGTTGTTGTTAGAGAAACAGAAAATACATAAAGGAGCGATTAAATGTTAGGTTTAGGTATTATCGTTATTGCTGTAATTATTGTCATAGCTTTATTAGTCTTATTCTCGTTTGTTCCAGTTGGATTATGGATATCTGCTATTGCAGCTGGTGTAAAAGTTGGCATAGGTACATTAGTGGGAATGAGATTACGTCGAGTATCTCCCCGTAAAGTTATTGGCCCATTAATAAAAGCACATAAAGCTGGATTAAATTTAACTACCAATCAATTAGAATCACATTATTTAGCAGGTGGTAATGTTGATAGAGTAGTTGATGCAAACATTGCAGCTCAACGTGCAGACATTAATCTACCTTTCGAACGTGGGGCAGCAATTGACTTAGCTGGACGTGACGTACTAGAAGCAGTTCAAATGTCAGTAAATCCTAAAGTAATTGAAACACCATTTATTACTGGTGTCGCAATGAATGGTATTGAAGTAAAAGCTAAAGCTAGAATTACAGTACGTGCCAATATCTCTCGACTAGTAGGTGGTGCTGGAGAAGAAACAATTATTGCACGTGTAGGTGAAGGTATTGTTTCTACTATCGGTTCAAGTGAACATCATACACAAGTTCTTGAAAATCCAGATAATATTTCTAAAACAGTGTTAAGCAAAGGATTAGATTCAGGTACTGCTTTCGAAATTCTTTCTATTGACATTGCTGATGTAGATATCGGTAAAAATATCGGTGCTGATTTACAAACTGAACAGGCACTTGCTGATAAAAATATTGCCCAAGCTAAAGCTGAAGAACGTCGTGCAATGGCTGTGGCTTCTGAACAAGAAATGAAAGCACGCGTACAAGAAATGCGTGCCAAAGTTGTTGAAGCTGAATCTGAAGTACCACTAGCTATGGCTGAAGCTTTACGTGAGGGTAATATGGGAGTTAAAGATTATTACAATCTTAAAAATGTTGAAGCTGATACTGGCATGAGAAACGCAATTAATAAACGTACTGAGCAAAATGACGACGAATCACCAAAGTAAAACACAAGGGGTGATTAAATGAATATAGGTATTATTATTTTTATAATATCTGTTATTGTTACTGGAGTAAGTGCAATGCGGGATAAGAGTCATGAACAGCGTAAGAATCAAAGGCCACCGCAACGTAAAAATACAACTCAAAAGCCTACTAAAGAAAAAGGTTTCTTCGAACAAATTGAAGAGACATTTAGTAATTTAGAAAAAGAATTAACAGGTGAAGCACCTTCTCCAAAACACAAAAAGCAAATTAATAGAGATCATCAAAAACGTGTATATCGCGATAAAAATCTTGAGAAAGAAATCATTGAGGAAAAGCAACCCGAAGAAATTGGACGAAACTTTAGACAAAATCGACGTGAAGTTGAACGTCAACCGAGAGAAACAACATCAACACGTGGAACTGATAGAGATTCTAAAAAGTTAATACAAGAATTGGAAAATCAGTTAGTTGATGATTTATATACAGTTCGTGCTGAGATTGATCGAGAAAAAGAAAAGCAACTTTCAAGAATTGAAAATAAAGCTCGTGAGATTATCAATGATAAAAATCTTTCAGAACGTACAAAACGTTTTAGATTAAAGCAATTACTCAATAGTAAATCAATTGAACAAGATATGACGCATCAACGTTTCCAATTTGATAATGATCCAATTATTAATGGCTTGATGTGGCAAGAGGTGCTTAATAAACCTAAACAATTGTAAATACTTATAAATGGGACCGAAAAATCCAACTTTTTCGGTCCTATTTTTATACAATGCAAATTGTTTTTATAGATGATACGTAATCAATTGAGTAACTTCAATAATGATCATGAATAAGCATTATCAAAATGCAAATTTTTATATTATAAGATAATATTTAACATTAAAAGTTAATATCATTATAATATTATAAGTACATATTAGTTACGACACTAAGTCATTTAAATTTGTATACTTAACTATAGTTTAGTAAAATTTATATGAAAGGTATTATTACTATATTTTCAAATTTGTTTCAAAATAGATTGAGAGAATTTATCACGCAAACATATATGCAGTGAGATTCAAGTATAGATAATAACATGAAAATAATATTGCAATTATGAAAAGGAGCTCTTGTATGCCAGGAATAATTCAAATAGATGACATAAATCATTCTCAAGCTTTAATTGGAAATAATGACGAGCATTTAAAAGCAATTGAGGAAGCATTTAATGTCGAGATACATGCGCGTGGACAAGAAATTGCTGTTAAAGGCCAAATATTGGCGCATGTTGAAAAAGCAGAATTAGTTCTAAAAAACTTATTAAAAGTAATTGAATTGGGAAACTCAATTACGTTAAAAGATGTTGAAGCTGCAATTAAAATGGCAGAAAATGATACAATACAACACCTTTTAGACCTATACGATGAAGAAATAACAAAGGATGCATTTGGTAAGACGATTCGTGCAAAAACAATGGGGCAACGTTTATACATCAATGCAATGAAAAACAATGATTTAGTTTTTGGAATTGGCCCAGCTGGAACAGGTAAAACATTTTTAGCTGTAGTATATGCAGCTAAACAACTACGCAAAGGCAATGTCAAACGAATTGTTTTAACACGCCCAGCTGTTGAAGCTGGTGAGTCTTTAGGATTTTTACCGGGGGATTTAAAAGAAAAAGTTGATCCTTATCTTAGACCATTATATGATGGTTTGAATACGGTTCTAGGAAGAGAACAAACTGCCCGTTTTATTGAACGTGGTACGATTGAAATTGCTCCTTTGGCATATATGCGTGGACGAACATTAGATGATGCTTTTGTAATACTTGACGAAGCTCAAAATACGACGCACGCTCAAATGAAAATGTTCTTAACTAGATTAGGATTTGGTTCAAAAATGGTAGTTACTGGAGACCAAACACAAATAGATTTACCTAAAGGTGTTAAAAGTGGCTTAAAAGAAGCTGTTAAAAAATTGCATGGTGTTAAAGGAATAAATATAATGCAATTAGACCAAAC
The DNA here is from genome assembly GCA_020544305.1 of Staphylococcus taiwanensis. Lineage (NCBI taxonomy): Bacteria > Bacillati > Bacillota > Bacilli > Caryophanales > Staphylococcaceae > Staphylococcus > Staphylococcus taiwanensis. Next base: position 1,321,370 of record CP058667.1, read on the forward strand.
TGACGTTGTTAGACACCCATTGGTAAGTAAAATTATTGATCGCTATGAAGGAGACATCTAAATGTTTACAATTGATTTTAATGACCATACAGAACTCGTTAAAGATGAATGGTATCAACAGATTGATGACTTACTTAGCTTTGCTAAAGAACAAGAAAGAATTGAAGAAGACGCTGAACTTTCGGTAACTTTTGTGGATAAAAATGAGATTCAAAAGATTAACCGTATGTATAGAGACAAAGATAAAGTAACCGACGTGATTTCTTTTGCGCTTGAAGAAGATGAACCTGAAATTATTGGTTTAGATATCCCTAGAGTGCTCGGTGATATAATTATTTGTACAGATGTAGCTGAGGAACAGGCAAATGCTTATGCCCATTCATTTGAACGTGAATTAGGTTTTTTAGCCCTTCACGGTTTCTTACATTTATTAGGATATGATCATATGAACGAAGAAGATGAGAAAGAGATGTTCGGTCGTCAAGATACTATACTAAACGCATATGGACTGACTCGAGATTAATAAACTAAAACGTTTCAAATATACGTTTGATGGATTTAAAACGCTTCTTCTAAAAGATCATAATTATTTACTTCATATTGTCATAGCATTAATAACTATCTTATTAGGTTTTATTTTAAAATTAAATAGTATTGAATGGATGTTTATTTTATTAGCTATCTTTCTAGTTTTAACATTAGAAGCTGTAAACACGGCTATTGAGTGTGTTGTCGATTTAGTAACCATGGAGTATCACGAACTCGCTAAACAAGCCAAAGATATCGCTGCATTTAGCGTGATGCTTGTTTCTATATTTGCATTAATTATCGGGTTAATCATTTTTTTACCACATATTTTTTGATTGAAAAAGGGGATGGGTCAGATGAGTTATCAATCACATTATTTTCAAGAAGCAAAGACAGCACAACAACGTGCTTATGCACCTTATAGTAAGTTTAAAGTAGGTGCCTATTTAAAAACAAAAGATGGGCGAACGTTCTATGGTGCTAATGTTGAAAATGCGGCCTATCCTTCTTCAATTTGTGCGGAAAGATCAAGTTTAGTAGCTGCAATTTCAGAAGGATATCGTCCAGGAGACTTTGAGTCAATTACAGTTACTGTGAACGCAGATAAACCTTCTTCACCTTGCGGAACTTGCAGACAAGTTTTAAAAGAATTGTGTGATGATGATATGCCAGTTTATATGACTAATCATAAGGGAGAACTACTTGAGTCATCTGTGGCAGATTTATTACCACATGGCTTTTCAGGAAAGGATTTAGAATAAATGACAGAACATAAGTCAGGATTTGTTTCAATTATAGGAAGACCAAATGTAGGTAAATCTACATTTATGAATAGAGTTATCGGACATAAAATTGCCATTATGTCTGACAAAGCACAAACAACGCGCAATAAAATTCAAGGTGTCATGACAAGAGATGATGCTCAAATTATCTTTTTAGATACGCCAGGTATTCATAAGCCTAAACATAAATTAGGCGATTATATGATGCGAGTAGCTAAAAATACATTATCTGAAATTGATGCTATTATGTTTATGGTTAATGTAAATGAAGAAATTGGTCGTGGCGATGAATACATTATGGAGATGCTGAAAAATGTTAAGACGCCGGTGTTTTTAGTCTTAAATAAAATCGATTTGGTGCATCCAGATACGTTGATGCCTAGAATTGAACAATACCAAAAATATATGAATTTCACTGAAATAGTACCAATCTCTGCATTAGAAGGGTTAAATGTCGATCATTTCATTGATGTTCTAAAAACGTATTTACCAGAAGGACCTAAATATTATCCAGATGATCAAATTTCAGATCACCCCGAACAATTTGTTGTTAGTGAAATTATTCGTGAAAAAATATTACATCTTACGAGTGAAGAAATTCCTCATGCAATCGGTGTCAATGTTGACCGAATGATTAAAGAAAGTGAAGAGCGTGTTAGAGTAGAAGCAACAATATTCGTCGAACGTGATTCACAAAAGGGAATTGTCATTGGTAAAGGTGGAAAAAAACTAAAAGAAGTTGGTAAAAGAGCTAGACATGATATAGAGATGTTATTAGGCTCAAAAGTATACCTTGAGCTTTGGGTGAAAGTGCAAAAAGATTGGCGTAATAAGGTTAATTTTATACGTCAAATGGGGTACATAGAAGACCAAGATTGATTAAACAGTAAAGGAGGGGCCGGTAAAACATGCTCGAACGTCAAAAAGGGATTATTATTAAATCAGTAGATTATGGTGAATCTGATAAAATTATCACAATATTAAATGAGCATGGTGCGAAAATTCCATTAATGGTAAGACGTGCTAAGAAATCAAAAACCGGTCTCCAAGCCCATACGCAATTATTTGTGTATGGCTTATTTATTTATAATAAGTGGAAAGGTATGGGAACATTAAGTTCAATCGATGTAATTAACCAACATTATGATTTGCGATTAGATATTTTCAAAAGCAGTTATGCAACATTATGTGTTGAAACAATAGATCGTTCAATGGATAGTGATGAAGTTTCACCATATCATTATCAATTGCTTAATTTTGTACTAAGCAAAATTACAAGTGGAGACTCTGCTCAATTAATGTCTATCATTGTATTACTGAAATGCATGAATCGATTTGGATTCACCGCTTTTTTCAATCGTTCAGCAATATCAGGTGTTACAGACCAATCTAAATTAGTTGCTTTTAGTTTTGTATTTGATGGAACGATAACCGAAAGTGAATTATATAGAGATCCGCATGCACTAAAAATTTCTAATAAAACATTATATCTACTAGATATACTTCAAAAATTACCTATCGATAAAATGAATCAGTTTAATATTAATCAAACCATTTTAGACGAAATGTCTGAACTATTAATTATGCTTTATAGAGAATATGCTGGCATGTATTTTAAAGGTCAAAAATTAATTAACCAGCTTAAACGATTAGAACAGTAAATCATTAAAATTCTTCATTCATTAAAAAATAAGCCTCAATACGGCAACTGTCGTATCGAGGCTTATTTTATACTAATTAAAATGTTACTTTTTCAGCTAAGAAAGTTTCAAGTTCAGAAATAGGCATACGAACTTGTTCCATAGAGTCACGGTCACGAACTGTAACTTGGTTGTCTTCTAATGAATCGAAGTCGAAAGTAATACAATAAGGCGTACCAATTTCGTCCTGACGACGATAACGTTTACCAATTGATTGAGATTCGTCAAAATCAATTGCAAATTTAGCACTCAATTGTTCAAATATTTTAATCGCTTCTTCTGATAATTTTTTACTTAAAGGTAATACGGCAGCTTTATATGGTGCTAAAGCAGGGTGGAAGTGCATTACTGTACGTGCATCCTTACTACCCTCAACGCCTTCTTCTTCATAAGCATCACATAAGAAAGCTAATGTAACACGATCTGCACCTAAAGATGGTTCGATACAATAAGGTACATACTTTTCATTAGTTTCAGGATCATGATATCTAAAGTCTTCGCCAGAGTGTTCACTATGTTTTTTCAAGTCAAAATCTGTACGACTCGCGATACCCCATAATTCACCCCAACCAAATGGGAAACGGTATTCAATATCTGTAGTTGCGTTAGAGTAATGTGATAATTCTTCTTCATCATGGTCACGTAAACGCATATTCTCTTCGTTAATGTTTAAATCTTTTAACCATTGACTAGCGAATGTTTTCCAATAATTTTGCCATTCAATTTCTTCACCAGGTTTACAGAAGAATTCCAATTCCATTTGTTCGAATTCTCTTGTTCTAAAGATGAAGTTACCAGGCGTAATTTCATTACGGAATGATTTACCGATTTGTCCAATACCAAATGGTAATTTTTTACGCATTGAACGTTGTACATTTTTGTAATTTACAAAAATACCTTGTGCAGTTTCAGGACGTAAGAAAATTTCATTTGTTGAATCTTCTGTAACACCTTGGAAGGTTTTAAACATTAAGTTAAATTGACGAATATCAGTCCAATTGGCAGTACCACTTACAGGACATACAATCCCTTCATCGTCAATAATACGTTTCATTTCATCAAAACTTAATCCATCTGCGATAAAGTTTTCATCGCCTTTTTCTTTTTGCATGTAATCTTCAATTAATTTGTCCGCACGATAGCGAATTTTACTATCTTTATTATCAATCATAGGGTCATTGAAGTTGCCTAGATGTCCTGATGCTTCCCAAGTTTTAGGGTTCATTAAAATTGCTGCATCAATACCTACGTTAAAAGGTGATTGTGTAATAAATTTTTGCCACCAAGCTTTTTTAACGTTATTTTTCAATTCAACACCTAATGGACCATAATCCCAAGTGTTTGATAAACCACCATAAATATCACTACCAGGGAAAACAAACCCTCTGTGTTTTGCTAATGAAACAATCGTATCCATATCTTTAACCATATAATCTCTCCTTATTAAATACAAAAAACGCCCCAAGACAATATACAAATGCACTAGTACATTCGTTATCATCTTGGGACGAGTTAATATTATTAGCTATATATAAATATATAGTTTTACCTTAGTTTAACCCGCGGTTCCACCCAAATTAGTGTAGACACTCGCTCTTATTTAAATTATTATTAGGCCAAATTATTAATGTTAAGCTTTCACCATCCTTAACTCGCTTACCAATATTTTAATGGATTAAATATCTAATAGCAAGGATTTATATACATTTGTAGGCAGATAAATAAATAGGTATAATAGAATATAAGTAAAAAGGGGTGAAGACCTATAGAACTTAGTAAAAGACAGGAACAAATAATTGAAATTGTTAAAAGTGGGGGGCCTATTACTGGTGAACATATTGCTGAAAAATTAGATCTAACCCGTGCTACACTCCGTCCAGATTTAGCTATATTAACTATGTCAGGTTTTTTAGAAGCGAGACCACGCGTAGGATATTATTATTCAGGTAAATCAAAAGATAAACTTATGAGCGATAAATTACGTCAGTACGTAGTTAAAGATTATATGTCACCTCCAGTAATTGTTAAAGAAGATATGACGGTTTATGATGCGATATGTACTATATTTCTTGAAGATGCTGGCACTTTATTTATCACAAATAAGCAGAATAATTTCATTGGCGTTTGTTCAAGAAAAGATTTATTACGTGCGTCTATGATAGGGGAAGACATTCACACTATGCCTATTAGTGTCAACATGTCGCGTATGCCAAATTTAACATATTTGGAAGAGGATGAGTTAGTCATTTATGCAGCAAATCAAATGATTGAGAAAGAAATAGATTCTATTCCAATCGTTAAAAAGAAAGATAATAATCATTATCGAGTCGTAGGAAGAATCTCTAAAACAACTATATCTAAATTATTTGTATCATTATTTAAAGAATAGGTGGTATTACGAACGATGGAAAATATAAAGATAGTCATCGCATCTGACTCCATTGGAGAAACTGCTGAATTAGTAGCAAGAGCGTGTATTTCTCAGTTTAACCCAAAAGAATGTAAACATGAATTTTTAAGATATCCTTATATTGAAACGATTAACGATATTGATGAGGTAATTCAAGTTGCTAATGATAAACAAGCTATTGTTGTTTATACACTTGTAAAACCAGAAATGAAAACATATATGGAAAATAAAATTCAAGAATATGAATTGAATTCTGTTGATATTATGGGTCCGTTAATGGGCCTGTTAAACAATGCTTTTGATGAAAATCCATACAATCAACCTGGAAGGGTTCATCGATTAGATGATGCCTATTTCAAAAAAATAGATGCTATAGAATTTGCTGTAAAATATGATGATGGTAAAGACCCTAAAGGATTACCTAAAGCAGATATTGTACTTATAGGTGTATCGAGAACCTCTAAAACACCATTATCCCAGTATTTAGCACATAAGAGTTATAAAGTAATGAATGTACCTATTGTCCCTGAAGTAACACCTCCAGAGACTTTATTTGAGATTGATCCATCTAAATGTATTGCTTTGAGAATTAGCGAGGAAAAGTTGAATCGTATTAGAAAACAACGATTAAAACAGCTAGGTTTAGGTGACACAGCTAGGTATGCCAATGAGGTTAGAATACAAGAGGAAATTAATTATTTTGAAGAAATCGTTGAGAAAATAGGTTGTTCAGTTATTGATGTTTCTGACAAAGCAATTGAAGAAACTGCAAATGATGTTATCCATTTAATAGAACAACAAGCAAAATAATTTTAATTTTTAGTGATTAAAGGTATAATATTTTGACTAATATTTAAAGGTGATTTATTTTGCGTATCGAACAGTCAGTAATAAATGAAATTAAAGAAAAAACGGACATATTGGATTTAGTTAGTGAATATGTAAAGTTAGAAAAAAGAGGACGCAATTATATTGGTTTGTGTCCTTTTCATGACGAAAAAACACCTTCATTCACAGTTTCAGAAGATAAGCAAATTTGCCATTGCTTTGGTTGTAAAAAGGGTGGTAACGTATTCCAATTCACTCAAGAAATTAAAGATATTTCTTTTGTTGAGGCTGTAAAGGAATTAGGCGAACGTGCAAATATAAATGTTGATGTAGGCGATTATAGTAATAAATCAACTCAAATTGCTACTGACGACTTAAATATGATTGAAATGCATGAATTAATTCAAGAATATTATCAATATGCCTTAATGAAATCTGTGGAAGGTGAAGAAGCTTTAAACTATCTTATGAATAGAGGTTTTACTGAAGATTTAATTAAAGCTAGGGGAATCGGCTATGCCCCTAATAATTCTCATTTCTGTCATGATTTTCTACAACAAAAGGGCTACGACATTGAATTAGCCTATGAAGCTGGTTTATTATCCCGTAATGAAGAGAATTTTAGTTATTATGATCGTTTCAGAGATCGAATTATGTTCCCCCTTAAAAATGCTCAAGGTAGAATTGTAGGCTATTCTGGTAGAACCTATAATAATCAAGAGCCTAAATATTTAAATAGCCCTGAGACGCCAATTTTTCAGAAAAGAAGATTACTCTATAATCTAGATAACGCTAGGAAATCTATTCGTAAAAATGATGAAGTTATATTATTAGAAGGATTTATGGATGTTATTAAGGCAGATTATTCTGGCTTAAAAGCAGTAGTTGCTAGTATGGGTACTGCACTATCTGATGAGCATATGACTGTTCTTAAAAAGTTAACGTCTAACGTAACATTGATGTTTGATGGTGATTTTGCTGGTCAAGAAGCAACAATTAAAACAGGTCAACATTTATTACAACAAGGCTTAAATGTATTTGTTGTACAATTACCTAAAGATATGGATCCTGATGAATATATTACTAAATATGGCAATGATAAATTTTTAAATTTTGTTAATAATGAAAAGAAATCTTTCATACTATATAAAGTCAATAGTCATAAAGACGAAATTATTAACAATGATTTAGCTTATGAACGTTATTTAAAAGAAGCTACGCAGGATATTGCAATGATGCATTCACAAATTCTTCAACAGAAAGTAATTCATGATGTAGCGGATATATTTAACGTAGATCCAAACACAATACACGGGGATGTCGCTCACCAACAAAACATTCCTAACGCGCCACAATTTCCTGATAATTATATATATGATGATGCTTATATAGGTAATGAACAAACAGTTACGACTATATTTACAAATTTAAACAAGCATGAGAAAGCAGAAAGAGCACTGCTCAAACATTTTATGTATGATAAAGATTTGTTTTTAAATTATCAAAAGCAACTCGAGGATAACGACTTTACAAATAAATTTTTCCAGCGTATATTTGCTATTTTAAAAGAATTTTATGCTGAAAATGACAAATACTTAATCAGCGATATTATTTTATATACGGATAATGATGATATTCGAGATGCAATTATAGCTTTAGATAATTATGATATTAATGAAGAGCCATATGATAGTGAGATTGAAGATTACATGGCTGTAATTAATGAAGACAAATATGAAGATACTATTGAAGAATTAAATCATAAATTGCGTGAGGCTGCTAGAATTGGTGATTTAGAATTGCAAAAATACTATCTAGAACAAATTGTGAAAAAAAATAAACAAAGAATGTAAATACTATAATTTGAAATAAATTTCTATTCCTATAGTATTCCTATTTAATAACCATTATTGTATAATGGTTATTATGCGCTTTTAACGGGTAAATGTGGAATATAGCTTTAAAAGTATTAGATACTCTTATAATGTGAAATTAAAATTCCATAAATCATTTAAAAACAAAAATTAAAGTGTTAATATTATTCTGAAATTTTATTTATACTTTTCTGATTATATAGAAATATTATATAATTAAATATCTTGATTGAAAGCATACATTAAAATTGGGAGGCCTTTTCATGTCTGATAACCAAGTTAAAATTAAAAAACAAACAATTGATCCGACTTTAACATTAGAAGATGTTAAAAAACAATTAATTGATAAAGGTAAAAAAGAAGGCCATCTGAGCCATGAAGAAATAGCTGAAAAATTACAAAATTTTGATATGGACTCTGATCAAATGGATGATTTCTTTGATCAATTAAACGATAATGACATCAGTTTAGTAAATGAAAAAGATAGTTCAGATACTGATGAAAAATTAAACCCTAACGACTTAAGTGCCCCTCCAGGTGTAAAAATTAACGACCCAGTGAGAATGTATTTAAAAGAAATCGGTCGTGTAAATTTACTTAGCGCTCAAGAAGAAATTGAACTTGCTAAACGTATCGAAAAAGGAGATGAAATTGCAAAATCTCGTCTTGCAGAAGCTAACTTACGTTTAGTAGTAAGTATCGCTAAAAGATATGTTGGCCGTGGCATGCTATTTTTAGATTTAATTCAAGAAGGTAACATGGGACTTATTAAAGCAGTAGAAAAATTTGACTTTAGTAAAGGTTTTAAATTCTCAACTTATGCTACTTGGTGGATTAGACAAGCGATAACTAGAGCCATCGCCGATCAAGCACGTACCATTCGTATTCCAGTTCATATGGTTGAGACAATCAATAAATTAATCCGCGTACAAAGACAATTACTACAAGACTTAGGTAGAGATCCAGCACCTGAAGAAATCGGTGAAGAAATGGATTTGCCACCTGAAAAAGTACGCGAAATTCTAAAAATTGCACAAGAACCTGTATCATTGGAAACACCTATTGGTGAAGAAGATGATAGTCACTTAGGCGATTTTATAGAAGATCAAGAAGCTCAGAGTCCTTCTGACCATGCCGCTTATGAATTGTTAAAAGAGCAATTAGAAGACGTCCTTGATACACTTACCGATCGTGAAGAAAATGTTCTTCGTTTACGATTTGGATTAGATGATGGTAGAACAAGAACATTAGAAGAAGTTGGTAAAGTTTTTGGAGTAACTAGAGAACGTATTCGACAAATTGAAGCTAAAGCGTTAAGAAAACTTAGACATCCAAGTCGTAGTAAACGTCTTAAAGATTTTATGGACTAAATTTTAAGGTATTTTACTATATTAACTTGAACCTGGGACATAAATAACATAATAATGTTATTTTGCAAATTCGCAGTAGCTGACTGAACAGAGAAGGCGCTTAAATCAAGTTTTCTCAGTTCTAGTCATTCTTGCGGAGGTGGGCGTGGCCCCAGCAAAGAGAATTTCACTAAGAAATCTACAAGCAATGAAAGCTGAGGTTCATGGCCCGACACAAAAAAACACGAAAATGATTTTACAAGCTAAACAGTTTGGGGTTCGGGGCCCCAACACAAAAAATCACGAAAGTGATTTTATAAGCAATGAAAGCTGAGGTTCGGGGCCCGACACAAAAAAACACGAAAATGATTTTACAAGCTAAACAGTTTGGGGTTCGGGCCCCAACACAAAAAATCATGAAAGTGATTTACAAGTTAAGCAAGTTGGGGTTCGGGGCCCCAACACAAAAAATCACGAAAGTGATTTTACAAGTTAAGCAAGTTGGGGTTCGGGGCCCCAACACAAAAAATCACGAAAGTGATTTTACAAGTTAAGCAAGTTGGGGTTCGGGGCCCCAACACAAAAAATCACGAAAGTGATTTTACAAGTTAAGCAAGTTGGGGTTACAACGAATTTAAAAAGAATTCTGTTCCACTTCCTTATATAATTAATTCAAATTTAGTCAGTCTCTAAATAAGATTTTAAGAAATCAAAGACGATGATTAATTGTTTTAATTTTCTTGTCCAAAGACTAAACGTACATTAGACTGAGACACTTCACATGTCCCAGTCTCTTTTTTTAGATAAAGGAGATTTCTATGATAACTTTAAATCAAAGACTAACTCAGGTCAGTCATTACCTTAAGCCTGGAAAATTAGCAGACATCGGATCAGATCATGCATACTTACCCATTTATGCCATTAAGGAAAACTTAATTGAATATGCCATTGCTGGAGAAGTAATTTCAGGTCCTTTTAAAGCCGCGCAAAAAAATGTAGCTGAAAATGGTCTCAATAGTAAGATTGACGTTCGATTAGGTGATGGTTTGAGCGTTATTAATAATGCTGATGACATAAACAATATTACTATTTGTGGTATGGGAGGTCCTCTTATCGCAAAAATTCTTAGCGAGGGTAAATCTAAATTATCAAATAAGCCACGATTAATCTTACAAAGTAATATTCAAACTGAAGTTCTTCGAAAAACATTAGAAATGTTAAATTATAGCATTGTAAGTGAGAGCATAATTGAAGAAAAAGGACATATATATGAGATAGTCGTGGCTGAATATGATAATTCTAATTTGAATTTGAACAAAAGCGAACTTAAATTTGGTCCGGAATTATTAAAACATAAAAATGAAACTTTTTATAAAAAATGGAACCATGAACTAAAGGCGTTAGAACACATTCGTAATCAATTGAATTCAGAAGTACATCATGAGAGACTAAAAGAAATAGAAAATGAAATGTCTTTAATAAAAGAGGTGCTTTTAAATGAAAATTAAGCAATTAATGTCAATTATTGATAAAAATGTTCCATTAAAAACTGCTGAAAGTTGGGACAATGTAGGGTTATTAATTGGTAGTAATGAAAGTGAAATTACTGGTATACTTACAACGCTTGATTGTACTAATGCGATAGTTGATCAAGCTATAATGAAAGGCTACAATACTATCGTTGCTCACCATCCACTTATTTTTAAAGGCATAAAGTCTATTACTGATGATGGTTATGGGGCGCTAATTCGCAAAATTATATCTAATAATATAAATATAATTGCATTGCATACAAATCTAGATAATCATATAGATGGTGTAAATGAGATGTTAGCGCAAAAATTAAATTTACAAAATATTCGCTTCTTAAATACTGAAGAAGTTGTTTATTACAAAGTACAAACTTATATTCCTAAAGAAGAAGTGGAGTCGTTTAAGAATAGCTTAGATGAAGCCGGTTTAGCTAAAGAAGGAAATTATGAATATTGCTTTTTTGAAACGGAAGGCACAGGGCAATTTAAACCGATTGGTGAAGCGAATCCACATATAGGTGAAATTGATAGTATTGAATATGTTAATGAAGTAAAAATTGAATTTATGATTGATTCTGACCAACTTCACATTGCTGAAAATACTATTATTAATAATCATCCTTATGAAACACCTGTTTATGATTTTATCAAAATGACTAAATCCGCGAATTACGGATTAGGTAAAATTGGTGAACTAAATGAACCGATGTCTATTAAAGATTTTGTATTACAAGCAAAAACATCATTAGAATTACCTTGCGTAAGATTTGCTGGTGATACCAATGCAATAATAAAAAAAGTAGCTGTTATAGGTGGCGCAGGTATTGGATTCGAAACGTTAGCGTTTGAAAAAGGGGCAGACATTTTTGTAACAGGCGATATCAAACACCATGACGCTCTTGATGCTAAAACAAATGGTATTAACGTATTAGATATCAATCATTATAGTGAATATGTTATGCGCGATGGCCTTAGAGATTTATTAAATCAATGGTTATTTGAACAGAGTGAAAAAGTTGTCATTGAAGCTTCTGATATCAATACAGATCCATTTAATTATGTATAAATAAACACTATTAACAACATGAATACTTAAAGGAGGTCAAATGAATGACAAAACATCCATTTGAATTATTTAATTTAGATGCTACACTCATTGATGCTGTAAAAGATTTAAATTTTAATAAACCAACAGAAATACAAAATAGGATTATTCCTAGAATAAAAAAAGGAACAAACTTAATCGGTCAATCTCAAACAGGTACAGGCAAATCTCACGCTTTTTTATTACCTTTAATGGATTTAATCGATATAAATACTAAAGAACCACAAGCAATCGTAGTTGCTCCTACGAGAGAATTAGCTCAACAACTTTATCAAGCTGCAAGTCACTTGGCAAGGTTTAAAGAAGAAGTTAAAGTGAGTCTATTTATAGGAGGTACTGATATTGAGAAAGATCGACAACGTACCAATAATCAACCTCAATTAATTATTGGCACTCCGACAAGAATCAATGATTTAGCGCAAACTGGACATTTACATGTACATCTAGCATCATATTTAATTGTTGACGAAGCTGATTTAATGATTGATTTAGGCTTAATTGAAGATGTAGATTTAATAGCTTCACGTTTAGATGAAAATGCGCATATAGCCGTTTTTAGTGCTACCATTCCTAAATCTTTACAACCGTTTTTAAATAAATATTTAAGTAATCCTGAATATGTAGAAGTAGATTCTAAATCTCAAAATAAGAAAAACATTGAATTCTATTTAATTCCAACTAAAGGTACAGAAAAAGTAGATAAAACACTACAATTAATAGATATACTTAATCCTTATTTATGTATCGTTTTTTGTAATAGTAGAGATAATGCTGATGAACTTGCTAATTCACTAAACCAAGCTGGTATTAAAGTGGGAATGATTCATGGCGGATTATCTCCTCGAGAACGCAAACAACAAATGAAGCGTATTCGAAATTTAGAATTTCAATTTGTAATCGCAAGTGATTTAGCTTCTCGTGGTATTGATATTGAAGGTGTTAGTCATGTCATTAACTTTGATGTGCCGAATGACATCGATTTCTTTACTCACAGAGTAGGTAGAACAGGTAGAGGTAATTATAAAGGCGTAGCAATTACTTTATATAGTCCTGATGAAGAACACAATATCGCTTTAATTGAAGATAAAGGTTACCACTTTGAAAACGTTGATGTGAAAAATGGAGAATTAACTCCTATCAAGGCTCACAATACACGTCGTAAGCGTGAGCGAAAAGACGATCATTTAACAAATGAAGTTAAACATAAAGTGCGAAGCAAATCTAAAAATAAAGTGAAACCAGGTTACAAAAAGAAATTTAAACAAGAAGTAGACCGTATGAAACGTCAAGAACGTAAACAATATAGTAAAAGACAAAATCGACAACAGAGAAAAAATAATAAAAAAGGATAGGTGAATCGTATGTTACTTGGATCACATGTATCTATGAGTGGTAAAAAAATGTTACAAGGTTCAGTTGAAGAAGCACATAAATTTGGTGAATCTACATTTATGATTTATACTGGTGCGCCACAAAATACACGAAGAAAAAGTATTGAAGATTTAAATATTGAAAAAGGCCATGAAGCTATGAAAGAATTTGGCTTATCAAATATTCTTGTACATGCCCCTTATATAATCAATATCGCTAATACGACTAAGCCAGAAGTATTTCAATTAGGTGTTGATTTCTTACAAAGTGAGATTGAACGTACACAAGCATTAGGAGCAAAAGATATCGTATTACATCCAGGTGCACATGTGGGCGCAGGTGCTGATAAAGGTATCGACCAAATTATCAAAGGTTTAAATGAAGTTTTGACTCATGACAATGATGTACGCATTGCTTTGGAAACTATGGCTGGAAAAGGTTCTGAAGTAGGGCGAACATTTGAGGAGATCGCACGTATTATTGATGGCGTAACACATAATAATAGATTATCAATCTGTTTCGATACTTGTCATACGCATGATGCTGGGTACAATATTAAAGAAGATTTTGATGGCGTGTTAAATGAATTTGATAAAATTATTGGATTAGATCGTATTAAAGTTGTTCATGTGAACGATAGTAAAAATGAACAAGGTGCACATAAAGACCGCCATGAAAATATTGGTTTCGGACATATAGGATTTGATGCACTTAATTATGTAGTACATCATGATGTTTTTAAAGATATCCCAAAAATCCTAGAAACACCATATGTAGGTGAAGATAAGAAGAATAAAAAACCACCTTATAAATTTGAAATTGAAATGCTAAAATCACAACAATTTGATGAGAATTTAAAAGAAAAAATCTTACAACAATAATAATAAAAGTTATGATGAGATACGAATTCTATTTAAGAATCTATCTCATCATTTTCTATGTTATCCCTTTTCTTTCAAGTCGTAAACATTACTATTTACAAAATATACTGTAAACTGTATAGTATTATTCGAGGTGAAAAAATGCTACAACCTGTTTTTGAATTAAAAAATATTGATTATCATTTTGATAACAAACAAGTTCTTGAAAATATTAATATTCAAATTAATAAAGGTGAATTTCTGGCTATTGTAGGTCCTAATGGAGCTGGTAAATCAACTTTACTTAAAATAATTTTAGGTTTATTGCCATTACAAAAAGGTGAAATTTTCATTGATGGTAAATCATATAAAAAAAATAATCAATCAGCATTAAAAATCAGCTATGTATCTCAAAAAGCCACCGCATTTAACGCTGGCTTTCCAGCCAGTGTCAAAGAAGTTGTGTTGAGTGGATTAACAAAAACAAAAAAATTATTTCAAAGATTTAATAAAAACGATGAATTATTAGTTGATAATGTTTTGTCTCGTTTAAATATTCACCATTTAATTAATAAAAATATAGCTGAACTATCAGGTGGACAACAACAGAGAGTTTTAATAGCTCGTGCTTTAATCTCTAATCCTTCAGTTTTAGTCTTAGATGAACCAACGAATGGAATTGATGCTAAGCATGTAAGTGAATTTTATGAAACTTTACAACATTTGAAAGAAGAAGGAATAACTATAATTTTAGTTACACATGACATCGGGGTAGTAGCTGATACTGCAACTAGAGTCGCATGTCTCAATAGACATTTACATTTTCACGGTTCGACTGAAGAATTTAAAAAATTGGATGAAGTTGAGATATCAAAAATTTATGGTCATCCTGTAAAATTTGTAGATCATCAACATGACAGAGAATGTTGTGAATCATAAAAAATTTAATAAATTTAGGAGTTTAAAATGAATTTTATAAGAAAACAAATTAGTGGTGATATTCATGATTGAAGCCCTATTAAATTTTGATTTCATGAGATACTCTTTACTAAGTGGTATTTTGATTGGATTTATCGCACCCTTAATTGGCGCATTTATTGTTGTTAGAAGATTATCTTTAATCGCTGACGCTTTAAGTCATGTAACGCTAGGGGGCATTTCATTTGGAATGTTCGTATTAACAATATCCCCTGCATTAGCTATAATTAACCCTATGTGGTTTGGAATTCTATTCGCGATAGTTGGGGCCCTATTAATTGAAAAATTAAGGACTTCATATTCTAATTATCAAGAAATAGCAATACCAATTATTATGAGTGCTGGGATAGCATTAAGTGCTATTTTCATATCTTTAGCTGATGGTTTCAATCAAGAAATTGTTGGTTTATTATTCGGCTCAATTAGTGCAGTTAGCCTTAGTGATTTAATGACAGT